>JBKCGZ010000140.1:0-27405 GCA_046303115.1 Bacteroidota bacterium | reverse complement strand
GTTTGGTAAAGGACGAGTTCGTAATACGCCTTTGTGTGAGTCGGCAATTGTGGGGACTGGTTTAGGACTTTCCATCAACGGATATAAATCGATTGTAGAAATGCAATTTGCTGATTTCGTTACTTGTGGATTTAATCAGATTGTAAATAACCTTGCAAAGACGCATTACCGTTGGGGACAAAATGCAGATGTTGTTGTGCGTATGCCAACTGGGGCTAGTGTAGCAGCAGGTCCGTTTCACTCGCAATCAACAGAAGCTTGGTTTTTCCATGTGCCTGGTTTGAAAATAGTTTATCCTGCTTTTCCTTCGGATGCTAAAGGATTGTTGGCTGCTTCAATTGAAGATCCGAATCCTGTTATGTATTTTGAGCATAAAGCACTTTATAGAAGTATTAATGAAGATGTGTATGATGATTATTACACTATCGAAATTGGTAAAGCAAAAACAGTAAGAGAAGGAAATGATTTATCAATTATCACTTACGGATTAGGAGTTCATTGGGCTATTGAAGCATTACAACTACATCCTGAAATTGATGCTGAAATAATTGACTTGCGTACGTTATTACCTTGGGATGAAGAAGCTGTTTTAAATTCAGTAAAGAAAACAGGGAAGGTGATTGTGATGCATGAAGATACTCAGACAGGTGGAATAGGAGGTGAGATAACGGCACGTATAGCCGAAAAGTGTTTCCCTTATTTAGATGCGCCTCCTGTGCGTATTGGTGCATTAGATACTCCAGTTCCGATGTCGGCAGCTTTAGAGAAAAATTTCTTACCTAAAGAAAGATTTATTCAGTTGCTTATAGAGCTGAACGCTTATTAATTAGCCTTTATTAGCGATTTCAGTTTGGCGATTTCTACTTTGTTATTGTTGGAGTAAATACCAGTAATCAATAAGTTTTTTTCTTTTTCCGTTAGATGCCAATTGAGCGAAACACGTTCTTTCGTCTCTGGCATTTGAACAAGTACGTAATCGAACTTTATATCCTTTGTCATGTTGATATTGCTGATGAGTTTATCAGAAATATAATCCTGCACCACTAAAAAATTATCGCTTAAGTTTTTAATTGGGCCGGTAGTTTTTTCAAAGAAAGTAGCTGCTGAGTTGTTTTCCGTTTTTATTTTTTTCGGTGTATCTCTTATTTGCAATAATACAACTCCACTTGTATTATCATTAATCCAGTCTTTGAAAGCATAAATAAACTGTACGGCATTTTGAGTTCCATAGTTATCATGAAGCCCAGCATCTAATACTTCCAGCGAAGGTGTGCAAGGTAATGTAGTTGCTGGTGTGATATAAGGGAATGCTGCGTTCATGCGTAAGGCAGAACTCATTCTTAGGTTTAATGAATTTTGACCTTTGAAATATTGCGTAAATTCAATACCGTTAGGAAGTTGTTGAAGTGTTGGGTCGGAAGAGTTTAAGAGATAGGTGACTGGTTGAGGAGAGATATGCAATGCGCCGCCTGAATTTAAAATTGTAGGTGAAATAACGAGCATCGGAATTTCTGCTTTCGACTCAGGGGCTATGTAATCACTTATTGGATGTTCAAATAAGTGTTGTGTATTTTCATTAAATGACTTTTCCCAGGCGTATGCACGATCTTTAGGATAAGAATGATTGTCAATTTTTATTTGAGTAGGATTCAAAAACAAATCGGCAACAACACCATTAAAGATGATGGAGTTTAGCATGTCGTTACCTAATGTTTGAATAAACTTTTCGCTACCAGAGAAGTTGTCCTGCATTAATTGTTCTTTCTGCTTCCAATATAATTCTCGATAATAACTTTCACTCAACATTCCTCCTGATGATCCGAAGATAATGGCTGTTTGTTTCATCAAATCACCGTTTAAGCTACTATCAATCACCTGCAGACTTTTAAAGGTAAATAACATCGAACGTAAACCACCTCCACTTGCTTCAAGAATGATAAGCTTTGGTTTTGCAACTCCTTTCGAAGCCCAGTAGTTTTTCCAATTTAAAAGAATTGCTTGTGTATTGTCAAGTGATTTTTTTAAATGTTGATTGTTATTATTGTTAGTCAGATTTTCATTTGAATAAATAATGCTTTCTGGTTTTGAGTTATCAATTCCGTAAGCAAAAGTTCTAGGGGAGAAATAATCAAACTGGGATAAAAAGTTGATGAGAAGCAATAATCCAATCATAGCAAAAGTGCCCCAAGCCTTTAACCAAAAACGGATTACTCCTGCTAACATTAGTAAGATGGTGAAGAACAAAACTACGGATGCTCCAGCTGGAATTTTTAAATAGGGACTTTCACCAAAAAATCCGAGTGATAAAAAAAGAATTATTAATACCACTTCAAATACAGCTGCGTTCAAATGGTTTTGCTTGAATACTCTTTGAAGCATATAAGGTTGGTAATGTCCTGTTTCACGAACAAGTTTTACCTTATAAAAAGTGGTTAAATAGGTTTCTACTCTCCAGGCGTCTTTCCTCCATTTATCAAGCTTTGAATAATCGCGCATTGGCAATAGATCATCTTTGTCTGCATGTTTAACTCCAAACAATTTAAAAATATCCTGATTGGTAGAATGGAAATAACGAAGTGATAAAAATAACATTACTGCGATTCCTGATAGCAATCCAATAATGTCAACTGCAATTTCACTTAATGTTTTTAACTGACTGTCTAATTGAAATTGATAAATACGGATGCAGTATAATAAGATGAAATAAGTAGGAATAATAAAGTTGTTCAGAAAGAATTTTAGGAAAGTGCGTGATATGGTGGCTAGAAAAGGAAATCGAAAACTATTCAATAAAAATCCTGCGATGTTGAATGCAACGATGAACATTCCCGTCATTATTCCGACAATAAAGAAGGAGGTGAATCCAACAGTGCCTAAGTACTCGGGATTTAAAAATAAAAATTGTAATCCGTATTTAGTTCCAACATTTTCTGTGATAATTCCGAAGAGTAAAAGCCAAAAGAAAAGAAACGATTTGTTCTTTTTGATGTACATCACCATTAACTGAATCGGGAATGAATAAACAAACCGTCTCAGGAATAATGAAAATGTATTCTTTTGTAACATCGATATAAAAATAGGCTATCGAAGCTAATTAAAAAATCAATGAAAGAAATTTAAATAAAGCCAGATGAAAGGAATCGCAAATAGCAAGCTATCAAAGCGATCTAAAATTCCACCGTGGCCAGGAATAATATTTCCTGAATCTTTTATTTGATAGGTTCTTTTTAATAGACTCTCTACTAAATCGCCAAGCGTACCCGTGATAACAATGATGAATGCGATGATCATCCATTCACTTGATGATAAGCTATGGAAATAAATGGAAGTAATGTATCCAGCAACTATGGTTAAGAGTCCACCGCCAATAAACCCTTCCCATGATTTCTTAGGAGAAATTCGCTCAAACAATCTGCGTTTACCCATGGTCATTCCAACAAGGTAAGCAAACGTATCGCTGCTCCATTGTAAAATAAAGTAGCCTAAAATTATTTCTGGATTGTAATGTAATTCAGAAGTAGAAATAAAGTTCAATAAAGCAAAAGGAAGTACCGTATAAAATATCCCGTAAAACGTTAATGCAATATTGATGACAGGTTGTTGTTTGTTCCGGTATAATTCTAAAATTGGAATTATTAAAAAAGCTACAGCAATTAACGTGATGTATTTGTAAGGCAGTGTTCCAAATGCAATCGCAGATAAGAGGATATATGTTATGATTCCAACGATGCGACCTGCCACTTGATTCGGTTGATTGATATCCGATTTTACAATTTTATAAAACTCATCTAATGCACTAACCGCTACTAATAAGAATAATACTCTAAAGGTGATAGCGTCGTACAAGATGGCGCCAATTAAGATGGAGATGAACACTATGCCGAACAACGTTCGCTGCCAAAAATTACTCATGCAATTTCATGCTCTTTTAAAATGTTAATGGCCGCTTCAACATTTCCTTCCGGTACATAAATCTCAATTTCTCCAAATATGTAACTTGAATCTTTCTTGTCTATGGTAGTGCAAGGGATTTCAGCATCTTCTAAAATCGATTTAATGATTTCAGGTTGCTGTATTTGATTAGTTGAGTAAATTTTTACCCATTTAATATTATCCATGAATTCTATCGTCAATTAAGAATACGTATAATTGCTTTGGTCCGTGAGCTCCAGTAACCGTTACTCCACCAATATCTGCTGTTTTACTCGGACCTGTTACAAGGCTAATTGCAGAAGGCATTTTCCCTTGTTTCTTGAAATGCGCGAACATTGTTTTCATATCAGGTACTAACTGTGATGCCTTAACCAAAACAATGTGCACAGGCGCATAGGCAGGAACTGTTCTTGTTTGTTGTCGAGAAGATAAAACAATAGTGCCACTTCGAATGATGGCGCATTCACAACCTGAAATGGCTACATTCATTTCTGCAATGTCTTCCACCAAACAAGAGTGGGGCAGGTCACATTCGTAAAGTAAATTTGAAAGGCCCTCTTCAATGCAAACGATGTTTTTCCAAAGGTGTTGCATACCGAGATCAACAAGTCCTGAAGCAAATTCAAGTTCGTTTTCTACGATGAAAAACTTTCCGCCTGCGGCAGTCAGTTGTTTTCCAAATTCAACAACAGGGTCTTCAGTGATATCAGCAAAGACGCTGGTTTCAATTTCCAACTTGGGAAAAGGATTCGGTGACTTCGATAAAAGTGAAGCACGAATTTTTTTTAATACCTTTTCTTTTGTTGTACTATCTTCCATTTTTCAATTAAGAAATTGAAGTATTATTTTCTGTTGTTGTAGAATTATCTGTTGATGCAACTGGCTCAGCAGTAGCAGTAGCAGTTTCTTCTTCTTTATCCCACTTACGTTTACCGAAAATATTTTCTAAGTCTTCTCTAAAGATTACTTCTTTATCTAATAATGTTTCAGCTAACGTATCTAATGCTGGACGATTCTCTGTTAATAGCTTAACTGTTTTTTGATAAGCCTCATCAATCATTTTCTTTACTTCATTATCGATTAGCTCAGCTGTTTTCTCGCTGTAAGGCTTAGTCATAGAGTAGTCGTTGCCTTGTGAATCGTAATAAGAAATATTACCGAGTTTATCGTTTAATCCGAAGATAGATACAGAAGCATAAGCTTGCTTCGTTACTTTTTCTAAATCGCTTAAAGCACCCGTAGAAATTTTTCCGAAGGCAACCTGCTCTGCAGCACGTCCACCTAATGCTGCACACATTTCATCTAAAATCTGCTCAGTAGTTGTTAGCTGACGCTCTTCTGGTAAATACCATGCTGCTCCTAATGAATTACCTCTTGGTACGATGGTAACTTTTACTAACGGAGCTGTATGTTGTAATAACCAGCTAACTGCTGCATGACCTGATTCGTGATAAGCAATTACTTTCTTCTCTTCTGCAGAAATGATTTTATTTTTCTTTTCTAATCCACCAACAATACGATCTACTGCATCTAAAAAGTCCTGACGACCAATAGCAGTTTTATTTCTTCTTGCTGCAATTAATGCAGCTTCATTACAAAGATTGGCAATATCAGCGCCCGAGAATCCAGGAGTTTGTTTAGCAAGAAAATCTAAATCTAATCCTTGTTCTAACTTCAATGGCTTAGAGTGTACTTTAAAAATTTCTTTTCTTCCGTTTAGGTCAGGAAGCTCTACATAAATCTGACGATCAAAACGACCTGGACGAAGTAAAGCGCGATCTAAAATATCCGCACGGTTAGTTGCTGCAAGAATGATAACACCTGAATTACTTCCGAAGCCATCCATCTCTGTCAACAATTGATTTAATGTTGATTCACGTTCATCATTTGCACTGAAAGAAGGTTGCTTTCCGCGTGCACGACCAATTGCATCAATCTCATCAATGAAAATAATGCTTGGTGCTTTTTCTTTTGCCTGACGGAATAAATCTCTTACACGTGAAGCTCCCACACCAACAAACATTTCAACGAAGTCAGATCCTGATAGTGAGAAGAAAGGAACTTGCGCTTCTCCTGCAACTGCTTTTGCTAATAATGTTTTTCCTGTTCCCGGAGGGCCAACTAATAATGCACCTCTTGGAATTTTACCTCCCAGCTGCGTGTATTTCTTTGGATTTTTTAAGAAGTCAACAATTTCCATGACTTCCACTTTCGCTTCTTCAAGACCTGCCACATCATTGAAAGTGATTTTTACTTGCATGTCTTTGTCAAATAAAGTGGCTTTCGATTTTCCAATATTGAATATCTGACTTCCCCCTGCACCGCCTGAATTCATTCGACGAATGAAATAAATTGTAAGAATGATAATAGAGATTGGGAAAATCCAGGTGGCAATTGTATCACCAATACTGTGAACATTGTTTTCGTAAAAAACATTTATTCTACTTTCTTGAGGAATATCTTTTTGGTAGGCATTTAACTCTTCTTCAAAAGCACCTAAATCGCCGATTGTAAAAGTATACTGTGGACCTTCGTTTGTGTTTTTGCCGACTGATTTATTGGATACAGCTTGAAAGGCAGGCTTCGAAAGAGAATCCTTTTTAATATAAACTTCAATAGCTTCTTTATTGATGACTTTGATTTTTTCTACATCACCAGCCTTTACCCATGAGTAGAATTTATTTCTGGATGTTTCTCTAGGATGATTTCCAAAATCAAACATACTGATGCCCAAAATAACTACTAGCAAGGCTACGTATAGCCAATAAAAATTAAATGTGAATTTTGGTCCTTTTGGTTTATTCGGGAAATTAGGAGGATTAGTATTTTTTTTCTCCTCGTTAGGTTTTTGTTCTGACATATTTTTCTTCTTTCAAATTGCCCTTTCGTTATCGCAAAAGGCGCTTCCTTATTTTAACAATTAAAAACTTTTAAAGTTAATCTTTTATTTCTTCAATTTCAGCATCCGCCCAAAGTCTTTCAATTCCATAAAAATCGCGGTAATCACTTTGAAAAATATGAACCACAACATTAATGTAATCTAGTAGGATCCAGTGTGCATGTGTTCTACCTTCTACATGAGCTGGAGTTTCTCCCGTTTCTTTTTCTACTGTTTCATCAACCGAACGGTAAAGACCTTCTACCTGTGTTGTTGAATCACCATGGCAAACAATAAATTTATCTGCAACAGCACCGCTGATTCCTTTCAAATTCAGAACGACAATATTCTTTGCTTTTTTCTCTTGCAATCCTAAAATAATTGCTTCGCTCAATAAATCTATCGACTTAGTTTTTACTGCTTTTGCACCACGCGCTGTTTTTGCCATTCAGGTTTATTAAATTTGTCACGCGAAAATACAAAAAACATCGCTTTTATGCGCCTGATTTCCTTGATTTCTATTGATTCAACAAATACCTATGCACAACGACTGATTAAAGATGGCTTGTCAGAAAATTCATTGATTTATTGTGAGGAGCAAACAAAGGGTAGAGGTCAGCGTGGAAATAGTTGGTTGAGTCGACCTGGCGAAGGAATTTATTGCTCTTATGTTTTTTTTCAGAGGAATGTATTTGTTAGTAGTCAGTTCGTTTTTAATATGAGTATGGCCGTTGCTGTCGCTGATTTTATCGCTTCAAAAATTGAGAAGGAAGTAAAAATAAAATGGCCAAATGATATTTTAGTCGATCATAAGAAAATTGCCGGGCTCCTGATTGAAAATTCAATTAAAGGGGGTCAAATCGGAGTCAGTATTTTGGGTATTGGACTTAATCTAAATCAAGAATGGGTAAACCAGGTTTTTGATACGCCTGGTACATCATTAAAAATGGAAACGGGGCAGTATACAAATTATGAAGAAGCAGTTTTTGAATTAGCCAAATTTGTTAAGCTTGCGAAGGATGAATTTGATAAGGGAGATTATCAATCAATCATTACTAAATACCATACATATTTGTATAAACATCAGGAAACAACGAATTTTTTGATTGATGAAAAGATGGTAGAAGGAAAACTTCACGGTGTGAATGAAGATGGGAGTGTTTCAATTTTAATTGATAACCAAAAGAACAATTTTTATCATCCGCAGGCGCGAATAATGGTTAATCGTTCATAATCGTCTCGAACTTTTTTACGAGATGATTAACGAAATTTTGAAGTGGCTTTTCGGCCATCATTTTGAAAATCGGATTTAAGTCAGCTTCAAATACCAATTGTACATCTGTTCTATCAGCTCCTGTTTCTTTAATACTTGCTATCAGCGAAAAATCGAAAGGAGCTTTTTCATTTTTTAAATAAGTAATTGAATCAGCATTTACTGCACCCAGCTTTAATCCCATTGGACCCATGCCTTTAATTTCAAAGCGACAAGTATCATTATCTGAAGTAAAATTTTCTACTTGCTCTGGAAGGATATTTCCAATATTCTCCATTTTTTGCAAATAGCTAAAAACATCCAACGATGGTTTCCTGATACTTACTTTATCGCTCTCAATTCTTGTCATAAAATTATTTTTTCCAGTTTGCAGGATCTTTTCTCCAGTCTTGTAATAATTCTAAATCGCCTTCTTTAATATAACCTGTTGTAAGTGCCTGCTTAAGCAAAATATCGTAGTTGCATAAAGAGTAAAACGGACAAGCCGCTTTCTTAAAGTTTTCTGTAGCGGTATCAAATCCGTATGAGAAAATAGAAACGAGTCCTTTTACAATAACGCCATTCTTTTTTAATTCTTCCACCGCTTTTAAGCTACTACCTCCGGTAGATACAAGGTCTTCAATCACAACAGCCGTTAAATCGGGCTTTACTTCACCTTCGATTGTGTTTTGACGGCCATGATCTTTTGCCGAAGAACGTACATATACGAATGGAAGTCCTAATGCCTCTGAAACCAATGCTCCCTGTGCGATGGCAGCAGTTGCTACTCCTGCAATAATATCTGGACGACCAAACTTATCTTCAATTAGTTTCACCAGTTCCTGACGGATAAAAGTTCTTACTCTTGGATACGAGAGGGCAATGCGATTATCGCAGTAAATTGGGGAATTCCAGCCAGATGCCCAAACAAAGGGTTCATCAGGTTGTAGTTTAATTGCTTTAATTTGCAATAAGAATTCGGCTACTTTTGAGGCAGTATCATTTTGCATAGGGTTGCAAACCTACGCACTTTAAGTAAACGAAGCAAAAATGCTACATTAAATCTGTGTTTATGTACAATGTTTATATCAACGAGCGCCTAATTCGGTTCATGGATCTGAAAGGGTCTATTCAGGGTGGCGACTTGATTTTACGACTGAATGGCAATGAATCGGCAGCGGTTTTAAAACAATTGCTCGATGCTTTTGATATGAATAAGATGGTGGGGGAATTGTATTTTCAATGTGTGAATTTATCCGCTTCATGGGCTACGTTCTGCTCTCTTTTTCAAATTATGGAAGCGGCTGGTGGATTAGTAAGAAATGATAAGTCTGACTTGCTGATGATTTTTAGAAATGGCCGTTGGGATTTACCAAAGGGGAAAATAGAAGCAGGCGAAGAAAAAGAAACTGCTGCCATCCGCGAAGTTTTTGAAGAATGTGGTGTGGCTATGTTAAAACTGACCGACGGACCATTTATCACGTATCATGTATATCCGTATCACGAACATCATGTTTTGAAAATCACCTTTTGGTATAGTATGTATTGCTCCGATGATGCTGTGCCTAAGCCTCAACAAGAAGAGGGAATTACCGAAGCAAAATGGATGAATAATGACGAAATTGAGAATGCACTTCCGCAAGCGTATGTTTCCATAGCGCAGCTAGTACGTCAGTATTACCTGACTAATTAATTATAAAATTCGCTTAATTAAGCGCAAGTTGTGCGAGTAACGCTTGGTTTCCTGATTGAAAATTCCGTGATGGTCGATAGAGTCGATGCGAACTTTGCCGGAAGAATGAATAATTCTGTTTTTAGCAGTTAAGATTCCAACATGAATGATCTTTCCTTCTTCATTATCAAAAAAGGCAAGGTCGCCTGGCTGACTTTCATCTAATAGATGAACTGCATTTCCTTGTTCTGCTTGCATCCAGGCATCGCGTTTTAGTTTGATGCCGCAAAGTTTATAAACCATTTGTGTCAATCCGGAACAGTCGATACCAAAAGGCGAACGACCTCCCCACAAATAAGGAGCATTTAAATACATGAATGCATTTTCAAGAATCACACTCGTGCTCATATTAATTTCTGGCTGGCGCGCATTGCCTTCAAAAGAATAATCTACATCGCCCAAACGACAAGAGTTGGCGCGGTATAACGGTAACGTACTACCTAAAACAATAGAAAATAATTGTTGGTGATTGATTAAGATTTGAACTAAATCGTAACTTAAAAAAGCGGGCGACTTTTGAAGCTCATTGAAGGTAGTTAGCTCAATCGGTAAATATTGTGCTTTCTGCATCCATCCTTCGTAATCGTCGTAGCTGGTCTTAATTTTAACCCATTCGTTTTGCTGATCGGTAATGGTAAAAGTCTCGCCGAATAAAAGCTGAGAAGCCTGCTCACTACGGTGAGCAGGTTCTGTTCTTATTGGGACAATACTTAAATTACAAATACCGTAAGCCATAAATTACATTGCTTCAACAACTAACGCTGATGCACCACCGCCACCATTACAAATTCCTGCAGCACCAATTTTTCCGTTGTTATGTTTCAAAATATGCACTAAGGTAACGATGATACGCGCACCTGAACTTCCTAGCGGATGTCCTAACGATACTGCACCTCCGTTAACATTTACCTTTGATGCATCTAAGTTCATTTCTTTGTTATTTGCTAATGATACCACTGAAAATGCTTCATTTATTTCGAAGAAATCAACATCATTAACTGATAAACCTGCTTTTGCTAATGCCTTTGGTAAAGCCTTAGAAGGAGCAGTGGTAAACCATTCTGGAGCTTGTTGCGCATCTGCAAACGAACGGATTTTAGCAAGAGGCTTAATGCCTAAAGCATCTGCTTTTTCCTTGCTCATTAAAACAACGGCAGCAGCACCATCATTCATCGTTGATGCGTTAGCCGCTGTTACCGTTCCGTCTTTAGCAAATACGGGACGAAGTCCTGGGATTTTATCGAAACTTACACTCTTGTATTCTTCATCTTCTGCAAACAAAACAGTATCGCCTTTACGCCCTTTGATTTCTACTGGTGCAATTTCGTCATTGTATTTTCCAGCAGCCCACGCAGCAGTAGAGCGCTTGTATGATTCAATTGCATACGCATCTTGTTCTTCGCGTGAAATATTGCATTCCTTTGCACAAAGCTCTGCAGCGTTACCCATTGGATAGTTATGATATACGTCTGTTAAACCATCTTTTGCAAGACCATCGATCATCGTAACATTCCCGTATTTATTTCCCCAACGTAAATTTTCAGAGTAAAAAGGCACGCGACTCATACTTTCCATTCCTCCAGCAACAACCACATCATTTTCTCCGAGCATGATACTTTGAGCTCCTAACATAATAGCTTTCATTCCCGAAGCACAAACCTTATTTACGGTAGTACTAGGAACATTATTAGGGATGCCTGCCCAGGTTGCAGCTTGCGTTGCAGGTGCTTGACCTACATTTGCCTGAAGCACATTACCCATATAAACCTCATTTACTTCGGAAGGGGAGATTCCTGCCTTTTCGATAGCGGCTTTAATGGCGATAGCGCCTAATTGGGTTGCTGAGAACGAGGATAGAGAACCTCCAAAGCTTCCCATTGGAGTACGCATTGCGGATACGATATAAACTTCTTTCATAGTCTTGAATTTTGTGCTGCAAAAGTAGGGATTTATAGTTAATAATCTCCGTTAGGAGGCCTTTGAATATGCAGAAGCGTGTAGCAGGCCAATGGATGCTACTCTGCTTCGCATAGGTTAATTTGCTTGTACCGAGCTTGTCGAGGTAAGGGGCTCGAAGGGTGAAGCCCTCGAAATCAAATTGTCCTCGTTTTTATGGATGGGCTGATGCAATAATTAACATTCATCCAAACCCAACATCCGGAATATTAAATATTGAATCGATGGAATTCCTAAAAAAAAATAGAAGTATTTAATATACTAGGTTCATTAGTTGGCGTATATGAAAATGAAAAGCAAATCGATATATCGATACTAAATGCTGAATTATACTTAATCCGCTTTACATCAGAATCTGGAGTAGAACAGAGAAGGGTAGAGGTGAGCAGATAATTAATTGTTTTTTACATAGTGTCAAACCACCATCTTATTTTAAGGTGGTGGTTTTTGTTTTAGAGCAATTTGGTGAACCTGGTTTATATTATATTATTAGAATATTATTTTTGGAAGCAATAAGAAATAGTGATGTAATAAATTCAATTTAAAATATTATTGTATATTTGATATTGACCCTTAAATCAAATGAAAAAATTACTTATTGCATTATTTGTTATTGGATTTATATCAGCTTGTAAAAAAGAAGATGATGAAATTAACACTACACCAGTTGTTATTAATAATGGTGGTTTTGGCAATAACACATCCGATTTAACTGGTGCGACTTTTCAATTGCCAAATGGTGTTACGTTTAATGGTCAAATTATTTCTAGTGGTTTTAGTCCTTGTAACCCATCTTATTTTTATGATGTTAATGGTGGGGAGTTGGTGTATTTAAGTGTTCCGCTAAAGAATAACACAAATGATACAATTGTTGTCAATTTTCCTGCTGGACTTGTTTGTCAATCTGAAGATTCATCAATACAAAATGGAATAATACTTCAAGCTTGTACTATTAAATTGCCCCCATTGTTTAACTCCTGTGTTAATTTTAATATGTATTGTATTAATAAGAACAGGAATGCGCCAAATGGATTTGAAATTTACAAAAAGCCAATTATAAGCAATAATCAAAAGTTGTCCGAAATAATTCAGTTGCTTTCAACTAAAAAGAGTACTTGGTATCAAGATCCAAATGCGAATATTTATTCATCATATATTCAAGTTGCAATTTGGAATGTTGCTGATCACGGTTCAATGTACGATTCCGATAGAACAGTTTTATCTGCGCTACCTAATAAATAGTTCAATATTTTTTTAGATTTTAAATTCAAATTAAAAATATTATCATGTTATTTTATAACTCAAACGACAACTTCAAATGCGCGCCTAATCCAATACTAACGATACGCATTAACGTAGAAAGTCGGATATCGCTGGCATCGTTTTCAATGCGTGAAATATAGTTTTTTGTGGTACCACATTTAACCGCGAGTTCTTCTTGTGTCATGCCTTTGTTCTTTCGCATTTCCTGTAAAATAACACCAAGCTTAAAGGCTTCGAAGCCTTGCTCGTAATTTTCGCGTGTTTTGCTACCTTTCTTGCCATATTGCTGGTCGAGGTGGTAGGTGAAGGAGGTGAGATTTTTATTTTTCATGGTAGTATTCGTCTTTTAGTTACGGTTGCTTTTATTTACTGACATGATGTATAAAATCATTAAAACTTTACACGTCATTCAATGCTACAAAGTTATCTAGTTAGGTAACTAAAACAAAAATAATGTTTCAAATAATTTATAGTTTGGTCCAACACCTCCACACTCATTTATCAACAAAAATCACCGGGGGATGTCCCATCCCCGCCCCAAGTCGAAGATAAATGGTGTAGACTATTGCCTCCAAATTAACGCCTCTTAACTTATCACCAAATCAAGAATTCAGATTCATAAATAACTAGTAACAATTACATTAGATTAATTATTTTCTTATTTGATTGGGTCCTTTCATTGGTCAAAGATTATTCAATTCAACACTACTCATCCTCAAAGTTTATTTGCTGCTCCCTGTTGATAACCCACTTATTCTGTCTATCTTTGCAGCATGAATAAATTTCAGGCCCTCGGCCTTCACGAAAGGCTGCTCAGGGCAATTGAGTCGCTGGGTTTTACGGAACCAACTCCAATCCAGCAGGAAGCTATCCCGCAATTAATTAATGAAAATCGAGACTTAATCGGACTGGCACAAACCGGAACGGGTAAGACAGCAGCATTTGGGCTGCCGCTCTTGCAAAAGCTCGATATGGGTAAAAGGTACCCACAGGCTTTGGTCCTGGCACCAACACGAGAGTTGTGTGTGCAGATTACCAAAGATCTTGTCAACTTCGGAGAGAATTTGGATGGCTTTGCTACAGTTGCCGTTTATGGTGGAGCAAGCATTATGGAACAGATCCGTTCCATTAAAAGGGGTGTACACGTGGTTGTGGCTACACCTGGTAGATTAATCGACTTGATTAATCGTAAAGCACTCGACTTAGGACAAGTCGAGATAGTGGTATTAGATGAAGCAGATGAAATGCTGAACATGGGATTCAAAGAGGATATCGATTTTATCCTTTCAAACACTCCCGATCATCGCAATACCTGGTTGTTTTCAGCAACAATGCCGCGCGAAGTGCGTCAGATCGCTGAATCCTATATGACAGATCCGATTCAATTAAGCGTTGGTAAGCGCGAGTCGGGAAATGAAAACATCGAGCACGTATATTATGTTGTTCGTGCAAAAGATCGTTACCTTGCCCTTAAGCGTATTGTAGATGCGAACCCCGATGTATTCGGTATCGTTTTCTGTCGTACGAAAATGGAATCGCAAGAGGTAGCAGAGCATTTAATCCGCGATGGCTATAACGCCGATTCATTGCATGGCGATTTAAGTCAGCAGCAACGCGATAAGGTAATGGCTCGCTATCGTGAACGTGCACTTCAGTTACTAGTAGCTACCGATGTGGCAGCTCGTGGTATCGACGTGCAGGATGTCACCCATGTTATCAATTACAATTTACCAGATGAACTTGAAAACTACATGCACCGAAGCGGAAGAACAGCTCGCGCAGGTAAAAAAGGAGTTTCAATTTCAATCATAAATATTAAAGAGGTATCAAAAATTCGCCAGATTGAGCGCTCATTGAAACGTTCGTTCTTAGCTGCTAAAGTTCCAGAAGGAATTGAAGTATGCGAAAAGCAATTGATGCACCTTGTTAAACGTGTTCATGATGTAGAGGTAAACGAGAAGGAAATCGCTCCTTACTTAGATGCTATCTATAATGAACTAAACGATCTTGAGAAAGATGAATTGATTCGTCGATTTGTTTCGATTGAATTCAATCGTTTCTTAGAGTATTATCGTAAAGCACCAGATTTAAATGTGGATGTGCATTCAAGCAGAAATAGTTCAGACCCTAACGCAGGTTATCGCGCAGCAGGTCCGCGTATGTTTGTAAGCATCGGCGCTAAAGATGGTTTAGACAAAGGAAAGTTACTTCGTTTCTTATGTGATGAAACAGGAGAGCGCGGTACTACATTCGGACGTATCGATGTGAAAGGTGTTTATTCATTCGTTGATGTATTAGATGATAAGTTAGAATCGGTGATGAAGAAAATTCATGGCATCGAGTACGCTGGTCGTGTAATACGTACAGAAGTTTCTACAGATAGCCCTTCTTCAGGAGGCGGTCGTAGTCGTGGTGGTTCATCACGCGGCGATGGTGGAAGCAGAGGTGGAGAACGTAGAGGTGGCGGAAGCTACAGCGGCGGTGGAGATCGTGAGCGTCGTAGTTATGGCGGTGGACGTGATTCAGGTCGTTCAGGTTCAGGTGGTGGAAGAGGTTTCAGTGGCGGCGGTGGTCGTGATCGTGATCGCGATAAATCACGCAGCGACTTCGGAAAGAGAGATGACTCACGCAGCAGCGACTTTGGAAGGAGAGATGATTCTCGTAGTAGCGATTTCGGTCGCAGAGATGATTCCCGCTCTACATCCAGTGGCGACTCACCAAAAAAATCACGAAAAGAAAAATTCTCGAAGTGGTAGAATAGAAAAAAGGCTTTCAGAAATGAAAGCCTTTTTTAATGTGCTAATGTGCTAATGTGAAAATGAGTTAATGTGCTAACGAGATAATTTGCTAGTTTGAAAACGTGCTAATGAGATAATTTGCTAGTTTGCTAATGCGATATTGTGTTAATGTCCTCGCTAGGCGGTCCCTGATCCTGAAGCCTCGGGACTCGAAGGGCTTTTCGATGTGGCAAGGTAATGTGCTAATGTTTCTCAAATTAGCAGTTCATCCTATTAAATAATTGGCTAATTAACCAATTGGCAAATTAGCAAATTAATATTTCTCTATTTTTGCACATGCATCAATCCATCTTAATTATTGATTTTGGTTCGCAGTACACACAGCTAATTGCACGTCGTGTGCGAGAGCTGAATGTTTATTGTGAAATCCACCCTTATCATCATGTTCCTGAACTAAACGATACCATCAAGGGCGTTATTTTTAGTGGCGGACCTGCTTCAGTGCGTGATGAGAATGCTCCTTATATCGATACCAAAGCATACAGAGGTAAATTACCTGTTTTAGGTGTATGTTATGGTGCGCAGTTAATGGCACAGCAGGCTGGTGGGAAAGTGGCTCCTTCAAAGATTCGAGAATATGGTCGTGCACATTTGCAACACGATACAACAAATGATGCGTTATTCAACAATGTTTCTGCGCAATCTATCGTTTGGATGTCACACTCTGATACAATCACGGAAGCTCCCGAAGGATTTAATGTGATTGCATCGACAAATGATGTGAAAGTGGCAGGTTATCATATTACAGGCGAATCAACTTATGGAGTTCAGTTCCATCCCGAAGTGGTGCATTCCGATGAGGGAAAAGTGATGATAGAAAACTTTGTAAAGAATATTTGTGGTTGTCGTGGCGACTGGACCCCTGGTTCATTCGTAGAAGAGACGGTTAAAAATTTACAGCAGCAATTGGGCAATGATCAGGTAATACTTGGTTTGTCTGGCGGAGTAGATTCAGGTGTAGCAGCGATGTTGTTGCACAAAGCAATTGGTAAAAATCTGCATTGTATTTTCGTTAATAACGGACTTCTTCGTAAAAATGAATTTGAAGAAGTGTTGGAAGATTACAAACATCTTGGATTAAATATTAAAGGTGTTGATGCTTCACAAAAGTTTTATGATGCATTAAAAGGATTGTCAGATCCAGAAGCAAAACGTAAAACAATTGGTCGTGTTTTTATTGAAGTGTTTGATGAAGAGTCGCACAAAATTGAAAACGCCGTATGGTTAGCACAAGGAACAATTTATCCGGATGTAATCGAATCAGTTTCTGTTAAAGGACCATCTGCAACTATTAAGTCGCATCATAACGTTGGTGGCTTACCGGACTTTATGAAGTTGAAAGTAGTGGAGCCATTACGTAGCTTGTTCAAAGATGAAGTTCGAATTGTAGGAACTGAAATGGGAATGAAGCCAGAGTTATTAAATCGTCATCCTTTTCCAGGTCCTGGATTAGGAATCCGTATTTTAGGAGAAGTATCTGAAGAGAAAGTCCGAATTATTCAAGAGGTGGATGCAATATTTATCAATGGATTAAAAGCAGAAGGATTGTATGATAAAGTATGGCAAGCGGGATCGATATTTTTACCGGTGAATACAGTAGGTGTGATGGGTGATGAGCGTACGTATGAGCACGCAGTTGCTTTGCGTGCGGTGACAAGCACTGATGGTATGACAGCAGACTGGGTTCATCTACCGTATGAGTCTTTAGGTAAAATGTCGAATGAGATTATCAATAAAGTGAAAGGAGTTAACAGAGTGGTTTATGATATCAGTTCGAAGCCACCTGCTACCATTGAGTGGGAATAGTTAAATTAGCATCATGAAAAAAATCTTTCTTGTTTCTTTATTGATTCTTTGTTCCACTTATTTGAGTTGGGCGCAGGATATTTCAACATCCAAAGAAATCAAGATTGGTTTATTAATGTCGTTTCAATTAAAAGAACAATTGATTGATGATACCAACAAAGTTGCGGAGCCGGCAATTGTAAATTCCGTTTTACCTTCACTGCAATTTTACGAAGGTGCATTAATGGCTACGAATCATTTGAAAGAAGGTAAAGTTAAATTTGTAATTACTGATTTGGGTAAGGATTCAGCATCTTCGGTTACTGCACTTCAGAAAGCAATTAAAGATACTTGCGATTTTTACTTTGCAATGGTTCCATCTAATTGTAATTTGATGTTGATGAAATTTATTAAGCGTTGCAAACGACCAGTTGTTTCGCTTAACAGTATTCCTCAGGCATTGATGAAAGTCAATTCAGGGTTGTGGCTGGCTACTCCAAGTAATCTAACCCAGTTGAAGCAATTTTCAAATTATTTATTTACGACTGACTCGAATGCAAATTATTTGGTTATTCATCGCAATGATAAAAAAGAAGAGCAATTGGTTAATTTTATTTATTCGGAATTAGATAGTTTAACAGGAAAATCAGCTCGTATTGCAAAGTTTAATTTCAAGGGAGCAACGTGGGATTTGTTAAAGCCTAAGTTGAGTTCGAAAAAAGAAAATTATATCATCGTTCCTACTAATGATGAATCGTTTTTAACTGCAGTGGTTGAGCTATTAGCGACTAACAAAGGGAATTATAAAATCACTCTTTGTGGTTTACCAAGCTGGGAGGGTTTTGAGTCGATTAGTCCCTTGGAGCTAACTGGACTTAAGACTACCATTTTTAATGGATATTTTATCGATTACAGTTTGGCTTCTGTAAAGGAATTTCGTCAGGATTATATTGATGAATACCACGCCGATCCAATTGCCAATTCGTTTATTGGCTATGATATGGTGAACTATATTTTACAAAATATCGATTCTATGAAAGTAGATGTTGAATTATTTGAAAACAACTATCAATGCGTAAGCGGTCAATCTTTTTTATTTGAACGCAGTTTTAGTGGAGGATGCGTAGAGAATAAGTTTTTTAATGTGTTACGTTACGACACCGATCGCTTGGTGAAGCAAAACAAATAAAATTATTCTTCTAAATAAGTTTCAAGAAGTCCTTCGGGAAGTTTAGTATAAAAAATCATTTCTGATCTTGAAATCTTGTCAATGAAAATGTCCAGTAATGGAAACATAACAGTTTTACCTTTCATTGTGAATTCTGCTACTGGATGTTGCGGTAATTCGTAAACGTTATCAATGATTCCTAGTTCCCCATGTTTTTCATCAATTACTTTCATGCCTATAATTTCATGATAGTAAAATTTCTTGCCGCTTAACTTCGGAAGGGTAGATAGGGGTAAATATAAATCAAGCTTCAAATAATTTTCAGCCGTTGTCATATCTTCAATTCCATTGAGATGAATGACTGCAGACTTCTCTTTCTCACGAACAGTAATTTTTGTGACGTCATATTCCTTTAGCGTCCCATCAAGATTAAGATAGATAAGTTTTAAGGTTTTATAACGTGAAGGAGTATCGGTATCAAGCGACATGATCATATCGCCACGCACGCCATGAGTTCGATGGATTGTGCCTATCTGATAATGTTCTGGAAAATGATGCTCTAATTTTTTCATTGGGGCTAAAATAAAAAATCCTGCCGGTTAAAGCAGGACTTTTATTTGGTTTTGGGTAATACTTTTAAGCTTCAGCTGGAGCATCTTCCGAAGCTGCATCTTCTGCTGGTGCTTCTGAAGTTTCTTCTGCAGGAGTTTCAGCTAATAATGCTTCTGCTTCCTTACGCTTTCTTGCTTCTAATCTCGCTTCGTTAGCTTTAGATTCTGCTGCTAAACGAGCTGAATCTGACTTCGATTTCTCAGAAGCTAAACGAGATTTTTTGTTTTCAATTTTGTTAGTGTTTGATTCCATCCACGCGTTGAACTTCGCATCTGCTTGTTCTTGCGTTAAAGCACCTTTCTTAACACCTTTGTTCAAGTGAACGCGGTAAAGTACTCCTTTGTAACTCAAGATTGCTCTAGTAGTATCAGTTGGTTGTGCACCATTCATGATCCACTCAGTAGCTTTCTCGATGTTCAAATCGATGGTTGCTGGGTTTGAAATAGGATTGTAAGATCCAATTCTTTCAATGAAACGACCGTCTCTCGGAGCACGACTATCCGCCACCACAATATGGAAAAAAGGTCTTCCTTTTTTACCATGACGCTGTAATCTAATTTTTGCTGGCATTTTTTAAATTTTTTAAATTGTTTAATCCAATCGGTATCCCTCCGATTGGGGTGGCAAATATACGACTTATATTCTTAAATCCAAGCAGAATTAGGTCTTAAGATTTCTATTGTATTCTTAAGACTGGATAGCGTAAGTGGCTCTTTTCGTAGTACTTAGAGTGCTGGTAGAGGTAGGTTAACTGCGCCCAGCTATCATTAGCAAATACGGTATCGCGTGATTTTCGCTCTTCAAAGTCCGATTTTAACTGCGGCTTATCGGCCAACATCATTACGGCCATGTCCTCAAAAAGGTAGTCGCTGAACCATTCTTTTTGCTGCAAAATTTCATCAAAAAAATTCCAGGCAAAAAATCCATCGACCGCTGTTGGTTCTAGGGTCTCAACGATATATCGGTTCTTCCATTGATTTGCCATCACAATATAATCACCCTTAAGGCATTTAATCTCCTGTTGCTCTTTACGCGTAGTGATTTTTGAATGCAGGTAATGTCCCTCATACGGATTCTTTCCCGTTTGATAGTTTTCGATGTAATAGACCTCGGCCTTTACTACCGAATCGCTTTTCAATTCCTGCATATCAATTCCGTTTAACTGCAATCGTTCAATAACTTCTTGCCACGCTTGCGGAATGATATACGCACGTGGTTTTACAATTGAATCTGATGGAAGATAATTAGAAGCAAAAGGAATATTTCGTGAATAAGCCTTGTTATGATTAAATACAATTCTGTCTTTGCCAGTGATATCACTTTTCTTTGTGTCAATATCATATCCTTTAAAAAGCAGACTGTCAACATGTAATGTATCTAATTGCCAATTCAAGTAAAATTTACCTTGTGAGACTGATGCTGCTTTTGATTTTATTCTAGAGATAATTATTTCGTTAATGAATTTATCTGCCGCTTCCATAGTACTTAATAAAAATTCATAAGTAGCATCAACACGTTGCGAAAATGGTTTTAGCATATGCGTCTCCGTTACAAAAGGAAAACTGTGAAATAATGCTGCATATCCGCTGGCAAATCGTGGTGATTCATAAAATGCAGCCATTCCCTTTGAAGGATCATCACCAAAAACATTTACATAAGGCACCATCTCGATATTCTTTTTCTCCATGCTAGAATACAAAAAAGGTTTGATGGATTTTTGCATCACATCACTTACCGATGGGGATAATTTATCTTTTTGCGAATCAATCAACGTCATCGTGTAGGAATAGTCTGCGCCATCACTTACATGCGTATCAATAAAAATATCTGGATCCCATGTCTGATAAAGTTTAGTAAAGCTCTTAGCATTTTTTGAGTCACACTTAATGAAATCTCTGTTTAAGTCTAGATTACGAGCGTTGCCTCTGAATCCTGATTCAGTCGGACCGTTTTGATTGATGCGTGTAAACTCACTTCTTCTCAAAGCCCCATCAATATTGTAAACAGGAATAATAGCTAATACCACATTATTTGGAATTGTGATTTTCCCTGTACTCCAGTCGTGAACTAATCGAACACATGCGTCAATTCCATCTGGCTCCCCTGGATGAATTCCGTTATTGACTAAAACTACAATTTGCTTTTTTATTTGATTTCTATCAAACACTTTTTGCTCATTGATAATAACTAATTCTAATGGTCTTCCACAATCTGTTTTGCCATATTCAAACATTTTACAACGATCATCTTTAGCTGCAAGCGAATGGTAGTAGTTAATGGCTTCTTCGTAAGTCACCGACTTATTCTTTTTATAATAATTCCATATTTCCTGCGAAAAACAAGTGGATTGAATAATCAAGAAGCTACAGACTAGCATGCATCTATTTAAATATTTGCTGAAATGTTTTTGTAAGAAATAATTGATTTTTTTCATTTTCTGTTTTTATGCGAATGTATCATTGCAATGTAATCAAACGAAAATATTAAAAATATCAGTGCCTATGGTAGATAAACAAAGTGAATAAGAAAAATCAAATCAAATAATATAAAAACAATCAGTGTAAAGCCTATGGTAAATTAAAAAAAGTGAATCAATAAAATCAATCAATAACATATTAAAAACAAAGCGTATTTGCCTATGGTGAATTAGAAAAAAAACTACATCAATCAATTTATAAAAATTTAAAAAAAAACAATTAAAGCCTATGGTTTATTAAATTCAAATCAACGCTGCGAGCGTTAAGTCGAGCAGTAAAATAAAAATCAATTAAACATTTTTTGCCTATGGTCAATTTAAGAAAATAAATACCAAACATTAAGTCTAAGGCGGTACTCTCAAAGGTGCCGCCTTTTTATTTGGGGGTGTTAAAAAGTGTTATCCCTCATTTTTAAGGGGTTATAAAAAACTATAGATTCTTAGCCGATTCGTAGTGAGGGAGTGGATTAAAAAAGGTAAATTTGTTTCAATTCCTACTCCTTATGACAAAATTTTCGCACTTGCATGTGCATACGCAATTTTCATTGCTGGACGGTGCTGCAGATGTTAGCTCGCTTTATAAAAAAGCTGTTGCTGATAATATGCCCGCGCTGGCTATCACCGATCATGGAAACATGTTTGGTGTTTTTAAATTCGTTGCTGAAGCTTCAAAGTATAATACAGCTGAGAACCCAAATAAAATTAAACCCATTGTTGGTTGTGAGTTTTATCTTGTAGAAGATCGTCACAAACGACAATTTACGAAAGATGACAAAGATGTTCGTCATCATCAATTATTCTTAGCAAAGAATGCAGAGGGTTATAAAAACTTAGCAAAGCTTTGTTCTTTAGGTTATATCGATGGATTGTATGGAAAATATCCACGTATCGATAAGGAATTAGTATTGCAATATCACAAAGGATTAATTGCTACTACTTGTTGCATTGGTGCTTCTGTACCAAAAATGATTCTTAAAAAAGGAGAGGCAGAAGCAGAGAAAGAATTTAAATGGTGGCTGGATTTATTCGGTGAAGATTATTACGTAGAACTTCAACGTCATGATATCCCAGAACAGAATATCGTAAATGAAGTTCTAATAAAATTTGCATTAAAGCATAACGTAAAAATTATTGCATCCAACGATTCTCACTATGTGAATCAAGAAGATTCGAATGCGCATGATATTTTGCTTTGTATCAACACAGGTGAGAAGCAGAGTACACCAACTATGAAAGACTTTGCTGATGATGATGTGAATGTGCGTGGAAAACGTTTCGCGTTTTTTAATGATCAGTTTTATTTTAAGAAGACCGAGGAGATGTCGAAGCTGTTCAGCGATTTGCCCGAAGCTATCGACAATACGAATGAAATTGTTGGTAAAGTAGAAATGCTGCAGTTGAAACAGGATATTTTATTACCTCACTTTACAATTCCTGAAGGATTTAATACGCAAGATGAATATTTGCATCACCTAACTTACTCGGGTGCTTTAAATCGCTATGGACAATTAACACCCGAAATAGAAGAGCGATTGAATTTTGAATTGTTCACGATTAAAACAATGGGATTTGCAGGTTACTTTTTAATTGTAGCCGACTTCATTAAAGCAGGAAGAGAGATAGGAGTATTTGTGGGCCCAGGTCGTGGTTCAGCAGCAGGTTCTGCTGTTGCATACTGTATTGGAATTACGAATATCGATCCTCTTAAGTACAATTTGCTATTCGAGCGTTTCTTAAATCCGGATCGTAAGTCAATGCCCGATATCGATACCGACTTTGATGATCTTGGTCGTCAGAAGGTAATCGATTATGTAGTGGATAAATACGGTAAAACACAGGTTGCACAAATTGTAACCTTTGGTACCATGGCCGCTAAAATGTCTATCAAAGATGTTGCGCGTGTACTTGAATTACCGCTGCCTGATTCGAATGCTTTGGCGAAGTTAGTTCCTGATAAACCAGGGATTGAATTAAATCGCGTACTGACGGCACCGTTAGAAGGTGATAAAAGTTTAAAGGATAAAGAAGGATTAAATAGTGATGATCTGGAATTGGTGAAAAAACTGCGCGCTATCGCCGAAGGAGATGATTTACGAGCGAAGGTTTTGAAAGAAGCAATGATTCTGGAAGGCTCTGTACGAAATACTGGTATTCATGCGGCAGGTATTATCATTGCGCCTCGCGATTTGTATGACATCATTCCTGTAGCCACTTCAAAAGATTCTGATTTATTAGTTACACAATACGAAGGAAAAATAATTGAAGATGCAGGTGTAATTAAAATGGATTTTCTTGGTTTGAAAACGTTAACCATCATTAAGGATGCGTTGAATCTTATCAAAGAAAATCACGGAGTAACAATCGATATTGATACGATTCCACTAGATGACAAAAAAACATTAGAGCTTTATCAGCGAGCAGAAACAAATGCAACGTTTCAGTTTGAATCCGCAGGTATGCAAAAATATTTGCGCGATTTAAAGCCTGATAAGTTCGAGGATTTGATTGCAATGAATGCACTTTTCCGTCCTGGTCCGTTAGCATACATCCCAAGTTATATTAATCGTAAACACGGAAGAGAAGTCGTGACGTACGACTTAGATGATATGAAGGAATACCTCGAAGAAACGAATGGTATTACGGTTTATCAAGAGCAGGTGATGTTGCTATCTCAAAAGATTGCAGGCTTTACCAAAGGAGAAGCGGATATCCTTCGTAAAGCGATGGGTAAGAAAGATCGCAAAACGCTAGATAAGTTAAAGCCTCAATTTATCGAGCAAGCAGGTGCAAAAGGTCATGATCAAAAAGTGCTTGAGAAAATCTGGACCGACTGGGAAGCATTTGCATCTTATGCATTTAATAAATCACATTCTACATGTTATGCATTCGTGGCTTTTCAAACGGCATATTTGAAAGCGCATTATCCTGCTGAATATATGGCAGCGGTGATGACGAACAACTTAAGTCAGATAGAAAAAATTACGTTCTTCCTAGAAGAATGTCGTAGAATGGGATTGACTGTTTTAGGTCCTGATGTGAACGAATCTGCATTCAATTTTACAGTAAACAAGCAAGGACAAATTCGTTTCGGATTAGTGGCTGTGAAAGGTGTAGGTGATTCAGCTGTTGACGCATTAGCAGAGGAACGAAAAAATAATGGTCCATTTGCAAATGTATTTGACCTATGTAAGCGCGTACCTGGACGATTATTAAATAAGCGTACGCTTGAGAGTATGGCTCTTGGTGGTGCGTTCGATTGCTTTACAGGAACACATCGTGCACAATATTTTCAAGTAGATCCGAAAGATGGATTAAACGGATTAGAGAAGGCGGTGCGTTATGGTGCTGCCATGGCGAATGACGGACAACAAGCGCAAGCATCGTTGTTTGACGATACATCAGATCAAGATATTGCTGAACCACAATTGCCAAATGCGCCAGAGTGGAGTAAGCTGGAGTTGTTGAAAAAGGAAAAAGAAGTTGTAGGGTTTTATATTTCAGGTCATCCGTTAGATGGATTCCGTTTTGAAATAAATCAGTTTTGTAATACCAGTGTAGAGCAATTAAATCGTATCGATGAATTAAAAAATCGTGATTTAAGTTTCCCTGGAATTATTGTGGATGTCGAAGAGCGAATGACAAAGTCGGGCAAGCCATTTGGGTTTTTTAATGTCGAAGATTTTACAGGGAATTATCGACTTGCATTATTCGGAGAAGATTATGGAAAGTTCAAACATTTATTGGTGAAAGAATCTTTAGTTTTTGTTCGTGCTCGTGTTCAAACGCGCTTCGCGAATTCAACCGATTTAGAGATTAAAATTACGGGTATGGAATTCCTGAGAGATGCGGCCGACAAGATGGTGAAAATGGTCAATCTTAAAATGCGCTTACGTGATGTTCAAAAGGGGAGAGTCGATATGATCGAATCATTATTGAAAGATCATCAAGGCAAAACACCTTTCAAGATTCAGATTTATGATTTGGAAAATGGTGTAAACCTCGGATTTGAAAGCACGAAATTCAGAGTGAAGGTGAATGCGCAGTTGCTAGATGAGCTAAAAGAATTAACCAACGGCGATATATCATTGGCTTAAAATAAAATTATCGGAATTTCGATTACCTTTGCAAAAATTAAACAATCAAACAATTATTAAAATGGCTTTAGAAATAACAGATCAAAATTTTGAGGAGCTTGTAATGAAATCAGACAAGCCGGTATTAGTAGACTTTTGGGCAGAGTGGTGTGGCCCTTGTCGCGTAGTAGGACCAGTAGTTGATGAACTAGCAGCTGAGTATGGCGATAAAGCAGTAATCGGCAAATGCAATGTTGATCACAATCCAGGAATCCCAACACAATTCGGAATCAGAAATATTCCAACTTTATTGTTTTTCAAAAATGGAGAATTAGTAGATAAGCAAGTAGGAGCAGCGCCAAAATCTATCTTGGCAGATAAAATCAACGCTCATTTATAATTTTTGATAAAATTGTTGAAAGAGGTCGCCGAAAGGACGGCCTCTTTTATTTTACATTTACTAATTTTAACCCATAAATTATTTCCGTGATTCGACATAACGAAGTACAACAGTTTTCAAGTCTTGAGCTCATTGCCCGCCAGGTGGTAGAAGGCTTTATTACAGGCTTGCATAAAAGTCCTTTTCACGGATTCTCTGTTGAGTTCGCAGAGCATCGCATTTACAATCCTGGAGAGCCTACTCGTCATATCGATTGGAAATTATTCGGACGTACCGATAAACTATTCACGAAGCGCTACGAAGAAGAAACGAATTTACGCTGTCAGTTGGTGGTTGATAATTCTTCTTCTATGCATTTTCCTGAGATGAATAAGAAGAATCCGGACTTGATGAACAAGATTACTTTTTCAGCACATTGTGCGGCATCCATCATGAATCTTTTGAAGATGCAACGTGATGCTGTAGGATTAAGTTTATTTACGGATCATCTGGATTTAAATATGCCTGCTAAGAGTAGTTCTGTGCATCATAAATTGCTTATCCATAAATTGGAAGAGGCTATGGCTGCAAAGTCAGAAACTTCTCGCAAGACATCAGCCGCTGAAGCATTGCATCAAATAGCAGAGAGTATTCACAAGCGTTCGTTGGTTGTTATCTTTAGTGATATGTTTGAAAATGGGGCTGAGGCAAAAGATTTATTCGGAGCCTTGCAACATCTTCGATATAATAAACATGAAGTGATTTTATTTCATACCGTTGATAAGCGATTGGAACTCGATTTTAATTTTGAAAATCGTCCTTATCGTTTTGTTGATGTAGAAAGTGGTGAAGAGATTAAAGTCCATGCAGGACAAATACGAGATAATTATCTGAAATCAATTCAGGAGTTTAAAAAAGAATTAGAGTTAAAGTGCGCACAATATAGAATCGATTTTATCGAAGCGGATATCCATAAGGGTTATAAGCAAGTATTAGCTCCTTATCTGGCGAAGCGTCAGAAAATGTTATAATAAACGATTAAACAAGTATACAATTAAAATGAAAAAAGTTATTGCCTTAGTATCATTAGTAGCATTCAT
>JBKCGZ010000139.1:0-3039 GCA_046303115.1 Bacteroidota bacterium | reverse complement strand
GAAGAAATAAAAAACGTCTTTGATTCATCAATCGCTATTCTAAAAGAGATTATTCATTATGATTTTCCAGATTATAAAATCAATGGATTCAGAGCTGGTGGATGGTCTATTCAACCATTCGAGGTATTCAAAGAGAGTTTTAAAAAGCATAATATCGTTTATGATTTTAGTGTAATGCCACTGGTTTATCAATTTACTGATGCTCAACATTTCGATTTCAGCACTTGTGTTAAAAATAATATCTATCGATTTTCTAATAAAGTAGAGGAGCAAGCTGACAGAGGGCCATTTATAGAAATTACAAGCAATATCATCTACATAGAACCATGGAGAAACTTTATCGATAAGATTTATCGAAAGTTCTTATTTAAAGTACTGCATGATAGTACTCATTTAAAAGGAGTTGGTGTGCATTCTCATGAAATCCTTAAAAGACCTAAGTCAACTTTCGGAATTAATTTGGCAAAATCAAATTATGAGCGCGTTTCAATTGAATTACTTACAAGAATAAAGTTATCAAAGTATAAACAATTAATCAGTAATCAGGAGTTTATTCAATTTGTTTCACACCCTAAAATTCTTACCAAACACAACATAAAAATGTTGAAATGTTTGTTAAAATTTATCAATGAGCGTTTCGATGTCAATAGTGATTTTAGGTATTTTTCAAAAAGTAATTTAAAATCAATTAACCAGTCAGCTGACTTAAAAAGCCTTTCCCGAAGAGTAACTGCTAACGGCGAATTAAGTACTGAAAAAATGTCTACCATATCAGTTGTAATACCTTGCTACAATGTGGCTGATTATATTCAAGAAGCTATACAATCTGTACTTCAACAGACTCATCCATGTGAAGAAATTATTTGTGTAGACGATTGTTCTACTGACGATACAATTTCAAAAATTAAAGTTTTACAAGCAGAATATCCTTCAAAAATTAAATTGCTAGTAAACGATACTAATCAAGGTGCCAATTATTCGCGTAATCGTGGATTATTAGAAGCCATTAGCGAATATGTACAGTTCTTTGATGCAGATGATATTTTACTTGCCACAAAATTTGAACATCAGCTTGCATTAATTGAAAATTCTAAAGAGTCTATTGATATCGTTGTAAATAGTTTTAAGAAAAGAAATCTTGCAGGAAACGATACACTTTACAATTTTGAAAGTGACGATGTCTGGGAAAGTTTAATGAGGGGCCGCCTTGGGGTAACAACTGCAAACTTATTTCGAAGAAATGCAATCATCGAGGCTGGAGCCTGGAATGAAAATTTAAAAAGTAGTCAGGAGTACGATTTAATGTTTCGTATGCTTAAAAGTGGAGCGAAAATTAAAATTGACAAGGAAGTATTAAATATCAACCGCGAACGTCCATCGGGATCAATCACAAAATCAAACCCAGAAGCAAAATGGATTCGCTTTATAAATCTGAGAGTATCCATTTATAATTATTTACACGAAAATAATTTAATGAACAATCGAATTAAAACAACATATATCAATGAAGTTTTTAATTCTATACGAATTATTTACTACTATAATAAATTCGAGGCTATCGACTTACATCGCAAATTTATTTTGCCAATAGGGAAGCCAACACCGAACGCTTCAATATCCAAAAAATACATGAGTATTTACAATTTTCTAGGCTTTGAAATAGCTCAGAAAATAGCCACATTTTTACATCCTGTAAAACCTTGTTGATAACCGCATGATTTACCTTACCTACGGCGAACCTCCTTCAGGCGTATTTTTTAGTCAGGTAACTGATGTATTAAACTACCTCGATCAAAAGCACAATACATCCATTCGTTTAGTAGCCTTTATTTCATTGCACGATTTTTCAAATAAGAAAAAAGAAATATTAGCGAAACGTGGTAACGCGATCGTATTACCGATGTTGCCGAAAGCACCTTACTGGAAATTCAATAGTATTATTCTTTGGTTTGTTTGTTTGCTCTTACAACCAAAATCTATCATCGCGAGAAATGTGATAGCCGCAAACATGGCCTTGCTTGTCAGAAATAAATGCAGTGTAAAAAAAGTTTGTTTCGATGGACGTGGCGCTATGAAAGCAGAGTGGACAGAATATCCCATCACGGTCCCATCAAATTGGAAAAAGAATATTCCTCAGCTCGAAAGCAATGCAGTGAACAAAAGTGATTTTCGAATAGCAGTTACTCAAAAATTAGTAGAGCACTGGCAAAGTGAATATCATTATGCGTCTACAAAACATGTAGTTATTCCGTGTACATTGAACAGTAACTTTATTGTTAATGAACTATCCGAAGAGTTGGTTAATCCAATTCGCACCACTTACCATTTCAAAGCAGAAGATTTAGTTCTGGTATATTCCGGATCTGTTTCAGGATGGCAATCGTTTTCGTTATTGAAACCATTGATGCTAAATTTTTTATCAGAAAGTCAACATCACAAACTCGTTTTTCTATCGAACGAAGATGTGATGATACAAGAATTAATTTCAGCATTCCCAAATCAGGTTAGCCGTAGATGGCTTAAACACGAAGAGGTAACCTCATTCCTGCTTGCGTGCGACTGGGGTATTTTAATCAGGGAGCAATCGGTAACTAATAAAGTAGCCTCTCCAACTAAATTTGCTGAGTACTTGAGTGCTGGATTGCCTGTTATTATCTCTGAAAACTTAGGTGATTACACCGAATTTGTAAAAAATAACAACTGTGGAATCATTTATTCGGAACAAAAATCACTTTCCATCAGTAAAAAGCCATTCTCAGAAAGAAACAGATTCATCCTTTTGGTTCAACAGAACTGGACAAAGTCTGCACAAGATGGGCAGTATAAAAAATTAATTGAAGAGCTACTATGAAAACTTTAGTGACCGGAGGTGCCGGCTTTATTGGATGTGCAGTAATTGACAAATTACAACGCGAAGGCGATGAAATTTTTGTAATTGATAATTTATCCTTTGGTAAGCGTGAATTCATAAACATTAGCAACACTCATTTTATTCAGGCAGATATTTTAGATGCACAAACTATTGACAAAATCTTCAAT
>JBKCGZ010000138.1:0-2374 GCA_046303115.1 Bacteroidota bacterium | reverse complement strand
CAATTACTGCAATTGACGTTGTATTCATTACTGCGAATATCGGAAATTTATTCCGTATCGTTCGTGTACGACATTAAAGTGATGCAGTGCATGTCCGATGATAAAAAATCCGAGTGTCGCTGCACAATTTTTATTTCCGTTTGCAGTACCTAAATAAATCAATTGCTCATTGTTTAATGACTGATAAAGAGCGATGGTTGATTTACGTAGTAACACTAACTCGTCTAAAATATGTTGCATCGGACGTTCATTCGCGAATGAATGATCACTGTAAATATTCTCATCAAACCCTGGAAGCTCAGTGGCATCTTTTCTTGAAAAGCGCAATGCACGATACGCCATAATTCGCTCTGTATCGATGATATGTTGCAGGACTTCTTTCACAGTCCATTTTCCATCTGCATAAGCATACGTTTCCTTATCATGAAAATCAGCAATAGAGAGCGACGATAAAAATTCCAATGAATTATTCAACGCGTTCATTAATTTATCTTGCGCAACAAGATTTATATAATGCGTAAGGTATGGATGATGGGGAGGCAGGTTTGATTTTAGCATAGGGTGAAATTAGGGAAAATCTATTATTAGAGGTGCGGGTTTAAACCCGCATCTGTATAGTAGGGCGAAATAACCAAAACCAATCAGCGACAAATAGTGTCAAACATAAAACAAGAAAATATAATTTTATCAGATAAGAATCTATTTTTAAGAATTCTATTTTATGAAGGCGCTACGTATATTATTAATTGAACAAATTTTAAAATTCGGTCCAGAAACCGTGGAATCGATATCGTTGAAATTAAAACAGAAGGGGATCCAATGTTCGCAGCGTTCTATATACAGAGACTTGCTTTTGTTAGAGGAACATTTTAAAGATCCACAATTGGAAATTAGAAAATCAGACGGGGAGTTTAATCGTAAGAAGTGGGTAATTTGTAAAAAAGATAACAGTAAAATAAAAGATGCTGATACTTATATAAAAGCTTATTTGCTCGATCAGTTTACTCCGCAATGGTTAAGGAAGACAAGTGGTAGTGCAATGGAAATTTTACATGCGCACGACTTTAAAATTCCATCGAAATCAATTGGAGGAATTATGTCGGAAATACCTCCTGAAGCGGTTTTACATTCTAACTGGTGTGAGTTTCATTATAATGATAATACGATTGAGCATATACGAAAAGTGCTTTGGGCTATTTCCAACAAAAAGAACATTCGCATAAAACACTTTTTTCATCAGCGATGGGAGAATCAATATTTTAAGCCTTATCGCATGATTTATCATCGGGGAACGATTCATATTGCAGGTTGGATATTGGAGGAAAAGAAAAAGCCGTTATTTTCTATTCGTGAATTAGAAGCTATAGAAACGATTGAATTATCGAACGAACGAAAAAAAGTGGCAGTATCTAAAAAGGATGCGAAGTTGGAGGTGAGCAAGCGATTTGGAATTCATGATTCAGAGGAGAGCAAAGAGGTAAACATTAAAATACAAATGAGTGAAGGACCTTATTTGTTTTTGAGCAGAAGATTTTGGCACAATTCACAGAAGTTTTATAACAATGACAAGGGTGAATATTTCATGGAGTTGAAGTGCGTTATAAATATTGAATTAATTGGTTGGTTGTTTAGTTGGCTTGAGCATGTGAAAGTTGTTAGTCCAGTTTCATTAAAAAAAACAATGGAAGATCGCGCCGAGTTTTTATTAAAGATGTATAAAAAGCAATTGCCTCCTGTTAATCCTAGTAATACCAACAGGCCATTTTTAATTGGTTAAAAAATAATCAATGACAATTATTGTCAAACGTGATTTCAAATTCATTTTTTAATAAAGAATAAAAATTAATTTGGGGAAAATTATTAAAGGCGAAACCGAAAAGCCATACGAGTAGGACAACATAACATAAAATTTAATTATGAATCAATTACTAAAAAAAACAGGAAAATCAATTAAACAACAAGCCTATTCACAATGTAAGAACTTAGCTTTTCTTATCTTTTCTTTAATGATAGTTCTATTAACTAGTTGTGGTTCTTCTGGAATTACAGGAAAATGGGTCCTCGAAAATCAGGGCAGTTCGGTAGTAGAGTACAACAGCGGAGGCGAATTTATTAGTTATAAATATGATGGCTCAAAACAAGATTTAGTGGAGGACAAGAGAGGTACTTGGGAATTAAAGGATGATTCATTAATTGTAACAGGTAAGTACACTTGTAAGGTAAAAATAGAATCTGGGGTAATGGAAAGTATATTTAAAAACGATAATGGTGAAATTAAAAACATAAAGTATTTACGTTATAAAGGACTTGACCAATTAAAAGATATGCGCAAAGGGGACAAGTACGGCGCAGCTGATGCTGCTAGATACATAGA
>JBKCGZ010000137.1:0-20371 GCA_046303115.1 Bacteroidota bacterium | reverse complement strand
AAGCAGCACGCTCTTCCAACGTTTTGAGGATGCCAGCAATTTTGCCTCCTTGACCTGTAAGGCCAGCGATAACAGATTTTGCAGGTGACTGAAGTAATCCAACGATATCTCCGATAAGTTCGTTCTTTGTTTTTAATGCAGCTAATAAATCTAACTGATTATCACCAACGAATACTCCACCATCAATAGAAGCGGCCTTCAATACAGGGCGATCACTCTCCTTGCGAAAGTCTTTGATCAACTTAGCTGGAACATTAGGGACTTCTGCAACCATAATGGCTGATGACCCTTTCATTGCAGGAAGCATTTCACTGAAATCTCCTTCAATACGTTCTAAAGCTTTTTTAATCAGAGAATTCTTCGCAACTTTCAATTGCACTTGTCTGTTGAAGCACACACGACGCAACTTACTGGTCTTTTCTGAATTCAGCGTACCGATATCAGCAATGTAGAAGCTTCCTGTACGTGACAGCGCTACTACTAGCTCATCGATAATCTGGTTTTTTTCTTCTCTGGTCATTTGACGTTACGAATTAATGTTTTGAATTGGAATTTTTAAATCGATTTTGGTTCGATTGCAATTCCCGGACTCATTGTACTGCTCATAGAAATACTTTTCATGTATGTACCTTTAGCAGCTGATGGTTTTAACTTTACAATTGTAGATAATAACTCATGAGCATTATCGGATAGCTTTTGAGCATCGAATGATACTTTACCGATTGACGCGTGGATGATACCACTCTTGTCAACCTTGAAGTCTATCTTACCCGCTTTAACTTCCGCCACAGCTTTACCAATGTCATTGGTTACTGTTCCTGTTTTAGGATTCGGCATCAAGTTACGCGGTCCCAGGATTTTACCCAATTTACCAACTTTCGCCATTACACTAGGCATTGTGATGATGATATCAACATCAGTCCATCCGCCTTCAATCTTTTGAATGAAATCATCCAATCCAACATGTTCAGCACCGGCATCTTTTGCCTCTTGCTCTTTGTCGGGCGTACATAGTACCAACACACGAACTGTTTTACCAGTACCATGCGGAAGTGTCACGATACCACGAACCATTTGATTCGCTTTACGTGGATCAACTCCAAGGCGTACGCTAAGATCTACAGAAGCATCAAACTTAGTATAAGATATTTCTTTTACTAATTTAGAAGCCTCTTGCAAAGTGTAAGCTTTATTAGCATCTACTTTTGCATAAGCCACCTTCTGGTTCTTAGTTAACTTAGCCATTTTAATTTTTGTTTTTGTTTAATTTGAGTATCGATCACGGGAAGCAGCAAGCGATAACGATACTACATAGGGTTTATAATTACTCAGCCCAAGGAGCTGTTCCTGTAACATTGATACCAGCACTACGAGCTGTTCCTGCTACCATTTTCATAGCAGACTCAACAGTAAAACAATTCATGTCTACCATTTTCGCTTCAGCAATCGCACGTACTTGTTCCCATGATACAGAACCAACTTTCTTTCTGTTAGACTCAGCAGAACCTTTCTGAATTTTTGCAGCCTCCATCAATTGAATGAATACTGGAGGAGTTTTGATGATAAAGTCGAACGACTTATCAGTATAAACTGTAATAATTACAGGTAAAACCTGGCCTGCTTTATCCTGAGTTCTTGCATTAAATTGCTTACAGAACTCCATAATGTTAACCCCTTTCGCTCCTAATGCAGGTCCAATTGGAGGTGCTGGATTCGCAGCGCCACCTTTTACTTGTAATTTAATCAGTGCACCTATTTCCTTTGCCATTTTTATTTTAGTGTTTATATTACCCTGATGGAGAATCCTGTTCTTGAAATGTGGAAGCATCAACCAAGACAGGCATCAAAGTGTTTATGATTCTTTTTCTACTTGAACATAGTTTAACTCCAATGGAGTTTTACGTCCAAAAATTTTAACCATTACTTTTAATTTCTTCTTCTCCTCATTCACCTCTTCAATAATTCCTGAGAAACTATTGAATGGACCATCTGTTACTTTAACCGTTTCACCTACAACGTAAGGAACATTGATTACTTCTTCACTATCTGCCAACTCATCAACTTTTCCTAAAATTCTGTTCACCTCAGAAATTCGTAACGGTGCAGGAGCTTCGCCCTTTGCACCTAAGAATCCAATTACACCTGTAGTATTTTGAATCACATGGGGAACTTCACCCAAAAGATTCGCTTCAATCAAAATATAACCTGGATAAAAACTTCTTTCCTTGCTTACTTTTTTACCATCTTTAATCTGATAGTATTTCTCCATAGGTATTAATACCTGAGAAACATAGTCAGACAACCCTGCACGAACGATTTCGGATTCAAGGTATTGCTTTACCTTTTTTTCCTGACCGCTAATTGCACGGATTACATACCATTTTTTGCCTGTAGAATCTGACATTGCAATTAAGAAAACAAGTTATAAATTAAATTCAAAGAACCTTGGAAAATCATATCAATTAAAAAAACGACTATTCCAAACAATAATGTGGCAACTAAAACCACTATCGAACTGCTTTGCAATTCTGACCATGTTGGCCATGATACTTTATTCATCAGTTCATTATACGAATCACTGATATAAGCGCTTATTTTTTGCATAACTAATGTCGTTTATTTTTCCCTTTAAGCACGGGTGGAGAGACTCGAACTACCAGCCACCGGTTTTGGAGACCGCTACTCTACCAATTGAGCTACACCCGTAAATTTCTCAATGTGGTTATGACAAAACTGCATTTTAACACAATTTTATTTTGTTTTTATCCGACAAATTCATTAAATTCCGCCGAAAAAAACACCACCTTTTAAAATAGGTATGTCCCGACAGTTTGTCGGGACATACTATTTTAAATTATTTTAATATGATTAAGAGATGATTTCAGTAACCTGACCAGCACCTACTGTACGTCCACCCTCACGGATAGCGAAACGAAGTCCTTTGTCCATTGCAACTGGTTGAATTAATTCAACTGTGATTGTTACATTATCACCAGGCATAACCATTTCACGTCCTTCAGGTAGAGTAATCTCTCCTGTTACGTCAGTTGTACGTAAGTAAAACTGAGGGCGATATTTTTGATGGAATGGAGTGTGACGTCCACCTTCTTCTTTCTTTAATACATAAATCTCAGCCTTGAACTTCATGTGAGGAGTGATTGAACCTGGCTTTGCGATTACCATACCACGACGAATATCAGTCTTCTCAATACCACGTAACAATAAACCAACGTTGTCACCAGCTTCTCCACGATCTAGGATTTTACGGAACATCTCTACACCTGTAACTGTTGAAGTTAATTTTTCAGGCTGCATTCCAATAATTTCAACTGGATCATTTGAATTGATTACTCCACGCTCGATACGTCCTGTTGCTACTGTTCCACGACCTGTAATTGAGAATACGTCCTCAACTGGCATTAGGAAAGGTAAATCAACTTGACGAGGAGGAATTGGAATATATGTATCAACTGCTTCCATTAATTCAAGAATCTTAGGCATCCAAGTACCGTCTAGGTTTAATCCACCTAAAGCAGATCCACGAATGATTGGAGTGTTGTCACCATCATATTCATAGAATGATAATAATTCACGAATTTCCATTTCAACAAGGTCTAACAATTCTGGGTCGTCAACCATGTCGACTTTATTCATGAAAACAACAATTTTAGGTACACCTACTTGGCGAGCTAAAAGGATATGCTCACGAGTCTGAGGCATAGGACCATCAGTCGCAGCAACTACTAGAATAGCTCCATCCATTTGAGCAGCACCGGTAACCATGTTCTTTACATAATCCGCGTGACCTGGACAGTCAACGTGTGCATAGTGACGATTACCTGTTTGGTACTCAACGTGTGCCGTGTTAATTGTGATACCACGCTCTTTTTCTTCAGGAGCGTTATCGATAGAGGCGAAATCCCTCTTCTCTGCAAGACCTGATTGAGCAAGTACGTTGGTAATTGCAGCTGTCAGAGTGGTCTTACCGTGGTCTACGTGACCGATCGTTCCGATGTTTACATGCGGTTTGGAGCGATCAAATTTCTCTTTTGCCATTTTATTAAAGTTGTTTTTGTTTAAATATGATTATTAATAGTTTTATTTTAATTTATTGTTGGAGCCAATGACCAGGATCGAACTGGTGACCTCATCCTTACCATGGATGTGCTCTACCGACTGAGCTACATTGGCATGATACATTTGGTACACCGCAAAGCACAATCGCAGAAAACACCTGCTTCCATCCCCTTCACCAATCATTTGACTTTGAGCGGAAGACCGGGCTCGAACCGGCCACCCTCAGCTTGGAAGGCTGATGCTCTACCAAATGAGCTACTTCCGCTAATTAAATAAATGCACCGAATTGCATACTCATTCAAAGACCGATATCAAGTTAACCTTGCCACGTTTTTCATTCATTGCCTACCTTATCAAGATAGTTTATTGTGGGGAGAACAGGATTCGAACCTGTGAAGACATAAGTCAACAGATTTACAGTCTGTCCTCGTTGGCCGCTTGAGTATCTCCCCTAAGCCTTTCTTTTTCGGTTAATACCGAAGTTTTACAAACGGATTCAAGGACACTAACAATTTCCACACATATCTATCTCGCTACGTCTTAAATCTACGGCAATTGGAGCCGATGGAGGGATTCGAACCCCCGACCTACAGATTACAAATCAGTAGCTCTGACCAACTGAGCTACATCGGCTTGAATTTCAATGAACTAATTAAACGTCCCGTAAAATCGGATTGCAAATTTACTAAATGATTTGATTGAAACAAGTATTCCGCACAAAAAAAATCAAAAAAAATATTTTTTTTTGAAAAAAAACTTGGTTGCGCTCATTTCAAGGTGTAAAGGAAATAAAAAATGCGGACATAAAGCCCGCATTTCCACTATGTTTAAGTACCAATTTAATTACTTCTTAGTTTTTCTTTGTACTTAGTAATCTGCTTTCTGAGAGCATCTACTGCGCTGTCTGTAGCTTCTTCAAATGATTTGCATTGCTCGCTTGCAAACATTGTTTTGCCAGGCGTATTCAATTTTATTTCAGCAATCTTATTTTCCTTCTCCGTACTCTTATCTAATCTAAGAAATACTTCGCCATCAATAATGTCCTCATAAAAGTGAGTTAGCTTCTCAATTTTTTCTTCAACAAATGCTAGTAATTTACGGTCTGCATCGAAGTGGATGGATTGAACTTTTAGTTTCATAGTTTTATCTTTTTTAAAATAAGTAATTATGCTTTCGGAAAGGCCTGCTTATAGACCTCTTTTAATTTTTCAATTGTATTATGCGTGTAAACCTGTGTAGCCGATAAGTTACTGTGACCTAGCAATTCTTTAATTACATTTATATCCGCCCCATTGTTCAACATCGTTGTAGCAAATGTGTGCCTTAAAATATGCGGACTCTTCTTCTTACCTGTGCTCACCATTTGGATATTAGCCTTTACAATACGATAAACGAAGACTGGATACATTTTGTTACCATAATTATCAGTAAAAAAATAAAGACAAATCGTACTCAATTCATTTAAAAATTCTTTTCTAAGTTTTAGGTACTTTTCAATCGCCTGCTTGAAACCAATTGTAATAGGAATTTGCCTTACCTTATTCCGCTTACCGGTCACAGTTACGGATAAATTATGTAGATTAACATTTTCGATTTTCAACTCTATTAACTCTGATAAACGTACGCCTGTTCGGTAAAAAAAATCAAGAACAAGGAAATCTCTTGCTTGCTCGTATACATTACCATCATTCGACATATTATCAAACAAAGCATCCATCTTTTTATCGTCAAGGAACTCCGGTAACTTTTTCGAAATTTTTGGTGCATGTATTTTTAACATGGGATTTTTATCGACTACCCCTGTTTTAATTAAAAACTTATAAAACGATCGCAAAGCTGTTATTTTTCTATTTACGGATTTTGGATCAATTCCATTTTCCATCAACGAGACGACCCAGGAGCGAATATATAAATGACTAACCTCTCTAATATCCTCCACCTCGTAGGTGTCTTTTATAAAATTTGAAAATTGCAATAAGTCGGTTTGATAGCTTACGATCGTATGTTTTGAAAATCTACGTTCGACAGTTAAATAGTTAAAAAAAAGGTCAGCTTCCTGCACAGGCTACGAATTTTACTTTCAACGTAAATATAAAGGTGAAAGTATCTTAATAACAAGGTTTATTGAAATTAAATCCAGTACTTACTGACAGAATATTAACAAAATAAAAATCCTGACCCAATTAGTATTGAGTCAGGATTATATTACAACGTAATCAGACGACTTTAAGCCTGTACTGCTGAAATCAATGTATTCTTATAAATCGCTTTCTTAATTTCTGTGCGGCGAGTTACTGAAGGTTTTTCGAACGCTTGACGAGATCTTAATTGCTTTACAATACCAGTCTTTTCGAATTTCTTCTTGAATTTCTTAAGCGCTTTATCAATTGTTTCGTTTTCCTTAATAGGTACAATAATCATAATTTAAAGTCCTCTAGATTTTTATTAAACGGACGGCAAAAGTAAAAATATTTTCATTGAAAACAAACTGATTTCTAAAAAATTGTTCACAAATTGGCTAAAAACACCTCACCCAAATCTTTTACCGCTGCTTTAAACTCAATTTCAAGCTGCAAAGCAATACCTTTTAATCCTGAACTATCTTTAGCTCTACCCTTAGCCTCCATTTCTTTACAAAGCGCCGAAAGCTTTACCGCACCAATATTTAAGCAGGTTCCTTTTAACTTGTGTGCCGACTTCCAAACTGTATCCAAATCATTTTTATTAAGCGCATCGTTTATAGTAGCAATTAGCCTTGGAACCTGAAGCGCAAACATTTCTAACAACTGAGCGGTAAAATTTTTATCTGACGCTTTCCCTATTTCAACTAATCGTTTTACAGTAGCAAGATCGAGCGTATCAGACTTACCAGCTTGAGGAGCAGCAGTTTTTATAGTTGTTTTTATTGTCACCTCAGGATTAGGATTTTTAACCCATTTAACAAGCATCCTCTCTAAATCATCAATAGTGATCGGCTTAGAAACATAATCATCCATTCCTGCATCAAGACATGCTTTGCGATCCTCAGGTGAAGCAAATGCTGTCATCGCAATAATAACAGGTCCTAATTGACCATACTTCATTCTAATTTGTTTGGTTGCTTCAAATCCGTCCATACCATTCATTTGAATATCCATGAAGACCACATCATATTTAGCTTTACCAATTGCAATAACAGCATCACCTCCGTCATTCACGGAGTCGATTTGATAACCTATGCGGTTAAACAATTTGGTTGCTAACAATCGATTAATTTCATTGTCCTCCACCAAAAGAATTTTTGCAGGCAACTGCCTGCCCATTTCGAAGTTTGGCTTGTCACTACCCTGATTTTTAGGGCGTGTCTCTTTAACTTTTGTTTCCACGATTTTAGTTTCCTTCGTTTTAATAGTAAAGTAAAAATCACTCCCCTTGCCCACTACACTATCAGCCCAAATTCTACCACCCATAAGTCCAACTAATGTCTTGCAAATTGTTAAACCAAGTCCAGTACCTCCGTATTTCCTAAATGTTGATTGATCCGCTTGAGTAAATGCGTTAAAAGCAATTTCCATTTGTTCACTTGTCATTCCCATTCCCGTATCGCTCACTGTAAACTTCAAAAACAAATCATCGTTAGATCCTTCTGCAACCACATCAATAACTATCTTTCCGTGTTCAGTAAACTTAATTGCATTTCCGACGAGATTCATCATCACTTGACGCAACCTTGCCTTGTCGCCCAATACTGCCTCTGGGACATTAAGTGCAATATTTGATTTCAGAATTAACCCCTTTTCTTTTGCCTTCGCAGATAAAATATCAATAGTTTCTTCTATAACATCGGCCACATGAAATGGGGCCTCTTCTAATTGCATTTTGTTAGCCTCGATTTTTGAAAAGTCAAGTATATCATTTATCACTTGTAACAAAGCCTCACCACTCAAACGCATAATATCAACGAATTCCTTCTGCTGCTCATCGAGATGTGTATTATTAAGTAACTCAGAAATTCCAATCAATCCATTTAATGGTGTTCGAATTTCATGACTCATAACAGCTAAAAACTCTGATTTAGCAGCTGTAGCAGCTTCTGCTTTTTCTTTAGCAACTCTTAATTCTTCTTCTTTATGCAAACGGTCAGTAATATCACGAGCTGAAAAACTAATACCCGTAATTAATCCAAGCTCATTTTTCATTGGATATAACATCACTTCGTAAAATGTAAATATTCCGTGTGCCTCATGACTATCATTATAATTGATGGTCTCTCCCTTCAAAACTGATTGTATTCTTCCGACCCAAAGTTGCTTATAGCCAGGTTTTAATTTATTAATAAGATTATCCCCTTCTTCCAACAACACATCATAACAATCTCTAAATAGTTTCTTTGCTTGACCATTGATAACTGTTACAAGTCCAATAGCATTGAGCGACATAATAGACTCCCCGGTATTTTCGACTAACTCAACTAAATTTTCACGATTGGAAAGTAAATTATCGATTGTCTTTTTAGAATCTGTATTATCAAAAGCCGTAATAAAAATGACATTTCTAGAAGGTAAAAATGCAGCCATCAAATCGACAACTGCTTTCTTCCTATTTTTTGTAATGATACTTCGTTCCACAGTCGAGACAGTGGAAACACCTTTGACAAGATCGCTTAACCACTTTTGATGTATGATTGAGTGAGAAGGATGAATTAAATCCTGCAGTGTAATTTTTTTAAGTTCTTCAACTGAATATCCTGTTATATATGCAAAATGTTCATTCACATCAACAAATCGCTGGAATACATCAATAACTGCTACTGCATTACTATCATCTTGAATAGAGTCAATATCAGCTACAACTTGCGATTTTTCCGTTCGTTCAGGTTCTTCAATTGAAACGTATTCAGGAGTCGTTGTAACCGCTTCTGGATTTGATGTCTTCGGAATAGAATTACCCACCACATTACCAGTATTTTTAACAGGAATTGGCTCTTCTTTAATTAGAGGATGATCAAACTTGCAAATGAAATCACCATTTTTAAATCGCAACATAGAAATTACCAATGGCATTATATGTCCATTTCTATTCTTGCAGTTTATACTTTGACGAGTAAGCCCTCCATTTTCACCTGCTACTAACAAGAACTTAATCTCTTCATTAGTCAGTTGATCATCAAAAAAATCTACAAATGATAATTCTTTTAAAACTGATCGCTGGTATATAGCAAATAGCTGTAATGCCATTTGATTAGCATCTAGAGCAACATAGTTATCTGCACTAAATAAGATGGAAGGCAAATCTTGTTGTTCAAGAAATAACGAAAGGGAAAGGTCATTGTTAGCGTCTGACTTTCCCCCTCCAAAATATTTTGAAAAGTAATAGGCAGACACCCCAATAATTACCAGAGTTGTAAAAAATAAAATCCAAACGATTGTAGGCATCATTGGTTGTTATACACTTTTTGAGGGCCTCTTATTCGGATTTTATCTGAAAAAGTTACATAAATCGAATAGTATTTTTAGTTAAACTCCTTGATTTTATTTTCCAAGAAATTAGCAAGGCTTTTTACATATCCTTCAGAAAAATCAAACTCAATTCCCGCAGTCTTATAAATTTCACCAATTGGCTTTGTATATCCTAATGCTAGCGCCTCGAGATATTTTTGCAAAGTTGCACTTTCATCGTTGGAAAAGTTCTTCCACATAGCAATTGCTCCTAATTGGGCAAAACCATATTCGATGTAGTAAAATGGAACCTCATAAATATGTAATTGCTTTTGCCATAAATTCTCTTTAGCCTCTTCTAACCCATCCCAATTAACTGCTTTTCCTGAAAAACGACTATACGTTGCCTTCCAAGCCGCGCGACGTTCTAAACGTGTGTGTGTTGGATTCAAATATAACCAATGCTGGAATGCATCAACAGTCGCAATCCAAGGCAATCCTTTAATTACATCTTCAATATGCTTTAGCTGAGCTCTTTTCAATTCACTATTATCTGCAAAATAGCTATCCCAGTATTTCATCGACATTAACTCCATCGACATAGAAGCTAATTCCGCAACTTCACTTGGAATATTTTTAAAATCTACCAAACCTAAAGGCTGATCAACAATTGACTGTACTGCGTGACCGCCCTCATGTACCATGGTAACTAAATCACGAAGAGTGTTGGTTGAATTCATAAATATGAATGGCAATCCTGACTCATATAAAGGATAGTTGTATCCACCAGGAGCCTTCCCTTTACGAGATTCAAGATCGAGATGTTTACGGCTTTGTAATTCCTGAATACAACTTCCTAAAAACGGATTCATCTTATTAAAGCAATGAATTGTTTTTTCAATTAAATCCGCATGTCCGTTAAAAGGACGTAAAACAGATTTACCCTCTGGCTCAGCGGCTAAATCCCAAGGTCTTAAATCTTCTAAATTTAAGTCTTGCTGATGCACTCTTTCACTTTGTTCTACTAATGGTACTAGATGCTTTTCTACGGCCTCATGAAACTTGAAACAATCTTCTGCGGTGTAGTCAAAGCGCCCAAGATTAGCAAACATATAATCACGGTAATTATTAAATCCTGCATTCAATGCAATTTTATGACGTAAAACAAGCAATGCATCAAACAAATCATCTAATTTTTCTCTGTCTTGTAATCGGCGCGACATCATTTTGCGATACACTTCTTCTCGCTTTGTTCTATCGTGAAGCTCTAAATAATTACCTGCTTGTTGCATCGTTAATTCTTTACCATCAACCTCTACCGACATAGCTCCAGCAATTGCAGCATATTCTTGCTCCTTATTTTGCAATTCAGCAATAAGCGGAATATTTTCCTCTCGGAATAACTCAACACGTTGTTTTAGCTGACGCAATAAAATTTCAAAACCCGGCTTGGTGTAAGAATCAAGTCCTTGAAAAGCTAATAGTTTTAAATCGAGATCATTACTATATGGAGCAATTTTCGGCTGAATTTCAGACACAAAAAAAGTGTAATCGTTTACATATTGTTCATTTGTTGTATCGCAACTCATTCGGATATATTTCCAACCAACATCTTCCTGCAATGCAGCTTCTAATTCACTTCTATCATTAAGCCATTGTTCAAAATCAGCATTAATGCTAAGTGTTCTGTTTTTCAAGTCTTCAAAATAAGGAAGCAGGTCATCCCAACTTTTATATGAAAATTCGGCTGGTAAAAATGTGCGGATAGTTTTATAAGCTAACAAGTCGTTATTGAAATTCATATTAATTAAGAATAAATAAGCCCCTTAAATAAGGGGCTTTCAATTAGTATTAAGATTCTTTTTCTGTTGATTTTTTTACTTCTCTTTTTTTAGGAGCTTTTGGTTTTTCTACAACTTCCTCTGCTGCAGCTTTTACTTCTTCCACCACTTCTTCTACTTGCTCTGTAGCTGGATTCATTGCAGCTTCGCTTTCAGGAGATCCCACCATATCTTTAATTAAACTATACCATGCAAAGATTTTACGGATGTCAGAAATGTGTACTCGCTCTTCATCGTATTCAGGCAATACTTTTTTTAATACTCCTTTTAAATCTGCTGGTTCAGATTTAGCATTTACCGAAGTTGACAAAGAATCGTTTTCTTTCATCTTTTTAAATGCATCATAAAGAGGCATATCTTCTTTGTAAGTATATATTGCTACATCTTTTAACATGACAATTCGCTGAGTAGATGAAACAGGCATTCTTTTGTTATCTGAAATACCTTCAACAACGAAACCGCCATTACGCATCTGCGCTACCATCTTGTATAAACCCGGACTTCCCGGCACTGAAATAATTTTCTCGAAACTCATAGTGTTATTTTATTGAGGTTGCAAAGGTAAAATAATGTTTGATATTTCATAACCTCAACTATTATTTAATCATAAATCAGTGTTTTAGAACTTTAAAAATTACCCACAGTTATAAACAATATAAATCAGTTGATTACTTTTTCTATTCACCGCAAATTATCAGCTTTTAATTTTTAAATTCGAAAGATTAAATTTTGTCATATCATGTCGAGCAGAGCAATAAAAAAAGTTGCAGTACTTGGTTCAGGAATAATGGGTTCGCGTATTGCATGTCACTTTGCCAATATTGGCGTTTCTGTACTATTACTAGATATTGTTCCGAAAGAACTAACAGAAGAAGAATCTAAAAAAGGAATTACGAAAGACGATTCCGCTTTTAAGAACAGAATTGTGGATGAATCGCTTAAGAACACCCTCCAATCAAAGCCGTCCTCTCTATATTCTCAATCGGGAATAAGCTTAATTCAGACGGGAAACTTTACGGATGATCTATCGAAAATCAGCGAATGCGATTGGATTATTGAAGTAGTAATTGAGAATTTAGGAATCAAAAAGCAATTATATGACAAAGTAGAAAAGTATAGAAAGGTTGATACATTAATCACAACTAATACGTCTGGGATTCCTATTGGATTATTAACTGATGGACGAAGTGAAAATTTTAAACAACATTTTTGCGGCACTCATTTTTTTAATCCACCGCGTTATTTACGATTATTAGAAATTATTCCTGGAAAAGAAACAAAAAAAGAAGTCATCGATTTTCTTATGAACTATGGCTCTCTTTTCTTAGGAAAAACTACTATTGAGTGCTTAGATACTCCTGCGTTTATTGCAAACAGAATTGGCGTTTATAGTATCCTATCGCTGTTTCATTTAGTAGAAGAATCAGATTTTACCATTAACGATATTGATCTATTTACTGGGACAATTATCGGCCGACCTAAATCGGCAACATTCCGAACTTGTGATGTTGTTGGATTAGATACGCTCGTGCATGTGAGTAATAATTTAGCAGCTGCCCTTCCCGAAGGAAACGAAAAGAAAACGTTTGAACTTCCTGGATTTATTTCACAAATGATGGAGAAAAAGTGGTTAGGAGATAAAACGAAGCAAGGCTTTTTCAAAAAATCAAAAGACGAAAAAGGGAAAACTATTTATTTGTCGCTAGACTTAAAATCATTTGAATATAATCTGCAAAAAAAGAACAAATTCGAATCGATTGAAAGTGCAAAAGGAATTGATGACACCCGACAACGCATAGCCATGCTCATGCAGGCAAAAGATAAAGCCGGCGACTTTTTCAGAAAATCATTCTTCAGCTTGTTTGAATTTGTATCGAATAAAGTAAATGAAATATCTCCCGACTTATTTCGTATAGACGAGGCGTTAGAAGCAGGATTTGGGTGGGAATTAGGTCCGTTTAAAACATGGGACGCAATTGGGATTAAAGAGTCCATTAAATCAATGGAATCTTTAGGATTTAAGCCAGCGCCGTGGATTTATTCTATGTTGGAATCAGGGAATAATTCATTCTATAAATTTGAGAAGGGTATCAGCAGTTATTATAATCCTAATACGAATTCCTATGACCTTATTCCTAATCAGCAATCAAGTGTTCAGCTGTATCCATTGCGTAAAGAGAAAACAGTTTGGAAAAATAGTGGATGTAACATAATTGATATTGGTGAAGATGTGATCTGTTGTGAGTTTACCACTAAGATGAATACGATGGGCGGTGAGGTCATTGCGGGAGTTAATAAAGCGATAGAATTAGCAGAAAAAAATTATAAAGGATTAGTGATTGGAAATGAAGGTGCGAACTTTTCGGCAGGTGCTAATCTCGCTATGATTTTCATGATGGCCATTGAACAAGAGTACGACGAAATTGATATGGCAATCCGAATGTTTCAGAACATGAATATGCGTGTGCGTTATTCTTCAGTACCCGTTGTTGTTGCTCCATTTGGATTAACTTTAGGTGGTGGCTGTGAAATGACCTTGCATGCTGATAAAGTGCAAGCGCATGCAGAACTTTATACAGGACTTGTTGAGTTTGGCGTTGGATTAATTCCTGGTGGTGGTGGCACAAAAGAAATGGCATTGCGATTTTCGGATTCATTGAAAGATGGAGACATTCAATTAAACACCTTACGATCTAATTTCTTAACGATTGGACAGGCAAAAGTTTCTACATCTGCAAAAGAAGCATTTGAAATGGGAATTTTAAAAGCGGGAAGAGATGCTATAAGTATGAACAAAAACCATTTGCTTTTCGATGCAAGAAATAGTGTTGTTGCACTTTCTGATGCAGGCTATACCCAACCACAACAACGAAAAAACATCAAAGTACTCGGTAAACAAGGTCTCGGACTAATATGGGTAGGGGCAAACAGTATGAAAAGCGGAAATTATATTTCCAGTCATGATGAGTATATTAGCAAAAAGCTTGGTTATGTGATGTGTGGAGGTGAATTATCTTCTCCCACTGAAGTATCTGAGCAATACCTTTTAGACCTGGAAAGAGAGGTATTTCTGTCGCTTACAGGCGAAAAAAAGACATTAGAACGCATTCAATCAATATTAACTACCGGAAAACCTTTGAGAAATTAAATAAGTTATTAATTTTAACACCTGAAAAACCTATTGCATATGCATAAGTACAAAATCTTAATCTTGTCCCTTCTGATGATTCCTTTTATTTGTTTTTCACAAACAGAGGAAAAACCGAAGTATGCTCCGGGCAAGGAAAAACACCGTAACAAAACAGATGAATTTGGTCAGAAGCAAGGTACGTGGAAGACTTTTAATTCTTACGGTGAAATCATGACAGAAGTTGAATATCTTAATGACAAGCGTCAGGGAGTTTCTAAGCGTTACTATCCTTATAGTAAGTTGATGGAAGAACAAGAATTCCAAAATGGTATCAAAGAAGGTGTTTACAAAAGATATTATTACTCTGGCACTGTGAAGCAAGAAGGAGAATATATTGCTGGTAAGAAAGACGGTAAATGGACACGTTACTTTGAAGATGGAGAAGTTGCAGCAGAAGGATCATACAAGAACAATAAGAAAGATGGTGAGTGGAGAACATTTAATCGCAAGGGCCAATTGATTGCAACGGCAACATACAAAGACGGCATTGATCAAAAAGCTGCTGCTGAAGAAGCAAAGAAAGCTGCTGAAGCGAAAAAGGCAGCAGATGCTAAGAAAGCAAAAAATAGCGGTAAACCAGGAGGAACACCAGCTCCTACGGGAGGAAACACTCCTGCTCCAGCGGATACAACCAAAAAATAATTTCAATCATAACCCGCTGAAAAGCGGGTTTTTTTATAAGATAATATGAACGCATACATTGTAACAGGATATAGATCGGCAGTAGGGAAAGCACCGAAAGGGAAATTAAAGAATGTCAGACCTGATGATTTGGCAACAGCTGTTGTAAAGCATTTGATCAGCTCACTTGAATCGTTTGATGTAAACTTGATTGAAGATGTTATTGTAGGTAACGCAACGCCAGAAGCAGAGCAAGGATTAAATATTGGCCGTATGATTTCATTAATGGGATTAAATACGGTCAAGGTACCCGGAATGACAGTGAATCGTTATTGCGCATCAGGATTAGAAACCATTGCCATTGCAGCTGCAAAAATAAATGCAGGACTGTCAGATTGTATTCTTGCTGGTGGTGTTGAATGTATGTCGCCAATTCCATTTGGAGGTTGGAGAATCGTTCCTAACTACGAAGTAGCTAGAACAAATCCTGAATACTATTGGGGAATGGGATTAACTGCAGAAGCTGTTGCGAAAGAATATAACGTATCACGCGAAGATCAAGATATATTTTCTTTTAATAGTCATCAGAAGGCTGTTAATGCAATTACTACAGGAAAATTCAAATCGCAAATTACACCTATTCACGTAGAAGAACTTTTTTTAGATGCAAACTACAAGCAACAAAAATCATCTTTTACATTTGATACAGATGAAGGTCCGCGTGCAGATACATCTATTGAAAAGCTAAGCTCATTAAAACCTGTTTTTGATGCGCAAGGATGTATTACTGCTGGTAATTCATCTCAGACATCAGATGGCGCAGCATTCGTATTAGTGGTATCAGAAAAGTTTTTAAAAGAACATAATCTTGCTCCAAGACTTCGTTTTGTCAATTATGCTGTAGCTGGTGTAGAACCACGTATTATGGGCATCGGACCTGTTGAAGCCATTCCGATGGTATTAAAAAAATCAGGATTGACCTTAAACGATATTAATATGATTGAATTAAATGAAGCCTTTGCATCACAATCATTAGCAGTAATGCGCAAGCTCGATATCAATCAGGAAATTGTAAATGTTAACGGAGGTGCGATAGCGTTAGGTCATCCTCTTGGTTGTAGCGGAGCAAAACTAACCGTGCAATTGATGAATGAATTAGAGGCGAGAAATCAGAGATACGGAATTGTAACTATGTGCGTAGGTACAGGACAAGGTGCAGCAGGAATTTTTGAAAAAGTATAAAATTCGATTATGCCTTTAAAAGAGCAATGGATAATTTTAATCAGCACGCCCATTTACTTATTGGTGATTGCTGCTGAAATTATTTTAAGCAATATTAAATTAAGGAAATACTACTCTGTTAAAGAAACAATTCTGAATGTTTACTTAAGTGTTTTAAATGCCAGCATCGATATTTTATTTAGAGTTGTTTATGTTGGTGTTCTATTATGGTTTTACGAGCACCGTATCATTGAAAACTGGACAAGTCCCCTACTCTATTGGATAGCAATTTTTATTGCTGAAGATTTTATGTATTACTGGGAACATCGTTTTGATCATCAAATACGGTTGTTTTGGGCGGTACATGTTACACATCATTCATCAGAAGAATTTAATCTAACAACAGGATTTCGATCATCGGTATTTCAACCTATTTATCGTTTCATCTATTTTATCCCATTAGCGTTATTAGGTTTTTCTCCGTTGGACATCATTTTTGTTTATGCTGCTACGCAGATTTACGGCATCCTAGTACACACACAATTCATTGACAAGATGCCTGCTTGGTTTGAATCTGTATTTGTTAGTCCTTCGCACCATCGAGTACATCACGCAAGTAATGTAAAATATCTCGATAGAAATATGGGGATGGTATTAATTATATGGGATAAATTATTTGGCACCTTCGAAAAAGAAACGAAGGATGAAAAAATTGTTTACGGCTTGACGAAACCGCTAGAAGAAAAACATCATCCAGTAAAAATTGTCACGCACGAATGGCAATCCATATGGAACGATTTAAAGAAACCAGTAGGATTATCAAATAAATTAAAATACTTGTTTATGCCTCCAGGGTGGAGTCATGATGGAGGCACAAAAACATCGGACCAATTACGCGCTGAATTAAACAAAAAATAAGTTTAATCTTTTTCTTATGCAGCATTCGAAATCAATTGCAAAAAAAATTCAATCTTATTGGAAAAAAATAGGCCCTGGGTTGGTTACTGGTGCAAGTGATGATGACCCTTCTGGAATTGCTACGTATTCACAGGCAGGAGCTGCATTCGGATTAAAAACATTGTGGACCGCAATCATTGCGTTTCCGTTGATGGCTGTTATTCAACAAATGTGTGCAAGAATAGGATTGGTTACATCACAAGGATTAACTGGTACTTTAAAAAAGAATTATCCACGATGGGTTTTGTATTTAATGTTGCTGTTTAGTTTCCCTGCGATTGTATTAAACATTGGAGCTGACATAGCGGGGATGGGTGCAGTTGGAAATTTATTATTCCCTTCTATTGATCAAAATTATTTTTCGGTAGTATTCACCGTTTTATTGCTTGTAATGATTATTTATTTGCCCTATCAACGTATTGCATCTATTTTAAAGAATCTTTGCGTTGTGATGTTAGTTTACTTTATTGTTCCTTTTTTATTCAAGCAAGATATTGTTGCCATTATCAAATCTACTTTCATTCCAACTATGGAATGGAACAAAGAGTACATCGCTGTGATAGTTGGAATTTTAGGAACCACCATTTCTCCTTATTTATTTTTCTGGCAAGCATCTGTTGAAGTTGAAGAAATGAAGAGTCGGAAAAAGCATTTAATGGTCAACAAGAAAATAATTCACGAGATGAAGAATGATGTTGATTTTGGAATGGCGGTATCGGGATTTGTGATGTACTTTATCATTTTAACTACTGGCAGTGTTTTATTCCCAGCTGGCGTAACACAAATTGATACAGTTGAACAAGCAGCATTAGCATTAAAACCTTTAGCGGGTAATATGACCTATTTATTATTTGCCATTGGTGTGATTGGAACTGGATTGATTGCAATTCCTGTATTAAGCGGATCATTATCGTATATTTTTACGGAGACATTCGGATGGGAACAAGGATTAGATAAAAAATTCCATGAAGCGAAAGGCTTTTATGTCATCATTGCTATTTCACTTTTAGTAGGATTGTCGCTTAATTACGTTGGATTATCTCCAATACAAGCACTTATTTATACTGCTATATTGTATGGCATCACTGCTCCGGTGTTAATTGGAATCATCTTACACATCTCAAATAACAAAGCGGTGATGGGTAAATTTACGAATGATAGAAAATCGAACATTTTAGGATTAACTGCGCTGATTATAATGAGTGCAGCTACGGGATTACTCATCTATTTTCAATTTAATTGAGTTGTGTTCGAAAATAAGATTTCATTTTTCTACTGATTTGCGAATATTACTCCGTACCTTGCAAAAAAATTAAATGGCAAAATCGAGCAGTACATCTACTAAAAAAGATAGAGAAAAGCGAAAGCAAAAAGAGCGTAAAGAAAAACTTGAAAAAAGAGCAGATCGAAAAACAACAAAGGCAAAAACATTCGATGAAATGATTGCTTATGTAGATGAATTCGGCCGAATTTCTTCCACTCCACCACCACAACGACTACCTGTTGATCAAGACAGCATTGAAATATCAGTTACAAGACAATCAGAAAGCGAAGAAGAAACTGTTAAAACAGGAACTGTCTTTTCGTTTGATGAAGTAAAGGGATATGGATTTATCAAAGAAAGTATTAGCAACGAAAGCATTTTTGTGCATTCATCAGCACTGAGCACTCCTATTAGACAAGGCAATAAAGTAACATTTGAAGTTGACAAAGGAGATCGTGGATTTTTCGCAGTGAATGTAAAGCTTGCTGTATAAAACAATCTTTAATCAAATTATTAAAAAGTAAAAAGCCCATCTAGGTAAAAACCAGGATGGGCTAGTGTTTATTAAAGAATTTTATTAAGCGATTCTTACGTTAACTGCGTTTAAACCTTTTTTGCCATTCTCGACATCAAAAGTTACATTGTCATTTTCACGGATATCATCTTTTAAACCACTTACGTGTACAAAGATTTCTTCACCCGTTTCTGCATCTTTAATAAAACCAAATCCTTTTGTTGAATTAAAGAATTTAACTACTCCATTTTTCATTTTTGTTATTTTTTAATAATTGAATGTCAAAGATACAACTAAATAAGCTCGATAACCAATTAAATCTCAATAAATATTTTGAAATTCAAATATTTACAAGATTTAGGACATGATTTCACCTCGTAAAACGAGTTTTCTTACGCATCAGGAATATTTGGCTCAACAAGGCATTTAAGCTTCTCTAACGACTCTTGCCAACCCAAATAACACATTTCAACTGGAATAATAGCAGGAATTCCTTCTTGTGAAACGATGAGTTCAGTGCCACAAACAACTTTGCGCAGTTCGATTCTAGTGATTATTTGTCCAGGCAAATTCGGATCTTCAAATTCATCGGTATAAATTAAAAGCTCATTGGGAATTATTTCGAGATATTCTCCACCAAAAGCATGACTATTACCTGTTGTGAAGTTAGTAAACGACATTTTATACTTCCCTCCCACTTTAAAATCCATTGTATGAACTTTACCTGTAAAACCGTTAGGAGGAATCCATGATGCCAATGAATCAGCATCTGTTAATGCTTTATATACTTTTTCGGGGGTAGTTTTTAAGATACGATGGATAGAAATTTTATTACCTGCCATATTATAGTTTTTAGATTTGCAAATCTACTATTAAATGCTTCTGCGCTTTCAATAATTAAAAGGAAAACAATTACTATTGATATTAAGTTGGATTATTAATCAGCATAAACATTCATCACCCAACAACTATTCTCTTCTACAAATGGGATTTTATCGCCAACTCTTTCCTCTTGAATTTTCTGCATATTAATTATATTAACATTTTTATATCCTGCTTCATATAAAATATTAGTCATCTCTTCGACTGAATAAAAATTAATAAAATCAAGATGAACCTCTTGCATTATTTTTCTAAAAACATCCGTTAAATAAAATTGTGTTTTTTCATTTACTAATTCAGGCTTCAAACAAAAATCTTCAGCAAAAGCAATGTTATTTTTACTTAAAAATTGTAATATTTTTTTAAATCCATCTTTCGTTAGATAAT
>JBKCGZ010000136.1:0-9582 GCA_046303115.1 Bacteroidota bacterium | reverse complement strand
TCATTTGGAATTGCATACTGCGCTGCTACTCCAGATACTGAATCGATACGATGATAAATTTCTTGTCGCTTAAGCGGATCTTTTGTCGCTCCATATAATTCATAAAGCGCTTCGATGCTATCAAGTAAAGGAGCTTCCATCGAATAATTCTGCGTTCCGTATTTGTCGCTTCCCTTAAAAAGCATATGCTCTAAATAGTGAGCAAGACCGGTATGGTCAACGGGGTCGAACTTACTTCCTGCCTTCACTCCTATCATCGACTGGAAGCGAGGTGCGTCTTTATAAACCGAAAGATAGACCTTTAAACCATTCTCAAGGGTATAAATTCTTGCATGTAATGGATCGCCTGGGACAGTATCGTAAGTTAACTTACTCTGAGTATAACCTGCTAAAGACGAAACGATTAAAATTGTAATTAAGACTAATCTGTTTTTCATTGTTCTAAAATTTTTGTCAAAAGTAATAGTTTGGCCATTATAACATTGATAAAAAATTTGATTACCGAAGTATTTTTTTGATTTTTGTAAGGTGATGAAAGCCGCTACCCATAAAATATTATTTGTCTTATTCCTTTTTTCGATGAAGTTTACATTGTCGATAGCTGGCACATCCGATTTCAGTTATGCCGATACTTGCTATACATCCTTAACTTCTTTCAATTTAATAAGCACTCCACCAGATTCCGTTCGATGGGATTTTGGAGACATCAATAGTGGTATTGCCAATTTTGCTTCTGGCCCATTTGCTACGCATATATTTAGTAATCCAACTTCGTACACTGTAACGATGATTGCCTACACAGGTGGCATCGGTGACACCTGCAGAAAAACGATTCAGATTGTGAATAGTCCGCAACCTAACTTAGGGAGTAATTTCAATTTGTGCGAAGGGACAACGCAATTATTAAATCCTGGAACCTCTAATACCTACAATTATTTATGGAGCGATGGAAGTACGGGGATTAACTATGTAGTTGATAGTACAGAGCAGGTAATTGTAACAGTTACTGATGCACAAGGTTGTGTTGGAATAGATACCGTTGATATTACATGGGTACAAATTCCTGATGTTAATTTAGGGACAAATGCTTCTTATTGCGATGGACAAACGATTAATCTCAATGCGTTCTGGCCGAATGCTACTTATCTATGGCAGGACGGTAGTACGAATTCGAGTTTAGTTGCTGCAACTACAGGGACCTATATTGCGGAGGTGACAGTTGCTGGTTGTACGGGAACTGATCAGGTGGATTTGATTTTTGATCCGGTGCCAGCTATCAATTTTGGAAATGATACAACACTTTGTAAAGGAATTCCTTTGTTTTTAGATGCTACGACACCCAATGCTACTTACGTTTGGCAAGACGGTTCAAACAATGCCTATTATTTTATTACCGATCCAGGAACCTATTCTGTAAATGTGCAGGTGGGGGCTTGTATTGGAAGAGACACGATTATCATTGATCAACAAGAGCAACCAATTGTCGAATTAGGAGAAGATACCATCTTATGTTATGGTCAGCCTTACCTGTTAGATGCTTATAATTACGGAGCTACTTATCAATGGTCGACAGGAGAAACCACATCTACTATTCAGCCTAATCAACCTGCGCAATACTATGTGTTAGCACAAAACCAATGTGGTAGTGATGCAGATTCTGTGAATGTGATTTTAGAAGTTTGTAACTGTTTCGTTTACATTCCAACGGCCTTTTCTCCTAACCGAGATAATAAAAACGAGACCTTTAATTATACTTATAATTGCACTGATTTCACTGCTGATTTCACCATTTATAATCGATTAGGTCAAGAAATTTTTAAAAGTACTAATCCAGACATATCATGGGATGGAACTTTTGAAGGGAAAGACGCTCCTACAGGTGTTTACTATTATATTTTGAAGTACAAAGGCTACGATTCAGGAAGCTTTGTTGATATCAAGAAAAAAGGACATGTTACCTTGGTGCGTTAGTATCGAAGTGAAATTGTTGATAAATACACCTGATTTTGTTCATTGTTTTTTCTATTTGCAATAAAAAACATTAGATAAGCCCCTCCCCGTTTCTTATCTTTGTTCGTTGCCGAAAGGCCACGGATAATTATGGAAATTACTTATTACGGACATTCTTGTTTTTCAGTTAAAATCGGACAAAAAACGATTTTGTTTGACCCGTTTATAACATATAATGAATTAGCTAAGGATATCGATGTGGCTGCCATTCAGGCGGATTATATTTTGATTTCTCACGGACATCAAGATCATATTGCGGATGCAGTTATGCTGGCACAACAAAACAATGCAACGGTCGTTTCCAACTATGAAATTGTAGATTGGTTGACGAATCAAGGTGTGGAAAAAAGTCATCCTATGAATATCGGAGGACATTGGTTCTTTGATGCGGATGATAATGGAAATAAATTCAAAGTAAAATGCGTAGTGGCGGTTCATAGTAGTGTTTTGCCTGATGGGACTTATGGTGGAAATCCAATGGGTTTTTTAATTGAAAGTGCTGAAGGGAATTTCTATTATGCTGGCGATACGGCTCTAACTTACGACATGAAATTAATTGGAGAGTATAAAAGTATTGATTTCGCTTTCCTTCCAATTGGAAACAATTTTACAATGGGAATTGATAATGCGTTAATAGCAGCAGAATTTATCAATTGTCAGCAGATTATCGGAATGCATTACGATACCTTCGGATATATTAAAATTGATACAGTTGAAGCTGCTGCTAAATTTCAAATGGCGGGCAATGACTTACACTTGTTCACTATCGGCGAAACAAAAAATATTTAAAACGAAAAATCAACATAGCAAATGGCAAAAATAATTGCAATCGCAAATCAGAAAGGTGGAGTTGGTAAAACAACTTCGGCTATTAACTTAGCGGCTAGTCTTGCAGTTTTAGAATATAAGACTTTATTGGTGGATGCAGATCCACAAGCGAACTCTACATCAGGAGTTGGCTTTGATCCAAGAACGGTAAAGACCTCTATCTACGAATGCATCATCAATGATGTAGCTCCCAATGATATCATTCTTGAAACTAAAACTCCAAATTTATTTTTACTTCCTTCTCATATCGATTTAGTAGGTGCGGAAATTGAAATGATTCAATTAACGAATCGCGAGCATATGATGAAGCAGGTGTTTGAGAAGATTTCAGAAGACTTCGATTTTATCATCATCGACTGTTCTCCTTCATTAGGATTAATTACTATCAACGCTTTAACAGCAGCGCATTCAGTAATTATTCCTGTGCAGTGTGAGTACTTCGCATTAGAAGGTTTAGGTAAGTTATTAAACACAATTAAGATTGTACAAACGCGATTAAATCCTGAGTTATCAATCGAAGGAATTTTATTAACGATGTATGATATGCGTTTACGTTTATCAAATCAAGTAGTAGAAGAAGTAAAAACACATTTCCAGGATTTAGTATTTGATACTATTATCCAACGTACAACGAAATTAGGAGAAGCACCAAGCTTTGGAGAAAGCATCATTATGCACGATGCATCTAGCAAAGGAGCTATCAATTATTTGAATTTAGCTCGTGAAATCCTTCAGAAAAACAACATGACCAATATCGCATCAGAAGATAAAGTGATGACGGATAAAGTAATGGATAAGTTAAAAGTTTCCGATAATTAATATTAGTTTAGAATCAACATGTCGACAAAAAAATCAGGATTAGGGAAAGGACTTAGCGCAATATTAGGTGATACTCCTGACACAACAACTCCCGTAAATAATACAACAACCAGCATTGATGCACCAAAGTCAATTGTTGGATCTGTTTCTACTATTGCTTTAAATCAGATTGAAGCAAACCCTTTTCAGCCTCGTACAGAATTCGATGAAGGTGCATTGAATGAACTAGCAGAGTCTATTCGTCAGCAAGGCATTATTCAGCCTATTACAGTTCGTAAAATTGCGGACAATCGTTATCAGATCATTAGCGGTGAACGTCGTTTTAAAGCGTCTAAATTAGCCGGATTAACAATGGTTCCTGCGTATGTACGAACAGCTAACGATCAGGCGATGTTAGAGATGGCATTAGTTGAAAACATTCAACGTGAAAATTTAAATGCTTTGGAAATTGCGATTTCTTATCAGCGTTTGATTGAAGAGTGTTCATTAACGCAAGAGCAATTAGGTGATCGCGTTGGAAAGGATCGTTCAACTGTTACGAATTATTTACGATTATTAAAATTACCTCCTCAAGTGCAGTTTGCTATACGTGATGGAAAGATCAGCATGGGACATGCGCGTGCTATTTTAGGGGTAGATGATATCGCGATGCAATTGAAAATCTTCAATGATGTATTAACAGAAGATTTAAGCGTTCGTCGTACAGAAGATTTAGTTCGTTCTGCAGCTCCAAAGAAAAATGGTAAAGAGCCTAAGAACAAACCCAACTGGTACGTTGAAATCAAGAACATCGAAGAGCGCTTAGAACATCGCTACGAAACAAAAGTGGAAGTTAGACATAAAGAGAACGGTAGCGGACAAGTGGTCATTAATTACTACTCTACTGATGACTTTAATCGTTTGATTGAGTTGTTGGATTTTGATTGATTTTAAATACTAGGAAAATAAAAAAGGTGAACGAATGTTCACCTTTTTTTATATCAATTAAATTTATTTTAATACCAAACCCCTGTTATCGTAACCGTCAAATCACCACTACTTTTTGTAATTGTTGTTGGTTTTCCATCAATGTAGTCTTCCAATTTAAATCCTACATAACCCATCGGGTCATTCTCATCTAATACATCGTAATCATACACCGCTACATAAGTTATTTTCGAGATATCATTAATCTGGTACGAAGATGTTAATGACCAAGACACTGGCAAATCAGCTTGTGCTACATTACCTACTTTGTAAGAACTACCCAAGTAATAAGGAATATGGTTCTCATCTTCTATATTAAAAAACACATCAGCATCGTCGAATAGATCCCATCCCACATTGTTAAAGTCCAATGCTGGCATGGCTTCAACTCTAACCGAATTGATTTTAAACTTAGCTAAAGGTGGAACAGTAGTTTCTTTTTCACAGCCACTAAAAATTAATGTCATTATCAGTAATAGTCCTAATAAATTTTTCGTTTTCATTTTATTATTCATTTATTTCATTGTTTACATTAATCAATTTTGCGTTAATTGGATTTTTACGTGCAATACATGGAGTTGGGAAGTTTACATGATAGTTTGACCAACCTATGGTTCCAGCTCTAGAATCAGCTTTGTAATAATCAGTAGATAAAATTTGTGCACCAGATTCGAAAGCAGCATACATACCTGAATAATCTCCATTTCTCGCCTCAATTGTTCCTTCATCACATCTCGTTCTTACAATATATCCTTTCATAACATAATCTTTTATAGCCATGCTATCAGCTCTTGCATTATTCAATAATACAAATGCTGTTTCCGCTTGTCCCGGAGTACCATAAATAAACATCTTTCTTCCAGTTAATGAAGGATGTCCTAATTTATAAAAAGGTACCGCATCTCCTTCCATGATAAAAATAATTTTACCACGACAATCTTTTAATAACGGCCAGTTGTTATTTAATGCTGCTTCTTCCAAAGTAATAAATGATCCTTTTAAATCAGATGGTTTAAATAAATCATCTCCATCAATACCAAAAACATCAGCTACCTCCTGCTCCAGTGCTTCAGTTGCAGCAGCATCCCATATTGGTGCAGTAATAAATCCTACAGAAGAAAGCGTAGAATCATCACCAGGTGAATCGGATTTTGTTTCAATATTCACAAACAAAGGTAAGTGATTGGGGTGTGCATTACTCCATGAATGAATAGCCAATAAAGCTTGTTTGAACGTATAAAATTGAGTGTTGTAATCGACATCTTTAATATGTAAAACTTTCATGCCTGGCTGACTCAATTCAGGAATTCCACAGCTAATAGGTAGGCCTACAAAAGGATCTATTCTTCGCTCGGAAAAAGCATTTCCATTCGGATCATTATACACGTCCAACTCCAACCCTCGGACATTGTAGTCATCCATCTGATCATTAATTGGCAAATGCGTATAATCAAGTCCTATCGGATTGTATTGAGGAGGAATAACTGATTGTATGGAAAGCAAAAAAGAATAAACCGTATCAGTTGTCATTAATCGATAGCTATTGTGAGATGCAATTACTTGAATTTGATTCATACGTAATTTAGCATCTTGTTCATTGCCATCAAACGAAATAACCGGCGTCGTTTCCTTTTTACACGAAACAAAAACTGTCATTGAAAACAGTAAAGAATAAACAACAGTTTTAAATTTTATTTTCATTTGTGCTAATCGATTAAAAGTACATAAAATTTAGCAATAACCCATTAGCTGATAAACTATGTATCCAAACCATTCATGCGTTAGTAAATCCCAAGTAACCAAGGCTTCAGCATCAGGTTGTATCAAGCGATCGAGTGTATAAATAGGTCCGCCCGAACGCACATCAACCGCATAGGGAACAACAGACAAATTCAATTTTTTGTAACAAGCAATCGAACGGCGCATATGAAAAGCAGAGGTAATCAATAAACACTTAGAAGAACTCCCTTTTTGCTTCAATACCTTGGCAGTTTCAACGGCATTCTCATAGGTGTTTCGAGAATTATTTTCCATCCAGATGTCCTCGGGTTTTACTCCACAATTCACCAATAAAGGATACAATTTTTCCGACTCCTTCCATTCTTGAAAATTCACAAACCCAGATCCACCAGAAAGAAAGATCTTTTTTATTTTACCTTGATGATAAAGCTCAACTGCTTGCATTAATCGATCAGCACTACTACTAAAGACCATCCGCTTACTAACGTTATCGTAATAACGCGTACTTCCGCCCAATACAATTCCAACTTCATAAGGGGATTTAATTTCTTCCGAAGAATAGGCGCTTACCTCCCATTTATTCATTACCCAATTAACCATAAAAGGATTAGTAAAAAATAAAATGGAGATTACCCCAGCAATAAATAACCTTTTAGAAATTGTCGCCTTCTTATTTCTAAGAATTAACGCAAAAAGGAAACATCCGATAATCCAAATCGTAGGAGAGATTAGCAAATCCAAAATTTTGGAAAGGACAAAAAACATAAAGCGTTATAAGGTGTTTTCTAGTTTGTACAAATTTAAAATAAATCTGATTCAACCTATAAATATCAACCTTTACCTCTTAATAAATTCTATTCAGCTATTTAGATAGAATTAAATTTCATTCTCATCTTCATGCGATGTAATTTTGAACTTGCTATGAAACTACGAATCAGTCTTATTTTTTCAATAATTCTATGGAGCTTTGCTTTAAAAGGGCAAGACACGCTTTCAAATTCTGGAGCTTTATGGAAATATAATGATTCTGGAATCGACCTAGGTAGCTCATGGAAGAATAACAACTACATAGATACGTCATGGTTACAAGGGCACGCACCTCTGGGATTTGGATTAACAAATATAAACACAACGGTATCATTTGGTCCTTCTGCTACAAACAAATACATAACGACTTATTTTCGTAGATGGGTTAACGTGAGTAATCCTCGCGACTCATATTCTAAAATACAATTTAATGTCCGCAGGGACGATGGCGTCATCATTTATGTAAATGGTGTAGAGGTCCTCCGTTCAAACATGCCTTCAGGCAACGTTTCATACACTACATTTTCGAATTCATGTGCAACTGATAATGGTAGCGTATGGCAAACAATTGATATTGCCACTAATTATTTCAATGATGGGAATAATTTAATAGCGGTCGAACTCCATCAATGCAATCTCACAAGTGGAGACTTATTCTTCAATCTTCAAATGATTGGGAGTAAATCGATGGCTGGCTTTGAATCAATTTCTCCAATGGTTCAAAATCAAACTTTTGTTATTCCTCCCTCGCATACTTTTCAATTATTAGTTAAAGAAGGTCGTCGCTTAACAGCTGGTGGGCAGGTTCCGGGTCGTGCCGACTTTACAGGCTACATTCCTATTAATGGATCAAGCGAAGATGGATACATTCATTTAAATCATGAAAATGCTCCCATTGGCGCTGTTTCGCATTATAAAGTTAAATTTAATACGAACACTAAACTTTGGAATATTCAATCGTCAGGTATGATAGATGTGGATGCTAGTGATATTGTTAAACTTTATAAAAATTGTTCGGGTGCTATTACTCCCTGGGGTACATCTTTAAGTGGTGAAGAAACTAGGGATACTTTTGATTTAAATGGGGATGGCTATTTAGATGCTGGATGGTTAGTTGAAATTAATCCGATTACAAAAGAGGTAATGAAATATAATGGTATCAATAAGCAACAGAAATTATGGGCAATGGGAAGAATGGCTCATGAAAATGCTTGCATAGCCTCTGACTCTGCTACAGTGTATTATGGAGAAGATTATACAGCAGGGTGCTTGTATAAATTTGTAGCTACTGTTCCCGGTAATTTATTTAGCGGAACCCTGTATGTTTTAAAAATGGATTCGACATTATCATCCAATGGAAGTCCACTTAAATCTACCGGAGTATGGATTCAGGTCCCGAATACTACACAAGCACAACGGAATTTTGCTTATGATTTAGCCGCCAACCTTGGTGGAACACCTTTCGATGGAGTTGAAGATGTTGAAATAGGCCCCGATTCACTAGTCTATTTCACTTCTAAAATCTTTGGGAGAATTTACCGATTTAAAGATAACGGTAATGCCGTAACGAACTTCGAATCCTATGTGGGTGGTGCCAGTTATCTAATTAATCATCATAATGGACCAAATTCTGTTTCATGGGGAACAGGAAATGATAATCTTGCCTTTGACAATGAAGGAAATTTATGGGTATTTCAAGATGGTGGGAATCATTATATCTGGGTTGTAAAAAAAGGGCATAGCCAAGCAACACCGAAAGTTCAATTGTTTGGTTGTGTACCTATTGGAGCTGAACCAACAGGAATAACATTTTCACCTGACAACCGATTTATGTTTATGTCAATACAGCATCCTTCTATAACAAATAAATCTATCATGAAAGATGCAACTGGTAACAATGTTGTTTTTAACACAAGTACTACATTGGTTATTGGCTTGAAACAAGACTTAGGTAGTGATCAAACAAAAATCAATAGAGAGATTACGAGTATTGATTTCGATTATTTGATAAATACTTACCCTAATCCTTTTATCAATTCTACAACACTTGAATTGATGGTACTAAATCGTGGTGCACTTAGTGTAGAAATTTATAATATTAACGGACAATTAGTAGGAAATTCAATTAATGAATATGTAGAAGAGGGTGTTTGGCAGATTGAATTGGGAAAGGAATTGAATCCAGGTTTTTATTTTATCAGGGCTGTGATTAATGGAATCACCCATTCTATAAAAGTGATTAAAGAATAATTAGATCATTATCATTAAAGAGTCCACTGCATTGCGGTGGATTCTCTATTTTTGCCCCATGCATTTACCCAATCAGGCAGATACCATTTGTGCGTTAGCAACAGCTCCAGGCCTTGGCGCCATTGCTGTAATTCGTGTTTCTGGTCCGAATACATTCCCAAT
>JBKCGZ010000135.1:0-5119 GCA_046303115.1 Bacteroidota bacterium | reverse complement strand
ATTTTTGGGCAGTTTGAAGTGCAACTTCTTTTTCGCTTGTTTGACTTTTTATAGTCGACAAGTGCAATTCTAACTCTTCCAGTTTTAATTGCATTTCTTGTTTCGATTCGCTAAATGTTTTCTCTTTATTTTTTAAATCTTCAAACGATGAACTATTATTTCGAATTGTATAAAGTGCAAGTTGAGTACTAAGCTCTTTGTATTCTTCTTTTAATCGATAATAACGATCTGTTTTTTTAGCTTGTGTTTCAAGCTGCTTCAAACTTTTTTCAATTTCAAAAAGTAAATCGTTCACACGATTTAAGTCTGCATCTGTTTCTTCTAATTTTTGAAAAGTTTGCTTCTTTCTGATTTTATATTTTGAAATCCCCGCAGCTTCTTCTAATAAAGTTTTAATCGTATTATTTCTATCCTTAATAATATCATCGACCATGTTTAATTCGATGATAGCATAAGAATCAGGACCAATACCAGTGTCCATGAATAAGTCATTGATATCTTTTAAACGACAGGTAACTCCGTTTAATTGGTATTCACTTTCTCCTGTTCTGTAGAGGCGACGTGTAATGCTTACAGTTGTGAACTCAGTAGGTAGAATTCCTTTATTATTTTCAAATGATAAAGAAACCTCCGCTAGGTTAGCTGCTTTTCTGGTTTTCGTTCCGTTGAAGATGATGTTCTCCATTTTTTCGGAGCGAAGCATTCTTGTTTTTTGTTCACCAAGAACCCAACGCATAGCATCAACTACATTCGATTTTCCAGATCCATTGGGACCAACTATCGAAGTAACTCCTTCATCAAAGTGGATTATTACTTTATCTCCAAAACTTTTGAATCCTTTTATTTCAAGTGATTTGAGTCTCATTACTTAATTTAAAATTGAATAATTATTAACTCGCATGAATTAATCTGCCCTCTAAATCAACAGTATCATTTTGCGAGAACCAACAAATTTAAAAAATGCTTTCACTCTATTGTTAATTGTGGGAAATAATTCGTGAAAATAATTTGGTAGTATTGGTGTTTCGAATAAAATAGGAGTAACATGCATATTATTGAATTCAAACTTTATTAACAAATTAGTCAATTATATGCTTTTGGCACTCCGGAATGGAATAATTCTTATTGGTTTGGAAATCAGTCGGAAAGTAGTTTAAAACAGCGATCTATTTTTGAGCCAATACATAGAAACTTTTGTTGAAAATCTAATTGTGAATAAAATTCAAACTCAAAATCAAATAAACTATTTGGGAATTTGAATCTTTTATTTCTATTTTTAACCCCCTAACTGATTAACGTAACATTAACACCAAGAAGACAATAAATTAACTCTATGATAAGGAAAGCTTACTTAACCCTAGTGTTTTTACTGGTTGTATGCGCCGGAGCATTTGCACAGTCCGGAGCTATCAGAGGTAAAATCCTTGACAAAGCCAACAAACAACCGATTCCTTTTGCGACTGTGATTGCAGAGATGAACGGAACACAGGTTTCAGGCGGACAGTCAGATTTTGATGGTGAATATAATATCAAGCCATTAGCGGCTGGTAAATACACCATCCGTTTAAAGTACACCGGTTACAAAGAATTGGTGATTAACGATGTAGTTGTGTCTATTGATAAGACTACTTTCCAAGACTTAATGATTTCTGCAACTACTATTGAATTAGGTGGTGTTGAAATTATCGAGTACAAGGCTCCATTGTTCGGAAAGGATGATGTACAGCGCGGAGCAACGTTAACGCGTGAAGATATTCAAGCAGCTCCAACTCGTGATGTTAAATCAGTAGCTGCTCAAGCGGCGAGTGTATTCCAGAAAGATGAAGGTGACGACCTTAACGTTCGTGGATCTCGTGCTGATGCAACAGATTACTATGTAGACGGTATCCGTATCCGTGGATCACAGAAGCTTCCTCAATCAGGTATTGAGCAGGTAACTGCGATTGTGGGTGGTACGCCAGCACAGTATGGTGATGCAACAGGAGGGGTTATCTCAATTACAACCAGAGGTCCTTCAAAAGATTTCACTGGTGGTTTAGAGGTGGTCTCTTCAGAAATGTTTGACCAATATGGTTATAACCTAGTTTCGGCTGATTTATCCGGCCCAATATTTAAGAAAAAATTAGAGAATGGTGGTGAGAAAGCTATTTTAGGTTTTTTCTTATCGGGTGAATATCAATCAGAAAAGGATCCTGACCCATCTGGAATCGGAATGTATAAACTTAAAGACGATGTTTACCAAGACTTAGTGCAGAATCCAATTCAATTATACCAAACTTCTTCATCTAGCTTTGGTTCATTTAATGCCGCTCAGTTTTATACAAAGGATGATTTTGAAAAAGTAACTACAAAAAACAATGTTAAGCAGATTGGATATCGTTTCACTGCCAAGTTTGATTATCAGCCAGCGGAGTTCACAACTTTTACATTAGGTGGTAGTTTTAATACAAACGACAGAAGAAGTTATGCGATTAATCGTGTAGCTTACAATTTTGAAGAGAACCCACAAATCATTGATCGTGATTTTCGTGTTTTTGGCCGTTTAACTCAACGTTTAGCTTCGACATATAAATCAGAAAAAGAAAATTCTTCTGTATTTAAAAACGTGTATTTTACGGTACAAGCTGAATATTCAAAAAACCAACAAATCAACCAAGATCCAGTTCATAAAGATAATCTTTGGAATTATGGTTATGTTGGTAAATTTTCTAGAACAAGCAATGCAGTTTACACAGCCATTGATGATTCTACGCGCGAACAAATTGGTTACTCAAACTCATTCGGTTTCCAGGCTGGTGGAATAAATTCAATCGCTGAAGCATATACAAACGCTGCTTATGGTGCATTCAATGGTGCTGGCGTTAATGTTAGTTCTTTGGATCAGATTAGAAGTGCTGGTGGTGTTAGAAATGGTGACGGAACTAATAGTGTAATGGCTATTTGGGAAGGTGTAGGAAACTTAAGAAATGCTTACCAGAACTTTGATAACGATCAGTATCGTATTACTTTAAGTGGTAATGCTGATGTTAAGAAGCACTCCATTTTAGTTGGTTTTGAATTTGAACAACGTGTTGATCGTGGTTATAGTGTTGCTCCAAGAAGCTTATGGGCATTAGGCCGTCAATTTGCTAATTTCAATTTAGTTGAAACTGACTTTAGCGTTGGTGATACTATTTACGGTCAAAATATCACGAATGGTGATACTACTTTTTATACAATTAATCACCCTTCAACCTATGCACCTACGTTAGATGAAAATGGACAAATTATTAATGGTTTCTACGAGAATTTACGTAATGAATTAGGAATTGCAAATAATGCATACGTTGATTTTGATGCGTTATCACCTGATCAATTAAATATTGGAATGTTCAATGTAGATCAGTTAGTTTCTAACGGATTAGTTAGCTATTATGGATACGATTACACAGGAAATAAGATTAACACTAATCCAACATTCAAAGATTACTTTACTCAAAAAGATGGCGCTAATTATACCCGCGCTATTGGTGCTTTCCGTCCTACTTACATGTCAGGATACATTCAAGATCGTTTTACAATTGATAATTTAAGTTTTAACATTGGTTTACGTATTGATCGTTTCGATGCAAATCAGAAAGCATTAAAAGATAAGTTCTTATTATTAGATGCTTACACAGTCGACGACTTCCCTCAGGCAATTGAAGGAAAGCCAGATAATATCCAAGGTTCTTTCGTTCCTTACTTAGCTAACCCTAGCGACTTAACTTCAATTATTGGTTACCGTGATGGAAATGTATGGTATGATAAGAATGGTCAAATTGTTAGTGATCCTGATCTTATTGCATCGCAATCAACAACTGGATTAATTGTACCTGCTGTTAAACCAGATGCTGGGAAAATAGCGACAGAAACATGGAATATTGACGGAGTATTTGAAGATTACAAACCACAAATCACCATTATGCCACGTATTGCGTTTGCATTCAATATCACTGACGAGGCTCAGTTCTTTGCTCACTATGATGTGTTAACGCAACGTCCTTCGGCAGCATTAAGAAATGATCCTTCTGAATACCTTTCTCTAAGAACAAACCCTGATGGTTCATTAAACAATGCTGGATTAAAGCCAGAAAGAACAACAGATTACGAGATTGGATTTAAACAAAAAATCAGCAAATCATCCGCTTTAACTATTTCTGCTTTCTATCGTGAATTAAAAAACATGATTCAGATTACAAGAGTGAATTTTGCATTCCCAAATACATACACTACTTACGACAATATTGATTTCGGAACAGTAAAAGGTATTTCAATGAGTTATGATTTACGTCGTACAGGGAATGTTCGTATGTTAGCGAGCTACACATTACAGTTTGCAGATGGTACAGGTTCAAGTGCAAGTTCAAACACGGAGTTAACGAATACTGATCAACCGAACTTACGTTTCATTATTCCTTTAGATTATGATACACGTCATCAGATAACAACTTCCTTTGATTATCATTACAAATCAGGTGAAGATTATGATGGTCCAATTGTATTTGGCAAGCCAATTTTTGCAAATGCTGGAGCTAACATTGTTTTCCGTGCAAACTCTGGTACACCATACACCCGTCAGTCTCGTCCAACGCGTGAAGCTGCAGCAATTGGGTGGCAATCAAATGGTCAGCGTGTAGTTGAAGGTTTAGTAAATGGTGCTCGTACTCCTTGGCAATTCAGATTTGACTTACGTTTAGATAAGGACATTGAAGTTAAGTTTTCTGAGAAGAAATCAGGAACATTTAACGTTTATTTACAGATTCAAAACTTATTGGATACACGTAACGTGGTCGGAGTATACCGTGCTACTGGTAATGCAACTGATGATGGATTCCTTCAGTCAGCTGATGGTTTGCAGTTGTCATCTGCTCAACAGTCACAGCAAGCTTTCATCGATCAATATAACATTCGCTTGTTAAACCCAGATAACTACAGCTTGCCAAGAAGAGCAAGATTGGGTGTGAGATTCGATTTTTAACCTTTACTAAACAAACAAACAGAAAATTAACGCTATGAAAATGCTTCGATATAAGATCTTATTTAGCCTTGTGGTATTGGCTGGATGGTCCGCGTCTACATTCGCGAAGATGAATGTAGG
>JBKCGZ010000134.1:0-5494 GCA_046303115.1 Bacteroidota bacterium | reverse complement strand
CTATCACTCTATCACTCTATCACTCCTACCATTACTCCAAATCTCCCATCCTGGCTTGTCCAATTTTGCTCAGGTAAATAGGTTTTGGAAATAGCACCATCAAAGTAAAGAGCGTTCTTACAACCAAGATCAAGAAAGTACTTGGCAAAATTGTAAAATGTTATTTCCTTCTTCGACATTGCAAAGATTACCGTTCCATCAGGTAAAATCCCTACTCCATTACGTACATACAACGACTTCGAATTTTCAAAACCTTCATGCATTTTACCATTGATAATTAACATTGGTCCGGATTGAGTAGCATATTTAATATTACCGTTGTTATTAAACTCACTCGATTGACAAACCCCTGCAACATTATTATTCGCAATATAAAAGACACCATTCGGCTTCCAGTTAAAATTCCCTTTGCCTTTTGAGTTATTCATTTTGTGAATTACTTTCCCATCTTGTATAAACAAACCTACAGGTCCATATTCAGGTGTAAACATACCTGCATTAGTAGCAAATACAAGTGTTTTATTTTTGCTTTTAAGTTGTGTTTTTAAATAATTAAGGGAGCCAATAATTTTCCCGTTATCATCCTTCCAAAACAAACGAATATCTTGTTTTTTAGGTGCTACATTGTAGGATATAATATCTTTTTTTAAATCATTTGTTTTGTTTGCCTTTGCTCCCATGAATAAAATAATCATTAATAAGATTAATCTTCCAAGGATACTTTTAATTTTCATGATAATAATTTTTAAAGGAACGCTGAATATTATAAAATATTTAAGAATTGTTATTTGATTTTCATAATTACAAGAATTTCGTTTTTTATCTACATACCAAATAAAAAACCGCCTAGCTTTCACTACGCGGTTGATCAAATTAATTTAGTTAATTATTTAGATTTACTACAAGCCGTTGCTTGCAAATTAAATAATCCTGATTTTTTAATTGCTCCGAATCCACCTTGCACATCAATTAAGTTCTGATAGCCTCTTGCTCTTAAAATTGATACAAAGATCATCGAGCGATATCCGCCAGCACAATGGATATAAACTGGTTTATCTTTAGGAACAGATGCCATTTGTTCATTAATAAAATCTAACGGAACATTCTCTACATCTACAATATGCTCCGAATTATATTCACCTGGCTTACGAACGTCAATCACCGTATTACCCTCCGCCATCTTAACAGCTGTTTCTTCCACAGTAACGGATGTAATCGTATCTAATTCCTTACCCGCATTTTTCCAAGCATCAATTCCACCCTCTAAAAATCCAATTGCATGATCGTATCCAACACGTGCTAAACGTGTAATTACTTCTTGCTCACGACCAGCATCAGTAACTACTAATATCTTCTGATCAATATCGGTAATTAATGCACCTACCCAAGGAGCAAAACCACCGTCAATTCCAATGAAAATAGAATTAGGGATAAATCCCTTTGCAAAATCTTGCGCTGGACGTGTATCTAAAATCAATGCGTCTGTTTCATTAGCTGCTGCTTCAAAAGCTGCAGGACTTAAAGCCGTGGTTCCACGTTTTATAACATCGGTAATGCTATCATAACCCATTTTATTCATCTTCACATTTAAAGGGAAATATCCGGGAGGAGGCATTAAACCATCTGTTACTTCTTTGATAAACTCTTCCTTGGTCATATCAGAACGTAAAGCATAATTCGTTGCTTTTTGATGCTCCAATGTATCAAAGGTTTCCTTGCTCATATTCTTTCCGCAAGCTGAACCAGCACCGTGCGCAGGATAAACAATAACATCATCAGGTAATGTCATTAATTTAGTACGTAAAGAATCAAATAAAAATCCAGCTAAATCATCTTGTGTAATATCACCTTTTTGAGCTAAATCTGGTCGTCCAACATCGCCAATAAATAAAGTATCTCCAGTAAAAACAGCTTTCTTAGTTCCATCTTTATCCGTCAATAAATAACAAGAAGACTCCATCGTATGTCCGGGCGTATGCAAAACAGTAATGGTCACATCTCCTAACTTAAACACTTGTCCATCGGTTGCAATAGCACATTCAAAGCTTGGTGCTGCATTAGGGCCAAAAACAATCGATGCCCCTGAAGCCTTTGCTAAATCCAAATGACCAGAAACGAAATCAGCATGAAAATGCGTTTCAAAAACATATTTAATTTGGGCATTGTCCTTCGCCGCTCTATCTAAATAAGGTTGGATTTCGCGTAGTGGATCAATCACTGCTACCTCTCCATTTGACTCAACATAATAAGCTCCTTGTGCTAAACAGCCTGTGTAGATTTGCTCTATTTTCATGATAAAAATATTTTTAAAAATTATAAGGCAAATTTAAGGAATTGAAAGGGATTTTTAGAAATGATTTTTGATTTGTTTTGGATTGAGGAAAGTCAATTTGAAAATTCGACAATTTGAAGATTTGCTAATTTGAAAATAAAGAATGAATAAGTCGGTATTGAATAAAAGTAGCTTAAATTAAAAGATAGTTACCTTCCTCAAAATTGACCACTTATCATAGAATTTTACATGTTAAAACAATCAAAAAAAATTTAAAAATTAGTTTTACACACAAAATTGTTGAATAACTCGTTCATAAGAATGAAATCAGCAATAGTCTCCTTGGTATTTTTACTCTCTACAAAATTTTATTATGGCAGGAAGTGGCAATGTTATTAAACCGAAGAAACCAGAACCAGAACTGGAAGTGGAAGAAGTTACCGAAGAAGAAGTTGCGCCCGTACGAGAGAGAAAACAAAAGGTAAAGAAAGAGAAATCTGCTCCTGTAAATGAGCCTGGTCCGATTACTAGTTTACTTCGTGATGAACGAACTTTTAAAATCAGTGGAATGTTACTGATTGTTGTTTCTGTTTTTCTTTTAATTGCTTTTACATCTTATTTCTTTACTTGGAAAAATGATCAAAATTTAGTCAGTGGATCTAAATTCGATTTAATCTTTTATAAGGGAAATAAAGTAGATAATTGGCTAGGAAAATTTGGTGCTATTATTTCACATCAGTTTATGTACATTTGGTTTGGAATCGCAGCCTATACTTTTGTAATTCTTAGCTTTATTCCTGGATTTAAAATCTTATTTGGAATTGAACTTTTGCCTTTCAAAAAGACTTTACGTTATAGCTTTTTCAGTTTGTTATTCATTCCTACCTTATGTTCTTATATTGCATGGAACAATGCGAACTTGCAATTTTTAGGAGGCGGATTAGGCGCTACTATCAACGAAGCTTTAGAGTTGTCATTGGGTAAGATCGGTGCTGGTCTTGTTTTACTTTTTGTTGGACTTGCATACGCAGTAGCCATATTCAATTTTGCATTTAAACTTCCTGCGTTCTTAGGAAAATCATCAGAAGATATTGATCCTGCCATTGCGCCTGAACCTGTTACAGTTGTCACTACAGCCCCTGTCGCTTCAGGAAATCAAATCAAGAATGAAACAAAGCCAGAGATTATTGATGAAACGCTTGATACCGTTTTTCAAACGGAAATGCAGGAAGATGATTTAGGAGATAATTTTCAAGAAGATGAGCAAATCGAATTAGAACCAATCGTAGAGGTAAAACATCCTATGACTACTGATCCGCTTGCATTAGAAATTGCACCCGTGTCGCAAGAAGATGGAACTGATGATGCTGAGGGAGTTCATGTAGTTTCTGATGAAGAGACTAGTTTAGTTGAACAATTAGGGGAATATGATCCAACTCTCGACTTAAGCAGTTATCAATATCCTACGCTCGATTTATTAGAAAACTATACTTCGAACAGAGTACAAATGTCGAAGGAAGAATTAATGGCCGAGCTTGAAGCGAATAAAAAACGTATCATCGAAACTCTTGGTCATTACGATATTGAAATTGAACGTATCAAAGCAACAGTTGGTCCTACAGTAACCCTTTTTGAAATTGTTCCTAAAGCAGGTATCCGTATTTCGAAAATTAAAAATCTTGAAGATGATATCGCTCTTAGTTTAGCAGCATTAGGTATTCGTATCATTGCTCCTATTCCTGGTAAAGGAACTATCGGAATCGAAGTGCCGAACCAAAATCCAGATGTAGTTAGTATGCGTTCAGTAATGGCTTCTGAGAAATTCCAAAATACTGATTACGACTTGCCAATTGCATTAGGTAAAACTATCTCCAATGAAATTTTCATTGCAGATTTAGCAAAGATGCCTCACTTGTTGATGGCGGGTGCTACTGGTCAAGGTAAGTCCGTTGGATTAAATGCTATTCTTGTTTCCTTACTTTATAAAAAACATCCAGCGCAAGTCAAGTTTGTATTAGTCGATCCGAAGAAAGTAGAGTTAACATTATTCAAAACTATCGAGCGACATTTCCTTGCGAAACTTCCAGGAGATGGAGATGCAATTATCACCGACACAAAATTAGTGGTGAATACTGTCAACTCCCTTTGCGTTGAAATGGATAACCGTTATGAGTTATTAAAAGAAGCGCAAGTAAGAAATATTAAGGAGTACAATAAGAAATTTATCGAGCGTAAATTAAATCCGAATAAAGGTCACCGTTTCTTACCATACATCGTTTTAGTAGTCGATGAGTTTGCAGATTTGATCATGACTGCTGGTAAAGAAATTGAAACGCCAATTGCTCGTTTAGCTCAGTTAGCACGTGCGATTGGTATTCACTTAATTATTGCTACTCAACGTCCTTCAGTAAATATTATCACAGGTACTATCAAAGCTAACTTCCCAGCCCGTTTAGCCTTTAAGGTAACTTCTAAAATCGATTCAAGAACCATTTTAGATACTGGAGGTGCTGATCAGTTAATTGGTCGTGGGGATATGCTTTTAAGTAATGGCTCCGACTTAATTCGTGTGCAATGTGCATTCGTTGATACACCTGAAGTAGATTCTATCACCAGCTTTATTGGAAACCAAAGAGGTTATCCAAATCCGTATATCCTTCCTGAATATTCTACCGATGAAGGTGATAGTGGCGGAGGGCGTGATATGGGTGGCGATGATTTAGACTCGATGTTTGAAGAAGCAGCACGTATGGTCGTTCAGTTTCAGCAAGGATCTGCTTCCCTTTTACAGCGCCGTTTGAAGCTTGGCTATAATCGTGCTGGTCGTTTGGTGGATCAGTTAGAAGCAGCAGGTATTATCGGACCTTTTGAAGGAAGTAAAGCCCGTGAAGTACGTGTGAAAGACCTTCATCATCTTGAAGAAATCCTGAAAAACATCCGCGGTTAATTAAATGTCCTCTTAGGATATACGTAAAATAGTATCTTTGCGTTCTCATTTGAAAAAAGGACTATGAAAAAGTTGTTGCTAACCATGGTGACATTAGGTTTGATAGCCAGTCAGTTAATGGCTCAAACAGATCCTAAGGCACAGGAAATCTTAAAAGGTGTAAGTGCTAAATACAAGTCGTATAAAACACTATCGGCAAGTTTTAAGCTAAATCTCTTAGATCAGAAATCGAAGAAAACCACTGCCCAAAGTGGTACTGTTGCTCTAAAAGGATC
>JBKCGZ010000133.1:0-3128 GCA_046303115.1 Bacteroidota bacterium | reverse complement strand
GTTTATGATCATATCGATAAACGTTTAGTTGCAAGATCTGAACGTGTATTACTAACTGTAAAGAAAGGCGGTATCGAAGAAATTACATTAGAGCAAGATTGTAGTTTCGAAAGTTATAACATACTAAAAGAAGAATTTGTTGCCATCTACCCTATCCTCGACCCGAGGAAGATGTCGAGAGATATGGAAATTAACGATGAAGAGTGGCGCTCATCAAACGGTGAAACAATGAAACATCGTATCATCAAACGACCATTCACCTACGATAATCAGTTATACGAATTAAATGTTGGAGAAGTAATTGGCTCTATCGAACAATTGAAAAACACGTTCCAGCAATTCTCGTTTATCATCATGTTGTTTTTTGTATTGGTAAGTTTATTCATCGATTTAGGCTTCGTAACAATATTAATGCGTCCACTAAATAAAATTATGGAGCGAAAATTAAAGCCTGTTCCATCACCTAATAATTTCGATTTTACAAAAGTTAATACAACCACAAGAGAATTTAACAAACTTGATACACGTATTAATGAAATGATGGTGATGTTAAAAGATGCATTTCAGATAGAGAAAGAATTTATCTCCAACGTATCGCACGAATTACAAACGCCAATCAGCATTATTCAAAACCGATTGGAGAATTTAATGATAGAGCATGAATTGAATGAGGAAGTAATGATTAAACTTTCTGACTCACAACGAACGCTCAATCGGATGAGTAAAATTATCAAAGCGCTATTACTTATTTCAAAAATTGAAAATGATCAGTATTTGAAAAATGAAAAAATAGATTTGCTTCAGTTGCTCGAAGAAGTGCTTGAAGAAATTGAAGAGCGCTTGATGGAGAAAGATATTAAAATCATTCGCCAGTTTTACGAGAACATAGAAATCAATCCAGGTAACAAAGCGCTTTTATATACCATGTTTACAAACGTGATTAATAATGCCATCAAATACAATAAAGAAGGTGGTAATATTATTATCACAACCAAAACAACCGGCAATGAATTTACGATTGAAATAAAAGATACTGGTATTGGAATGAAGAAAGAAGAAATACCTACTATTTTTGATCGCTTTAAACGATTACATAATTCAACAGCGGAAGGATTTGGCTTAGGACTACCAATTGTAAAAACGATTGCTAATTTCCATCAGATGAAAGTTCGTGTTGATTCTGAAGTAGGCGTTGGTACATCCTTTACTTTTATTAGCGAATCTAATATTGATTAGAAGCTAACAACACTAAAGTGCAAGCATGTTCGAATGGGATATTGTTTGCAGTAAGCTTCTTTTCTAATTCAGGATTTTCAGTTCCAGGATTTAAAATCACTCGCTTTGGATTGATGCGAAGAATGTAATCAAAATATACTTTCTGATTATCTGGATTTACATAAACAGTTATAGTATCTACATCTTCGAAGGTTAATTGCTCCTTTACAATCACACATTCACCAATTTTTCCATCACGTAATCCAACAGCACAGACTTCATGTCCATGAGATAACAAACTAAGAATTGCGCGATATGAATATCGCTCAGGATTTGTTGAAGCACCTAAAACTAATGTCTTTTTATTGCTCATGATAATCTAATTCTTTATTAAATGTTTCCTTTATAAAATAGATACCGATGAAGGCAGGTATAAAACAAATTACACCTAATGCAACTGCGGAGTTTATTGTCCCCAATGATGGCTCCCAATATTTAAACAACAATACGATTGGCACGACAGAACCTCTGACAACATTTGGAGTTGTAGTGGCTACTGTTGCTCTTAAATTAGTTCCAAATTGTTCAGCAGCCATCGTAACAAAGATGGTCCAGTAGCCTGATGTAACACCTAACAAGAAGAAATAAAAGTAGTATAAATCTAAACTAATATCTGTCGAATATAAAAATCCGAAGTAAAACAATGCGCAAAAAAACAGATAGATATAAAGCACTTTTTTTCTACTCTTCATGAGCTGCGACATTCCGCCACTTAATAAATCGCCAAATGAAAACCCAAGATAGGTAAACATAACGGCCTTTGTTATTAAAGCTGGGCCACCAATAATATTTAATAAGTCAGGACCAGACAACTTAACACTGAACTTCATTAATATTCCAACACTACACCAAATAGGAATTCCGATTGCTAAACAAAGTAAGTACTTAAACAAACGTTCCTTACTCCCAAAAATCATTAGTAAATCACCACGCTTGATTTCTACATTTTCATTTAATGACTTAAACATTCCTGATTCAATCGTTCCTACTCGAAGTGATAATAACAATAAACCTAAAACGCCACCAATAAGGTAAGCAACTTGCCAATTAGCAAAAGCACCAAAACTTAAATTACAACCAACTAATGAAGATGCGACTACAGCGCCTAAAGCTCCTCCAACTGCAACAAGCATCGTCCCCCACCCTCTCGACTCTTTATGCATTGTTTCAGATACTAACGTAACCGCAGCACCTAACTCACCCGCTAAACCTAATCCCGTAATAAAACGCATAAAAGCATATTGCTCTACATTCCAAACAAAGGCATTCGCGATATTAGCTAACGAATACAATAAGATCGACCCGAATAAAACTGATTTCCTTCCCTTTTTATCGCCTAGCACTCCCCATAAAATTCCGCCGACCAACATGCCTCCCATTTGCCAAAGGAATAATTGATAATCGTAAAGGTCAATTAACTTCGGATCAACGATTCCAATTCCTTTCAAACTTTCTTTACTTACTAAATTGAATAATTGCAAATCGAATAAATCGACAAAGTAACCTAAAGCAGATACCAGTACAATTAAATTAAATGGATTGCGTGTATTATTTTTCATAGCTATTCAGTTACTACAACCAATATGTTATTATCTAATGGCTCGATATGATTATACAAGTAATCAATACCACTTACACCACCTTTCAAGTAAAACGGTATTAACGATTGCTCTCTTTCTTGCGGATGATTATGAGGGAATACTTCATCAACAATTTGCTTACAAACATTCAAAGAGTTTTCGTTCTTCTTCTTGATTGCCTGCACCATTTTCTTTTCAATGTTTTCTAAAGCATTGATTGTTTTTTGTCGCTCTGATTGAATATACTTTTCCATCGTTGCATCAATCAAATTC
>JBKCGZ010000132.1:0-4026 GCA_046303115.1 Bacteroidota bacterium | reverse complement strand
ATAATTTCTATGGTAGAATAATTTCCTCCGGGACGAGCAATGCCATTATTAAAAACCATGATTTGATTTTCATAGGGTAAACCGGGCTTTATCCAATGCGCATTATGTTGCCCGAAAAATTGTTGTGCGCCTGCAGCATTATAAGCAGAAGGGTTTCCCCATCGGTAAAGTAGATCGCCACCACGCCCTGCATTACCTCCAGCATGACTAGCGGCTTGTGCTGTTGTTGTGCTATGATCGATAATCCAGATTTCTCCAAATGCGTGATTACTCAGTACAATTTGATCAAGTGTAGGATTGTAATCTACAGAGTTCAAATGAATCCAATCAGCATTCGTAGCGCTTGCATTAAAATTAATATTGACTAATTGCGGTGCGCTTTCTACACTTCCATAATTTGCTTTTGTCGAATCAAACTCTTGTACTAAATGATCCCAAAGATGCCATTCCCATACAATATTTCCTCCGTTACTTCCTACAGGTTGAATTTCTAAAATTTGTTCACTCCATAATTTAGGAGTTACTAAACTCGGATTTCTTCCATTCGCAATTGCTGTTGCACTGTTCTTTACCTCCCATGCAATGACTAATATATTTCCATTAGGTAAAGGACAAATATCATGATGCGGACAATTTAACGAATCACTTAAAATATAACTCCAAACTAAATTTCCATTCCAATCATATTTTTGAATGGCTCCACCTCTACCGCCTGCGTTGAAAAAAGTATTCATTGTATTACCAGTTCTGATTAATGAACCATCATCCATGAGATAAGACCCTAATGCTGGTCGATAGGTGCTTGTCCAAGTTTTAACCTGCTTACCACAACGATCTATCAAATAAGAATTAAAGCTACTCATCGGACTAAACAAAGTATATCCATCAGAAATAGTATTTCCATTATTCTGAATGAGCCCTACTGTTGTTTGTGCATTTACATTGCTAATACTTAAACCTAAAAGGCTTATTAAAACGAAACGTATAATTTTCATATTTATAATTTAAAAGGTAAAGATAAATTTTTAGTGACTCTTTTATCACAATAATTGCGAGTATATTTGAACAATTAATATTTTCTTCGGATGAACAGTATTGAGAGTAAATTACCACATGTAGGCACCACGATATTTACAATTATGTCGGGACTAGCGAATGAAACGGGCGCAATTAATTTAAGTCAGGGGTTTCCAAGTTTTGAAGTTTCGCGCGAGTTGATTGAATTATATCATCAGGCAATGATGAATAATCATAATCAGTATGCACCGATGCCCGGATTACTTCCACTTCGTGAAGAATTATCGAAGAAAACAGAAAAGGTTCACGGAGCCTACTATAATCCTGAAAGTGAAATCACCATTACAGCTGGAGGAACACAGGCACTATATACCGCTATTACTGCATTTATTAATAAGGGTGATGAAGTCATCATTTTTGAACCTGCATACGATAGTTATAAGCCTGCAATTGAATTAGCAGGAGGAATTGTAAAACCATATTCACTAACGCCACCGGACTACCGAATTAATTGGGAAGAAGTAAAGCAGATGATTACATCGAAGACAAAGATGATTATGATAAATACTCCTCATAATCCTTCGGGTACAATCTTATCAGCTTATGATCTTGAACAGTTAGATGCAATCACAAGAGATACAAACATTATTGTATTGAGTGATGAAGTATATGAGCATATTATTTTTGATGGAGAAATACATCAAAGTGTAGCACGATTTGAAAATTTGAAAAACAGAAGTGTGATTGTTTACTCCTTCGGAAAAACATTTCATGCTACAGGATGGAAAACAGGTTATTGTTTAGCTCCCGAATATTTAATGAAAGAATTTAGAAAGGTGCATCAGTTCTTAGTCTTTTCAGTGAACACTCCCTTGCAAGTTGCATTAGCGGCCTACTTAAAAAACGAAGAACATTATTTAAATCTACCTTCTTTTTATCAAGCTAAGCGTGATTACTTTCTTTCACTAATTGAAGGATGCTCTTTCGCATTTACTCCGTGCAAAGGTTCTTATTTTCAATTACTGGATTACTCTTCATTTTCGAATGAGAAAGATACAGACCTTGCCATTCGTTTAACCAAAGAATTTGGAATTGCATCCATTCCTGTTTCTGTGTTTTATTCATCACCTGTTGATACAAAAATGTTACGCTTTTGCTTTGCGAAGGATAATGTAACCTTAGAAAAAGCAGCAGAAAAAATACATCGCATCAAATGAAAGATTTAAAAATTACACTTGTTCAAACACAGTTGAAATGGGAAGATGCGCTTGCCAACATCAAACATTTGAACAAACTATTACTTCGCATTACACCAAAATCGACAGACATTATTGTATTACCGGAGATGTTTAACAGCGGATTTACGATGAACGTAAAACAATGTGCGGAGGCGATGAATGGCTTTACCATGCAATGGATGCAAGAGACCGCGAAGAGTATGAAGTCGGTCATTTGTGGAAGTATTATCATCAAAGAAAAAAATAAGTATTACAATCGCTTTATCTGGATGCGTCCTGATGGAACTTCTGAACATTATAACAAACGACATTTATTCAGCATGGCGAAAGAAGATACCGTTTTCACAAAGGGAAATAAAGCGCTGATTGTTGAATTGAAAGGATGGAAGATAATGCCTTTAGTTTGTTATGATTTACGCTTCCCTATTTGGAGTAGAAATATTGATTCGAAAAATGAGTATCGTTACGATGTAATGATTAATGTAGCTAATTGGCCTGCGGTGCGTAGTTATGCATGGCAGCAATTATTAATTGCTCGCGCCATCGAAAATCAAGCGTATGTTTGTGGTGTTAATCGTGTAGGAAAAGATGGAAATGAGATTGCTTATAACGGTTATTCATTTGCGTTAGATATGTTAGGAAATAAACTATCGACATTAAAACCAAATAAAGAAGGAATTGAAACTATCACTTTAAACTACAAAGACCTATTAGCTTTTCGAAAACGATTCCCTGCGAATAAGGATGCGGATCAATACATAATTAAGTAGAAAATAAGAACGGCGCAAATAATTGCGCCGTGCCTCTATACATTAAATGCTGTTTTTAAAATTGCTTTATCAGCGAATAGTATTCAATACTTTTTCTTAGCGGATAAAGCGGAAGCGTTGCCATTAACTCTTCGGCTCTTGCTTGGTCGATATCTTTAAAAATTAGTACCGCACCGTTTCTTCCTTGGCGCAAATAAAGACTTTCAAGAATTCCTTCCTCTTTCCATTGCGCTACTACTTCTTGTTCATGCTTGATGATCTCCTGAAAATTATCGGGGAGATTATCTGTATCGATTGTTAAAATTGCTTGTATTCTGTTCATGATTTTGATTTTAATAGGTTAATTACTTTTAAACTTTATTTTTAAATACGAAGCATTCACACCTTACATTAATGGGGACAAGAATACGCGAGTTAATTTTTACAAATTATGTGTTTTTTTTGAAACTACAAAAGACAAAATTCTGAATGGTTTCAAATGGAGTTTTATGATCAACAGTAATGCATTTAACTTTATCAAAGTATTTTTTTAATCTTTCCGTCATTGAATTTTCCGAATACTGTTTGATTTCAATACCGCTGCATTTGGTAGGACCTTTTTCAGAGAACGTTCCAATTACTAAAACACCATTTGGATTAATAAACTGTTGTGCTGTTTCGAGGTAATTACTAATTTCGTTTTCATCCGTCAAAAAATGAAATGCTGCTCTGTCATGCCAGAAGTAGTACATCTCCATTGGACGAAATTTTGCAGCGTCTTCAATAATCCATTTTACCTGATTTGCTTTTTCACCTAGACGACCTTTTGCTCTTTCAATTGCTGATTCAGAAATATCCAACACCGTAATATCGGTATAACCTAATTCAAGTAAATGATCTACAAGAAAACTATCGCCGCCACCTACATCAATAATTGTAGCATTTAAGGGGACATTAAACTGTTTGAAAAAATCTAATGATGTTTCAGGATTAGGTTGAAACCAACTTACATCTTTCAGCTC
>JBKCGZ010000131.1:0-4451 GCA_046303115.1 Bacteroidota bacterium | reverse complement strand
GTAACAATTTAGGTTATGCGGACATGATTCTCCTCCTTGGCCATGTTCTGAAGCTGTGCCACCTTGATTCCATTCCTTATAGAATTCAGGAGGTGGGAATCCACTGATAAGGCGTAAAGGTGCTCCCCATAATCCTGGAATTAAATAAAAGGTAAATGCAAATGCAACAATTGCAAAAATGATTCTTGTTGTTCCAATGTATGGTAAGTCGCTATCGTGAGAGAATTTTAATTTGCCAATTAGGTACAACGACATTAATCCGAAAATAGTAACCCAAAGAGCGATGAATAATTCACGCTTTAAGAATCCCCAATGGTATGCTAAGTCAACATTCGATAAGAATTTCAATGCTAAAGCTAATTCCAAAAATCCTAAAACTACTTTTACGCTATTTAACCAACCGCCAGATTTTGGTAATGAATTTAACCAACCTGGGAATGCTGCAAAAAATGCAAAAGGAATTGCCAACGCAAATGAAAATCCTGTCATGCCCATAATAGGACCTAAGTAACTAGAACCTTTCGCTGCTTCAACTAATAAGGTTCCGATAATAGGACCTGTACAAGAGAAAGAGACCAAACTCAATGTAAAGGCCATAAAGAAGATTCCTATCAAGCCCCCTTTTTCAGAGGCAGAATCCGCTTTATTCAACCATGAATTGGGTAAGGTGATTTCAAATGCTCCAAGGAACGAAAGTGCAAATATGAAGAAGATGACGAAGAATAATAAATTGAAGAAAACGCTACTCGCCAAATCATTCAACGCATCTGACCCTAGTGTTACGGTAACAAAGAATCCGATGGTCACATAGATCAAAATGATTGATAGTGCATAGATAACGGCATTGCGTATCCCCTTTGCGCGTGTTGGACTTCTTTTCGTAAAGAAGCTTACGGTCATAGGAATCATTGGGAAAACGCAAGGTGTAAGGAGCGCAAGAATTCCGCCTATCATTCCCGCTATAAATATTCCTAAATAACTTTTGTCTTCTGCTTCTATAGAGCCACCATTATTACATGCTGGTTCTAATTTGCTTAAGTCGCTGGAAGGAAGAGGAATTTTAGAATTCGTTGTGATTACTTCAGCAGTAGTAGTAACACTAGCTGATTCTGTTTCTGTGGTGGTTGTCGGCGCTTCAGGACCAATTACTTCAGTTGAAGCCTCGCCTGCGATTGAAAATTCGAAATCAACAGCATTCGGAGGTGTACAGTTTTTATCGTTACAAGCCATCGATTCAACAACACCTTTCAGTTTAAATGCATTATTTGAGGTTAGTTTGATCTTTTGCTTAAACTCTGCTGTGTTCTCGAAATACTTTAATTTCATATCAAAGTTAGAATCGAAAATTTCTTCGCCTTTTGGTTCTGAAACCTTTCCAACTAAAGTATAATTGTTATCAGGAGTAAACGTAAATGAAGTTGGTATTGGTCCTCCATCAGGAATAAACTGAGAATACACATGCCATCCTTTGTCGACAGTAGCTTTAAATATCAAAGTAGCCTCTTGTCCTTTTTGTTCAACGCGATAGCTCCATTTTACAGGGTCTACCAATTGTCCCATACTTGCGAAAGCAGTAAGAATCGTTAAAAATAACAACGCAGTAATCTTCTTCATAGGTAAATAGAATGAAGTCCGAAATTAAAAAAAATAAGAATGAATACGATTATGCTTTACGAATTATTGCCCTTTTTGTAGAAATACGACATGCCTAATGAAATATCATCGTAGGTAACGAGTCGTTTGCTATCGTTTTCAAGAAAATAGCTGATTAGTGCAAAATCTCCGGCACATCCTGCAGTATGCATGAAAAGAGCTCCAGCAAATAAAAAATGCCATCCACCTGAGGTCGTTATACTTCCAATTATGAGTAAGGTGTTAATTATCACAAAAGGAGCAATGGCTAAAATGACAAACGAATAAAAGTTAATTACGTATTGGTCTGACATCGCATAGAAAATAAACTTTCTGAAATTAGCTTTGTATTGAACCTTTGCAGCTCCATCAAGTTTATAGAATAAGCCGTGTATTAATTCATGAATAGGAATGAGTGGAAGCAACAAACAAAATCCTAAAGCAAATTTTCCAAATGATTCTCCTATTCCTATTTCACACGTAAATATTTTGTACAGCGATAATGCTAATACAAGTGCATTAAATGTCCAGTAAAATATCGAAGCAAAATTCTTTCTAAAAATATACGGCTGGATAAACGCAGCTATATCACTATGCTGCAATTGAGCATACAATTCATAACCGCTTTTTGTAAGTTCACTAGGTGTGATTTTCATTTATTCTTCGTCGTCAACAAATACAATTTTCTCTTTCATCGATGCATACGCAAGTCGATAAATAAAATAAATAGTAGTTGCGAATACAAAAAAGGCCGTAGCTTGATGAATCACACCTAATGCAACAGGAACACTGTTTAGCAAAGTGTAAATTCCTAATACAATTTGAACGATTACTAATCCGCCTAACACATAAGCACTATTCTTTTGACCTGATTCAAGTTGTTTGTCTTTCCAGACTTTCACAATTAGCAAAACTACAATTACAGAGATTAAATAGGCTAGCGAACGATGAATGAATTGAACACTTGCAAGGTTATTAATTAAACTGCCGATGCCATCTTTTTGTAACATGTAGGTCATTGATTCAGGCACCCATTCTCCTTCCATCAATGGCCATGTAGTGTATACCATACCTGCTTTTGTTCCCGCAACAAACGCCCCATAAATTACTTGTAAAATCACAAGTAATAATAATGTCCATCCGTATTTTTTATATCGGGTATAGGCGTAGTTGTTAGTATATTTAACTGGAAACAATTGTGTAAGAGCTACCCAAAATATGTAACCGAAAGTGATAAAGGCAAATGTTAAATGAATGGCCAGCCTGATGTGACTTACTCTCACATTTTCGGTTAGTCCACTGCTCACCATATACCAACCTAAAAAACCTTGTATTCCACCTAAAACAAACATGAATATTAATCTAGGCATTAGTTCCTTAGAAATGACACCCCGCATGTAATAAGTGATGAGACCGTATAAAAATATGAGTCCGATAGTTCGGCCAATTAACCGATGGATGTACTCCCAGAAATAAATGAATTTAAAATCTTCTAATGTAAAATTGGAGTTGATTAATTTATATTGGGGTATCTGTTGATATTTGAAAAATTCACTTTCCCATTCCACTTGATTAAGTGGAGGAATAACTCCCGTCACGACTTTCCATTCTGTAATCGATAATCCTGATCCTGTTAAACGAGTAATGCCGCCAACAACAACCATTGTAAATATCATGAAGCAGCCAACAAACAACCAGATAATTAAGCTGCTTTTGTTAGCGGGTCTGTTTTCTATAAGAGGGTCTTTCATTTGGGTAGGTCTTTTGTAACTAATTGTGCGGTTGTTCTACTTCTTTGCTCCAGCAATATTTCTTTTCCAACAGTTAACGATTCAATTGTTGAAGGATAATAATGTCGAATGGTGTATAGTTGCAAACTTGAATTGTATTTTACTTTGTATTTAGCTCTTAATTTTTCAATTAGGGAATCCTTTTTGGGAGTGTCATCAATACAAACAGAAAAACTAATAGCAGAGTTTTGCATCAGGTTTAATTTTATTCCTGCATTTGCAAAATCAGAAAAAATTTCACTTAAATTTTCTTCTGCAATAAAGGAAAAATCTTTTGCTGCAATACTGATTAATACCTGATTCGATTTAAAAATGAAGGAGGGGATAAGTGGTTTCGTTTCAAGATCCTTTCCGATAACAGTGCCTTTGCTACCTGGTTCTAAAAACGATTTTACATACAGTGGAATATTTTTATTTTCGAGTGGTTTGATGGTCTTCGGATGAATAACAGAAGCTCCGTAATAAGCTAATTCAATTGCATCCTGATAACTCAACTGAATTAATTTTTGAGCATCTTTAAATTGCTTCGGATCTGCATTTAAAACTCCTGGTACATCTTTCCAAATAGTAACTGATTCTGCATTCATAATATGCGCAATAATGGCTGCAGTATAATCAGATCCTTCACGACCTAAAGTGATCGAAAAGTTTTCGGTGGTGCTTCCAATAAATCCTTGCGTGATGACAATCTTTGATTGTTTGAAGATATCATTCAATCGCGATTGAAAAAGGTTAGTGCTCACTTCCCAATCGATTTTACCTTCGCGATAATTATTATCAGTGATTAAACAATCACGAACATCTAACCACTGGTTAGTAATGCCATTATCATTCAGCCATTCACTTACAATCGTTGTAGATATCAATTCGCCGAAAGAAACAATTTGGTCGTAAACAAAATCATAATCGCGAGGCGGTTCTTCTAAAACCCATTCTATCTCGACTAAAAAATTATTGAGCTTGTTATATACCTCATGTTTACTATCTGCAAACAATCCGCTTAAAATTTCAAGATGATATTTTTTTAAT
>JBKCGZ010000130.1:0-6098 GCA_046303115.1 Bacteroidota bacterium | reverse complement strand
TATTAAGCCTAATGTGTTTCGGAAGTTATAGGCGTTTTGAATTTTTTTTGTCCAGAAGGCTAAATCGATGGTGTTATTCTCGAAATCGAGACATCTTACAGAGATAGTTGCCTTGTGAAAATGTCCGGTAGCAAGGTAGTTTTTATTATTGTCAATTACCGAAACGATAGTTCCCGCATTTAAATCCTTCGGTTCTTTAGCAATGGCACCACTGAATACCCAAGGGTGTTTTGCTAAAACTGATTTTTCCTTTCCTTTTTTTAACTCTATTACAGGGTACTTTTCACTCATAACACTATTTTAATTGAACTATTAATTAAATTTTATATAAATAATTTTGGAAATGTAAATATTAATTAAAATATTTGCGGACCATTCAACCTTTATGCAAATAGAACGCATTTTGGCCGTTATTCGATTCTTGTCGATTGGGCCAGAAACAGTAGCTACTTTAAATCCAAAATTAAAGTCATTGGGTTATAATTGTTCCGAGCGAACGATTTACCGTGACTTAACAAAGATAAGTGAAGTTTTAAATACTCCACAGATTCACGTCGCCGTTAGCGAAGGGGTTTTCAACAAGAAAACGTGGATGATTGTGTCCAGCGAAAATGATACATCTTTATCTTTTCAGGAGTATGTAAACTTGTTTTTGATTGAGCATTTCAAGACTAAATGGCTTAAGAAAGTAACTGGTGATACATTGTCGCAAATCATGGATGTGAAAAAGGGGGTATCTCTGGATAGTTTCCCTGAAATCGTTCAGCTGGTGCCAGGTAATTCTGTCGTGAATAGCGAATGGTCTGAGTTCATTTATAAATCAAAACATAAGAAATTCTTAAAGGAATTATTGAAGGCAATAACCAACAAGATAGTTGTTAGTATCAAGTGTTATGATCATGAACATTTAGTGGATGTCAATTTTGAACCAATGCGTTTGATTTATCACAGAGGCACTGTTCATTTATTAGGATGTCACTATAAGAATTCTAATAAGGCACTTCATGTTATTGAGTTGGATGCGATAGAATCGATTGCTGTTTTAGATAAGCGATTTAACATGAAGGGAAACCAAAAACTAATCGATAATTATCTTAATACTAAGTTTGGCGTACATAATACTGCTGATACGAAGGTTTATAAAATAGTTATTCATATCAGTAAGAGCGCTGGTATTTATATTTCTAATCGCTTTTGGCATAAGACACAGAAGTTTAAAGAGCTAAGCGACGGAAGTTTTCATATGGAAATGCAATGTACAATCAATATTGAGTTAGTGGGCTGGATTATGAGTTGGTTAGAGCATATGAAAGTGGTTTCTCCAGCCATTCTCAAAGAGCATATTGCAGATAGAGCAAGCTATATGCATCAGATGTATAAAAATAATCAAGACCCTATTTCGCCGAAGGATACTGATAACTGGAAAGTGATTGGTCAATAGCTATTGATAAACTACTTTCTTGGATTCAATTACTCTTCCTTCACTCATTAAGTTTACCAGGTATATGCCTTTTTGAAGATTTTTAGGATGCCACGATATCGGAGATAGTTGATTAATCACATTATTATAAACTTCTTTTCCTGCAACATCATAAATGCTAATAGTGTAATTTGCTTTTTCAACTCCATCAACTTTTATTGAAAAAGTATCTTTCGATGGATTTGGAGTTATCGTCAGATAGCTTCTTTTAATATGAAGTTCATCGTTTAATCCAACAGTGTAATCTCTATAGCCTAAACAATATTCTCCTTTCTTTAAAGTATCAACGGTGATATATCCGATTTTGTCAGTCGCACTTCCTGATTTTACTAATGTACTATTCGTAACGATTGTCCAATCTTCGGATGCACCCGAACGATAGACCAATACCAAACTATCTTCTAAACCTGTAATTAAATTATTATCTAAGTAGCCTGTCGACATATTAGCTGAACCGTTATATAAGAAGTTAGCTTTCGCACGGAAACCAGTATTGAAATTTCCACCTACCGACCAATATCGATAATCGCTTAAGCGAATTGGATGTGGAGATTGAAATGCATCTGGAGCTACAAAGTGATGCGTAATGTTTATTAGGTTATTTCCTGCTGGTGCATTCGTTACCGTTACAGATGAATTTACTTCTGAAAATGCAACGCCTGTATTACTGCTGATAGGACCTACAACTGATTTACGAATGTCGATTTGTGCATCGGCCATTTCATCATTTACATCAACGTAGTATTCATTAAAAGTATGAGTACTGGAAACAGTAAATGATTGTGTTGATTGGTTAATCAAAATTGTAAAAGTTGTATCGTAATTATTAGCGTAATCGTAGGCTGTAATTTTTACTGGCATCTCATACAAATGCTGATTGCCTTTTGATTTTTGCTTTGAGTATATCTGATAATTCCAGGTGTTTCCATTTGCTGTTTGAATAACACTATCAATTGAAAAATGTGGAAATCCCGGAGTAAATACCCAATCATCAAAAAAACGATTGACATTTATTCCTGTTGAGTTGGTGATGTCATCACGCAGCTGATAACTATTTCCGTTTCCATATTGGCGGCTGTTCATGTACTGCTGACATCCAACAAAGAACAAACTGTCTCCTAAATAATGTCGCAATGTACGAGCTACATCAGCACCTTTATTATATACGGTTGGACCATAAGTGCAACTCATCGGAATATTATTTAAAGGCAGATATCCATTATCAGTGATATGAGAAAACTGCAATACTCCTTTATGGTTGCTCAGATTATATGCTTTGTAGGCATCGTTTCCATAAAGTTGTTCGGTGACATAAGCTTCATTAAAACTAGCGAATCCTTCATTCAACCACATGTCTGCCGCAGTTTCGCAGGTGACTTTATCGCCCCACCACATATGCGCTAGCTCATGTGCCCACAACGTTTCATAGGTTAACAATCCATTGAAATAGGCTTTCCCAATATGAATACTTGTTGCATGCTCCATTGCGCCTGCATTAAAGGGGACTAAACAATAACCGACTTTATCAAAAGCATAATTTCCGTAGGCATTAATAAAATATCCAAGTACATCATTCAAATGAATCATCGATGCACTAACGGCAGCACTATCCGTACTCGTACAAGCAATCTCAATTGGTAGTCCCTGGTAATTTCGCTGCCAGGTAGTATAAGGTCCAATAGCAACGGAAGCGAGGTAAGTCGGAATAGGATCATTCATTATCCAGTTCCAGGTTATGGTTCCGTTAGTGTTTGTTGTTTGACCATTCAAAGTGCCATTACAAAAGGCTTTTTTATTGGCGTTGGTAGTGATATAAAAATCATACAATGCTTTATCGGTAAACGTTTCAACACAAGGATACCAACAACGACCATAGTTATGCGGATCAGTTTCAAATCCAACTCCCATATTAAATGCATAGTTCGCATCTACATGAAATCCTCCCCATCCACTAGCTTCTGTATGTGCAATTCCGTGATAAGAAATTTCAATAGTGGAAGTATCGCCGATATTCATTGGCGTGCTTAAATTAATCCGGATTAATGTATCGTTGTAGGTATACGTTAATGGTTGACCATTTTGTAAAAGGCTATCAATTGTAAATTGCTCAAGACTTAAATCAATTTGCGAGGTGTTATTTGTGGTTACAGTAAACTTGACCTTCGTAGTAGCGGTAATGTTTTTTGTATTATGATTTACATCGTGCAAATGAATTTCGTAATTCGTTACATCGGGATAAAATGATTGTGCGTTGGAAAACTTTCCAATCATCAAGAGCGAAATAAATACAATTAATGGAAGACTTTTCATTTTTATGCAAGTAAGAAGTAAGAGGTTAAACTGATAATAACGATCCCTGATATGTTTACCCAGAATCCAACGAATCCCATTTCACTGGTTTTGATATGTCCGCTGCTGAAAACAATTGTATTGGGAGCCGTAGCAACTGGCATCATAAATCCTAGTGATGCTGCTAATGTTGCAGGAACTAACAAGACCATAGGGTGTAAGTGCATCGCATTTTGTAGTGCAATTAAAATAGGTAAGGCTAATTGAATACTCGCCACATTAGAAGCAAATTCACTGATGATAGTAATGATCATACAAACGATTAATAAAATCATCAACGGATGAACACCATTTAAAAAGTTCAATTGCGAAGCCAGGTATTTGCTTAGTCCGCTTGATTCAAATCCTTTTGCTAGCGCGAATCCACTACCGAAGAGTAATAGAATATCGAATGGTAGTTTAGCAGTATCCTTCCATTCTAAAATGCTTTTTCCTTTTTCAGATGCAGGGAGAATAAACAATAGCAATGCACAAATAATCGCGACAGTGCTGTCTTGCATTTGATTTGGGTAAGGAAATAAATTGCACCAACCTTTAATCGTAAAACTTCCCAAAGGAATATCAGCACGAGTAAACCAAAGAAGTGCTGTAGAAATAAAAATTAATCCTACTGTTTTTTCTTCGCTGGAAAATTTTCCTAGATCTTGATGTGCTTTTTTAAATATTGAAATATCGAAGTTAATTTCTTGTTCTTTCTTGCTGATGTTTATTTTCAAAATCATCCAGGTAATTAGCAATAGTAAAATTGATATCGGGAATCCAACTTTAAACCAACTGATAAACGATAAATCATTTTGTAGCGGATAGGCTTCAAGGTAAGCACGATAAAATATCATGTTAGTAGGAGTCCCAACGAGTGTTGCCATTCCACCAATTGTAGCTGCGTATGCTAATCCAATTAATAGTGCAGAAGATAATTTGCGATGTTGATGTTTATCGTTATAATGATGATCGAGTTGATAGATGATAGCCATAACCGCCGATAATAACATCATTACCGTTGCCGTATTGGAAATCCACATCGAAATAAAATAGGAGGTAATCATGATACCCAGTAAAAGTTGCGCAGGATTTTTACCAGTGATTGAAAGTATTCGAAGGGCTACACGTTTATGCAATCCCCATTTCTCAATCGCGAATGAAATAATAAATCCACCAATGAATAAAAACAGAATTGGATCCATGTATTGCGCAGCGGTCTCTTTAATATCAATGATGCCAAGCGATGGTAATAATACAAATGGCAGGAGGGAAGTGATTGCAATGTGAACTACCTCTGTAAACCACCATAGCGCCACCCAGCATACGAGTCCGAGCATAGCCATCATTTCAGGTTGACTACTATCAAAAGCAGGTAGCTTACTAATAAAAACAAACAACAGCGGACCAGCGAGGAGAAGTAAATTGCGTTTCAAGATGGGGTGAATTGGTGTTGATAAAAATAAGAAAAAATAATGTGCTAATGAGTTAATATGCTCGCGAGGCTTCGCGATGGGTTAATTTGAAAAAACATAAACCGGTGAGTGAGGGTTCTCGAACTTCTGGGTTTGATTTGATAATTTGACTCGATAGCTATCGGGATTGACAATTTGAAGATTTATAAGTTGATAAGTCTTTTTTGTCGAGTGAAGTCAAGAAAAAAATTAATCGCCGATTTTCTCATCCGATATTAGGTGTTTGTATTTGTTGTATAAAAATGAAATTATCAGAAGTAATACGCCTAAAATTACAAAAACAATAGTCTTATCGATTGTATTAAGTTGCGATAGGTCGTAGAAGAATAATTTTAAAAGAGTAAATCCAAATAATGCAATTGCTCCGATACGAATTGATTTATTTTTTTTCCAAATTCCGATAGTGATTAATATTAGTGAGTAAATTCCCCAAAGTATGCTTAATCCAAGTTTGTCGGTTTGCTCCGAATTGTAAATATCCATCCAGTTAATCAACTCGCTGCTTGCAATCCACAGGATAATTACATGAACAGCAATTTCAAAATAAACTCTTGTTTTATTTTTAAATGCATCTAGTATTACATTTTGATAACTAGCATAGATTGTAATAGCAACTAGTATGAATGAGATATATCTTAACCATATATTAATAGTTTCTTTATGATAATAGTTGGATAAGGTCTTGTCGAGGAAACTATCTCGCAAAGCACTTAAAATAAATAGACCGTTTGTTAAAAAATCAAGTGTTGTTATAAGTATTAAACCAATAATAATAATTGCGAATTTTTTATTTTTTAATTTTGTTTGGTTAATTA
>JBKCGZ010000129.1:0-3878 GCA_046303115.1 Bacteroidota bacterium | reverse complement strand
TTTATATTCAATGGCTACACCTCTGAAAAATCCAAACTCCGACATTCCATTGTAATCTTTGATTCCTGCCTCTTGTTTTCGAATCGTTACGATATCAGATGTTTTTCCCAGCGACATCCCCTGCCAAATGGCTAATCCTTGCCCTAATTGTATCTGATAATCTCCCAAAACAATTCTATTAAATCTTCGGATGTTCTTTAGCGTTAGATGAGCCGAATTATAATCGAATCCTTTTACCTTTTTCGCGAATTGAAACAATTCTCCTGCATCTTTCTCAGCATTAAAAACGAAATTGATTTTCTCATTAAGATTTAATTTCAAACCAATTGCTTCGCGAAAATTATTTCCATTATAATTTTCATCTTCACTCTTATTATTTTTCAAAAAAGGAATAGCCATTCGCGCTACAATCCGACCATCCATCTTTTTAAAATTCGCAATATCATTAAATGATGTTGGTAGCTCAAAAGAGAGTATTGACTTAAGTATCTCCAGCCGACTAATACTGATTACCTCTATGGCCTGCAGTTCTTCTATCGAATAAAAAAAGCCATATCGATTTCGATAATTAAGAATCGAATCAACTTCTGTATTTGAGAAAAGTCCTGATTGCAACAACACACTCCTATCAGCAAAATTAATTTTTAAATAATCTGCGCTATCGACAATCAACTGATCTTGAAAATTAGCATTTACTAATTCATCATCACTGATGTTATAGCCAAAATCAGATGTATTATTCTGCGCTTGAACTTCATAACAAATGATTAGTCCAAATAAAATCAAAGCCTTTCTCATCTTACAGTGTTGTTGTTATTCCGATAAAAGGCGATAATCCTAAAGGCAAATGATACTTCGAACCGACAATATACCCTATTCGTTTTTTAGTATACGCTATCTGAAACGCAGTAGCAGCCGACAAACAATCGAAACGCATTTGCAGCTTTAAATCGTCAGTAGGTAAATACGTAATTCCGATGAAACAATCCGCATGATACTGCGATAATCCAGCATCGATATTCATCACAACATGATCACTATAATGGTATCGTAATGCAATCACTAAACCATCAATTCTCCTCGAAGATTTCAATGTAGCAACAGATAATCGAGCGTATGCATTGAGTTTTGGATTAAATTGAACTATACAAGATGGCTGCACTAACAGTGACGACTTTACTAAATAATCGTTACTGAACTTTTGCGACTGAAAATTAATTGTCAATCCTGCATTAATGGTGTTACTGTATTTCTTCCCATAACCAATCATCAAATTATTTTCAGCATACTGATTAAACCTTCTGGTTTCATAATAACATCTGATTTTATCTGTATTACGAAATCGATTTTGCATATAAACAGCTTGATTAGACAACTCTTTTATTCCGCCAGGCGAAAAACAAAACAAGCCTGCTTTCCATCCGCTATCAGCAGCTGATGTCAAAACATTGGTAAGTAGTGATTGATGCGGAGAAACTTCCAATTCTGAAAATACTCCTTTCCATTCTTGCTGCACTTGCGCACAAGAAATAAATGGTAAACACATCCCAACGGCAACGCATGCCGCTATTAAATTTTTTTTCATAAAAATGATTGATCCCCCGTTGAAAATGGAAAGGATTTAATTGGTTATTAAATTGAATTTACTTTGTTTTCTTTTTTACAACTCTTGATGGCTTACTGCTTTTCTCCATTTCACTCGCCGCCTTCAACACTTTATCTTTTAATCCGTTTTTAAAATCAGAAACCTTCTTCAATAATTTCTTATCACCTGCACTTAAAATTTGCGCAGCTAATATTCCTGCATTTTGTGCAGCATTCAAAGCCACTGTTGCAACAGGAACTCCATTCGGCATTTGCAAAATAGATAAAATCGAATCCCATCCATCAATACTATTACTCGATTTCACCGGTACACCAATAACAGGTAACGGCGTAACCGATGCAACCATTCCAGGTAAGTGAGCAGCGCCACCAGCTCCTGCTATAATCACTTTAATCCCTTTTTTATCTGCCTGCTTAGCATAATCAAACATACGCTCTGGAGTACGATGTGCAGAAACAACTGTCATTTCATAGGCAACTCCAAATTGCTCTAAAATAATAGCGGCTTCCTGCATAACAGGTAAATCACTGTTACTTCCCATGATGATTCCTACTAATGGCTTATTCATATTGTTGATTTTATCGTGTTAAAACTTTTATTTGTTGTTGAACTTTTTTTGCGTTTGCAATTGCTGCATCAAGTGTTTCTGCCAGGACAGTTACATGTCCCATCTTACGCATTGGTTTGGTTTCTTTCTTTCCATACAAATGCACATATACACCACCGTTAGCCATCGCTTTCTGAATTCCATCATAGTGCGCCTCGCCAGTATGTCCTTTTTCTCCTAAAAGATTAATCATCACCGAAGGCATAATAATCGATGTATCACCCAATGGCAATCCCATAATCGCACGTAAGTGTTGTGCATACTGACTCGTAATATTCCCTTCAATTGTTTGATGTCCGCTGTTATGTGGCCTCGGTGCAATTTCATTCACTAAAACATCTCCTGATTTCGTCACAAACATTTCGACTGCTAATATTCCCGTCATGCCTGTTTTCTCAATCACTTTACGCGCAATAGCAATCGCTTTTTCTTTTATCTCTTCTGAAATTCTTGCAGGGCTACATAAGAACTCAACCAAATTCGCATCCGGATTAAACTCCATATCTACCGGAGGATAATGAACAATCTCTCCCGCGTTATTTCGTGCAACGATGACAGCAATCTCACAATCAAAATCGATCATTTGCTCCAACACACAAGGTGCATCAAAAGCATCCTTCAAATCATCCAAACTTTTTACCTTCATCACTCCTTTTCCATCGTAACCGCCTTTTCTCAACTTTAAAATTGCTGGAAACTCTCCAACAAATTCTTTTAAATGCTCTCTATCGTGAATCAATTTAAAATCAGCAGTAGGAATTTGATGAGAAGCAAAAAATTCTTTTTGAATTCCTTTATCCTGCACCATTGCTAAAATTTGTGGCTGAGGATAAACCAACACACCTTCACTTTCTAATCGCAGTAATGCATTAATATTCACATGCTCAATTTCAATCGTAAGTAAATTCACATTCTTTCCGAAGGCATAAACCGTTTCTTCATCACGAAAATCGCCTACCACAAATTGCTCTGTTAAATACCTACATGGAGCATTAGCGTCTGGATCTAAAACCGCCGTTGATATATTCAGATTAATAGCTTCCTGAATCAGCATGCGACCTAATTGTCCGCCGCCTAATATTCCTAATTTAAAATCTTTACCTGCGAATTGTAATTGCATAATTGTCGGCAAAAATAAATCCTTTCTTTCACAATTACCCGATAATAAGCATTTACAAACGTTTAATTTTAGATCTCATCGTATTTCGCCTTCAAAAACGATAAAAATAAAGGCTTAAATTATCGAACACCCCTGCTTTTTCCCTGCATTTGCGTACCTTCGTGCCTTCTTATGAAAAACGAAGTACAAGTTCACGATAAGGTATTCGTGCCATTTATCACCGCTGCCGAATTACAAGCAAAAAGTGTTGAGTTAGGACAGAAAATAAACGAAGACTATCAAGGAAAACGCCCTTTAGTAATTGGTGTGCTTAACGGCTCCGTGATTTTTATGGCCGATTTACTTCGTAATATTCAATTGCCTTGCGAAATCGGATTCATCCGCGTAAGCTCGTACGAAGGAACCTCTTCAACTGGTGTGGTAAAAAATGTCATCGGACTAAATGAAAGTATCGAAGGTCGTGATGTAATAATCGTAGAAGATATTATCGATACAGGCGATACTGCCCTATACCTAATTGAAGAATTCAAGAAGCAAAATCCTGC
>JBKCGZ010000128.1:0-19186 GCA_046303115.1 Bacteroidota bacterium | reverse complement strand
CTACAAGCTATGCCTCCTGTTCGACGAATTGGTAATTTAGGATTAAGTTTCTTAATTAAAGCTGCCTCTGGTTACTGGAATATATTTGATCCTACCAACGGATTCACAGCGATAAAAAATGAAACGCTTGCGTTAGTCAATTTCAATAAGCTGCATAAGCGTTATTATTTTGAAACATCCATGATTGCAGAACTATACTTTTGCAATGCAGTGGTATTTGATGTGCCAATGAAAGCAAAATATGGTGATGACATATCAGGTTTATCCAGCACAAAAACATTATTTGAATTTCCTCCCAAGTTATTAGTCACTTTCTTAAGAAGAATTTTATTGAAATACTTTTTATTTGATTTTAATGTTGGAACGTTGTATTTAATAACAGGCATACCCATTTTCTTATACGGATTTATTTTTGGTTTACTTAAATATGAAGAGTATGATAAACTTGGTATTGGTGCTCCTACTGGTACAGTTATATTACCAACCTTACTTATCATTCTAGGATTTCAATTATTACTTGCAGGACTAGCGTTTGATGTAAATAACTATCCTAAGAAACAATCTTCCTGATAAACTCGTAGTAATTGCTTCTCAAATTGACTATTTGAATTAATACCCGATTAACATATGAAAACATCGAATAAATCAGATAAATCAGTGAATAAAAGTAAAGGCAAGATTAATGATCAATCTGGTGGCAACACTATTTTTAATTGGATTGGAGGAATTGCTATTGTGATTCTTGGAATGTTGATTTATGCTAACTCTTTTGATTGCGGTTTTCAATTTGACGACAAACATAATATTTTAGATAACGAAGCGATAAGAAGTTTATCTAATATAAAACAAATGTGGGATATCAACCACTCTCGTTTTCTTGCCTTTTATTCATTTGCGATAAATTTTCATTACGGACAGTATAATGTATGGGGGTATCATTTTGTCAATATGTTGATTCATGTTATCAATGCAACACTCGTATTTTGGATTGTACGATTATTATTTAAATCTTCTGCGTTAAAAGATCATTCACTTACTCAACATCAATCTTCGATTGCATTAATCACCGCATTACTATTTGTATCACATCCATTAGCAACAGGTGCAGTAACCTATATTGTACAACGGATGGCGTCGATGGTAGCCATGTTTTATTTTCTTACAATTGCATTATACATGAAAGGCAGATTGAATACCGGCAAATCAGCTTATATTTATTTCGCAGGAGCCTTAACATCATTCTTGTTAGCCATTCTTACAAAAGAAAACGCCTACACTATTCCGTTTGCTATTATACTATTGGAGATATTTTTCTTTTCGACTAAAAAAATTGCCATTAATTTAAGTGATAAAAAAATAATCGTTTCATTATTAGCGATTGTAGCCTTTATCATTTTTACAATCACATCTTTTTCTTTAAGTATATTTAATCCGCTACCTCCATCAACATTTAACACAACTACTATTACTTCTTCGAATTATTTTTTCACGCAGCTAAGTGTAATTGTAAAGTATATTCAATTATTGATTCTACCAATCAATCAAAACTTAGACTATGATTTCCCTATAGCGAATAGCATTATGGATGGGACTACATTGATAAGTGGAATTTTTCTTTTAGCATTAGTAGGACTTGCTATTTATTTGTACAACAAAAACAGAATATTATCATTCGGAATCTTTTGGTTCTTTTTAACGCTATCCATTGAGTCAAGCATCATTCCTATTTCGGATGTAATATTTGAGCACCGTACCTATATACCTTCGTTCGGATATTTTTTAATCATTACCTGTTTGATCTATCAATTACTGCATCAAAAAAATAAAAGTTTAACAACATTATTATTTGTCTTCTTGATAGGAAGCAATACTGTACTTGCCAGCCAACGGAATAAAGTATGGAAAGATGAAATAACACTATGGTCAGATGCGAATAGTAAATCGCCTAATAAAGCTCGTCCGTTAATTAACCTCGGATATGCTTACGGCAAATTACAGCAATGGGATAAAGCCATTAATGCATTTACTAAAGTGAATGAAATTGAACCTAACTACCATGCTGCTGCCTATTATAATTTAGGTATTGCTTATTGGGCTATTGGACAAAAAGAAAAGTCGATGGAGAATTATTCTCTTGCAATTAAAGTAGATCCTAAATACGCTGATGCCTACTATGGACGTGGAGTTTGTTATTATTATTTGAATGAGCAAGATAAAGCTTTAAGCGACTATTCTAAAGCGATTGCACTTTTACAAAGACCAGAGTTGTTTTATAATCGTGGAATGATTTACGCAAATAAAAAAATGTGGACAGAAGCTATTGCTGATTACACCAAAGCAATTGCTACCACACCAGATAATCCTAATTTATATTACAATCGAGCAACGGCTTATGGTAGTAATAACCAATGGGAATTAGCAGCAGAAGATTTTACGAAAACACTTCAACTAGATCCTCAAAATAAATCTGCTGCATCCAATCGCGAATTCGCTTATACTAAGATTAAGGAATTACAGAATAAGAAATAGTGGCAGATTTTCGATTACAATAGACTACTCTACAGTAACGCTCTTAGCTAAATTTCGCGGCTGATCAACATTACATCCTCGCATTACTGCAATATGATATGCTAACAACTGTAATGGAATAACACTCACAAGTGGAACAAGAATTTCATCCGTCTCCGGAATTTCAATTACATAATCCGACATCTTCTTCACTTCCTCATCTCCTTCAGTCACGATTGCTATGATCTTTCCTTTACGTGCTTTTACCTCTTGAATATTACTTACTACTTTCTCGTAAGAACCATGCTTTGTTGCAATAACCACTACTGGCATCTCTTCATCAATTAAAGCAATAGGTCCGTGCTTCATTTCAGCTGCTGGATAACCTTCTGCATGGATGTAAGAAATCTCTTTCAACTTCAATGCACCTTCTAATGCTACTGGGAATCCGTAACCACGTCCTAAATATAAAAAGTTACGCGCATCTTTATATTGGGCAGCTATTTCTTGCGCCTGCTCATTACACTTAAGTGCTTTTTCTACTTTAGCAGGAATTGTCTCTAGCTCATTTAATATCTGACGGAAACGCGATTCCGTTATAGTACCACGACGATGCGCAATTTGCAACGCCATTAATGTTAGCACAGTAACTTGTGCAGTAAATGCTTTTGTTGATGCAACACCAATCTCTGGCCCTGCGTGCGTATAGGCACCGGCGTGAGTAGCACGTGGAATACTTGAACCTACTACATTACATACTCCGAAAATGGTAGCTCCTTTCGATTTTGCTAATTCAACAGCAGCAAGTGTATCCGCAGTTTCTCCACTCTGAGAAATAGCAACTAATACATCATCTTCAAATATAACGGGATTGCGGTAACGAAATTCAGATGCATACTCAACTTCTACTGGGATACGGGCTAAATCTTCAATTAAATATTCAGCAACTAATCCTGCATGCCATGATGTACCACAAGCAGCAATGATGATTCGTTTCGCATTCGTTAATTTATTTTCAAACTCACTAATTCCACCCAATTTAATTGCACCACTCTTCGCATCAAAACGTCCACGCATACTATCGTTGATAGAACGAGGCTGCTCATAAATCTCCTTCAACATGAAGTGCTCATATCCGCCTTTCTCTAATGCTTCTAATTTTAATTCCAGTTCCTGGATATACGGAGTTTTAATTTCGTTACCGATTGTTTTCACTGTCAACACTCCATTATCCATAATTGCAACTTCACCATCATTTAAGTAAGCAACGTTCTTGGTATATTCTACAATTGGAGTAGCATCTGATGCAACAAAGAACTCATCTTTACCGATGCCAACAACAATAGGACTTCCCTTACGGGCAGCAATCATTTTATTAGGTTCGTTACGAGATAGAACAACAATTGCATATGCACCGACTACTTCACCTAAGGCAAGACGAACGGCTTCTTCAATACTTACATTTTCACGAATTTGAATTTCTTCAATTAAGTGAATTAAAACTTCTGTGTCTGTGTCACTATGAAACACATGGCCTTCCTGAATTAACTCCGCTTTAATAGAAGCATAGTTTTCAATGATACCATTATGAATGATTGCTAAATTTTGTGTTTGAGAATAATGCGGATGTGCATTACGATCATTCGGCTCACCATGCGTTGCCCAACGCGTATGTCCCATACCAACATTTCCTTCTACATTTTTATCTTTCGTGAATTCAGAAAGGTCACTCACCTTACCAGCCTTCTTAAATACATTCAATCCGTTGTTAAGTAATGCAACACCTGCACTATCATACCCACGGTATTCTAATCGTTGAAGACCTTTAATCAAGATTGGATAAGCTTCACGCTTCCCGATATATGCAACAATTCCACACATAGTTTATGGATTTATCTTTGTATAAGTTACTATTAATTTCATTGAAGATCCCCCTTGTAGCACGGTTCTTTGTGCATTGGATGTACTACCGCCAGCTGCGATAAATAATCCGTAATCTGTTTTGCCACTCTCATTAATTCCTTTCACAATATTCTGAACATAACGTGCTATATTGAAACGATATTCGCCAGTAGCAATATCGTATGCGCCTCCATAATAAGTAGATGATTCAAATGCATCGATAATTGAAGTATTCTTTCCAACAGAATCACTTCCAAAAATTAAAAGATTATCGTGGTTTTTAAATCCTGAAGTGTTTCCAGCTGAATTCATTTTTATAACGAGCTCTGCTTTATTTATTGAAACTCTTCCCGAATCATAAAGATGCTTTAAATGCGGAATAAAAATACTGTCTTTTAATCCACCCATCGATTGAACCACCAATGTATTATCAGGAATATTATCATTATTAAATGCTAATCGTTCATGTTTGAAGTTGCTAAAGCGAACAGCACTGATATCAATTTGAAACTGATAACTTTTATTTCCTGAAAAATAAACTGTCATGCGATGATATAAACTCGTTGATGGAAGTGTAATAATGCTACCTACTCCATCCGCACTATCAACAATTACAATTCCTTTAAAGTAAGATAAGAATGCTGTATTACTTGCAAAGTTGGCGGTGTTAGTCTGACAGTCTCTCATTAATCTACCACCGAAAGCAGTATCCATTGCAATGCGTAACTGAGGGACTGTTTTAATTCCGCCTACAACACTTGAATCAATAAGATTAGGAATTAAATCCGCATGACCTAATAAATCGCCTCTTGCAAATGTTCGTTGCGAATAATAAGTACTATCCAGATATAAATCTTCTTTCAATTCATAAACAGAGATGTGATGCGTCGCGTTTGAATCACCAACAATCGATTTATAATTAAAACTCAGAATAACTGAATCGGGAGTAGAAACATCAAATGTGGTAGCCGACAATGTATTTCCTATTCTTAATTGCGAAACAAATCCGGCAAATGTTTTTCCTACGTATGGATCATCAATACTTCCCGCAAAAAGTGTTGGCGCCTCTAGTAAATTTTTCAGCGGCCCCCATACAACAAGAGAATCCTCTTCTACTGTATAAGTATTAATAGTAAAAGTATCAGTAATAGATAATCCGGGTTGCACCGAAGCATCTTGTAGATCCAATCCTATTATTTCAGGATCATTACAAGAATACAAAATGAAGGGAAATAAAAATAGTACCGGAATAAACCAGCGTGCAGACAACTTTAACATGCCACGAAAGTAATTGAAATTTGCAATAATCCGTAGGATTTAGATTACTCTGCCAACACTGATTCTTCAATCAGCGCTTCATCATAGAAATTATCGTATGCCTCAATGTATTCTTCCGGATTTTTATATCCTAAGGTTGGTTTCGATAATTTCTTAAATGCTGCCTCTACGTCAGGATGTATGCTTGGAGATGATTGGATCACCGCATCCGACCAGTTCATTGCTAGTTTCGTTAACGAAACATAGTTAGGGTCTTTGATATCCTTTACATCAGCATCTGTTAAACCATCCATCAAGGTTTTCTTAGCGAAATTCTTGTTGAAAGGCTCAGAAAATGCATCATCATGAATAGAATAAACAATCTTGCTTGAGCTAAACATTGGATCATCCTTATAACTTGTTTTAATAAACAAAGGGACCAATGATGTCATCCAGCCATGACAATGGATAATATCGGGAGACCAACCTAATTTCTTAACTGTTTCTAAAACACCTCTCGCAAAAAAGATAGAACGGTCGTCGTTATCGTTAAAGAATGAGCCATCAGCATCACGAATAGTACGCTTACGTTGGAAGTACTCTTCATTATCGATGAAGTACACCTGCATACGCGCTGCTTGTATAGAAGCAACTTTAATGATTAGCGGATGGTCAGTATCGTCTATAATCAGATTCATCCCTGAAAGGCGAATTACTTCATGTAACTGATTTCGTCTTTCATTGATATTTCCGAATCGCGGCATAAAGGTGCGGATCTCTTTTCCTCTGTCCTGAATTCCTTGTGGTAAAAACCTCGCCATCTTACTTTGCTCAGTCATTTCCAGATAAGGATATATTTCACTTGAAATAAAAAGAACACGCGCTTTTCTCATAGCCATATCAACTTATTAAAATTTATACTGCAAAGGTAAGGAATTTAGTCGGATTTTGCAATATTCCAACACTCCACATCAATATATTTTCAGAGGAGAAAATAATAACGTGATTTAATTAAGAAAAGTACTTTATTATTTGTTTTGTATTGAAATTTTCCTTATTAAAAAGAGTAATCCCCAAGTTAAAAACACACTTGCTCCCAATACCATCTCCTGTCCTGGAGCAATTCCTAATCGATCTGGATCAAATGATAGCACATTTTTGTTTTTACCTAACTCCATTAAGAACGCCAATAAGTTATTTACAAAGTGCGCCGCGATTGGAAGGTAAATACTACCACTCCATACGTACAAATAACCAAGCATGGCTCCTAATGCAAATCGCGGAATAAAACCTGCAACATCCATATGCATTGCACTAAACAGCGTTGCGGTAAGTATAATTCCGAAGTGCTTGTTTTTAGCTAAATCGATAAATAATTTCTGAATTACCCCTCTGAAAATTAACTCTTCAGACACCGCAGGAATAATTGAAATCACAATGCAACTAAATACTAAACTCATAAAAGAGTCGCCCCTCATTAAGGCCTCTCCAATTTTCTGAGCTGAATTCCCAGGCGCGTTTAATAAAGCCTTTAACCAATCAGGTAAATTAATTCCAGCGTTAATCAGCGACATCCAATTTACAAAGGGCTGAATCATCAGAATTAAAATAGAAACAATGATAATTTGCTGCACATCGATGCTTTTATTCGCACCTAAGTATTCCTTTATATTGTCAGAAAAAAGATAAGCTGCAATAACCGGTGGAATAAAAAAGGTCCCGATAGCAGAAAATAGCTGGGTAATTTTCAAAGCGAGCACAACTTTGGGATTATTCAAATCAGATAACGCCGAAGCACTACCGAAAATATCAATTCCTGTAATGAGCTGGGCTATTAGAGCGCCAATTGTTGAAGATACAACAGCAAGTATCATTGCTATTCCAACTAAAATCAGAAATTTTCTGTAAGGTTCACGCTGTGCGAGGATGGCTTTGAATTGCATTCTTTGTAGTTTTGCGCAAAGGTAATCAGTGCCGCTTAATTTTTGAGGCATCTGATAAAAATGCAAATGGTCAAGATTGCGAATATAGAATTGGGCGATTTCCCCTTATTACTCGCTCCGATGGAGGATGTGAGTGATCCACCCTTTCGTTTGGTATGCAAACAGAATGGTGCCGACCTGATGTATACGGAGTTTATCTCGAGTGAAGGACTCATTCGCGATGCAGCAAAGAGTGTGATGAAGCTGGATATTTTTGAATACGAACGACCTATTGGGATTCAGCTGTTTGGGTCGGATATTCAATCGATGATTGAAGCAGCCATTATTGCTGACGAAGCTAATCCTGATTTAATCGACATTAATTATGGCTGCCCGGTTAAAGCAGTGGCTTGCAAAGGCGCAGGTGCTGCCTTATTACAGGATATTCCGAAGATGGTGGAAATGACTGCCGCTATAGTTAAAGCGGTTAAAAAACCTGTTACTGTAAAAACTCGACTTGGTTGGGATGATAAAACTAAAAATATTGTTGATGTGGCCGAGCGACTTCAAGACATTGGAATTTCAGCGCTTAGTATTCATGGAAGAACGCGATCGCAGATGTATAAAGGTCCGGCCGACTGGACCCTGATTGGAGAGGTAAAGAATAATCAGCGAATGCAAATTCCGATTTTTGGTAATGGTGATGTGGACTCTCCAGAGACAGCCATTCGGATGAAAAATACCTATGGTGTTGATGGGGTAATGATCGGTAGAGCTACCATCGGCTATCCATGGATCTTTAATGAGATAAAACATTTTTTAAAGACAGGAGAAAAACTAGCGCCTCCTACCATTTCTCAAAGAGTTGATGTATGCAGACAACATCTTGATTTTTCGATTAAGTGGAAAGGAAATTTTACTGGAATCGTAGAGATGAGAAGACATTATGCAAACTATTTTAAAGGACTCGATCATTTTAAAGAGTATCGTATGAAATTGGTGACTACGAATAGCTATGAAGAAATCCTTCAGACGTTGGAAGACGTGAGAGAGCGATATGAGTTAATTTGAATTGTTTTTTATTGATTACAATTTATTTACTTTAGTAGCAAATAACTGTTATATAAAATGAGATTGGCTAAAGTTAGAATTTTCACATCTACATTAATTATTGTCGTTTTTTTAATACTCTTTAAATGCAGTATATGCGTTGGTCAAACCTCTAATTCTTTAGAGGATATGAATAAAAGAGAACTGCGATCATTAGCTGATTATTTAATCTTTAAAACAGATTCATTACAAGAATTATTAAATAAAACAGTAAGGATTAATACTGATTTGACGAGTGCATTAAGCGACAGCATTATGAAAATTGCTAAGCTTAACAAACAACTTGAAAATGCTAATAATACTTTATACTTAAAAGATACCGAAATCAACCAAATCAATTCACAAATAATAATTTTAAATGACAGTTTAAAATTGGTTGTTTCAAAATTCAAACAACTAGAAAATGAATTAATGCAAATAACACTTGAAAATCAAAGTTTGAAAGACTCGCTGACTGATGCTCAATTTAAAATCCAAATATTAAAACCAGACATCGGCGAAAGTATAGAGGAAGAAATTACTTCTATCAAGGAAGATGCCTCTACTTCTGAAGGCAAAAAAAATCAAAAATATTCTGGCACTTATCCCTATGGCAAAGCGACCTATACTTATTACGATGATGAGAATGGGAATAGAATTTATAATGGTACTTTTTATTATACCACTCTTGAAAATGAATCTTATAAATGGAGAGACCAATTTAATTTAAATGATTATCGAGAGATAGAAGGAAATCCATTTTGTAAAGGGAATTACAGCCTCAATAATAAAACAGGGGCATGGTCATTCGGTACCACTTATAGTTATGGAAAGAATGATACCATATACGCTGCTTATGGTACTTTTAAAAATGATTTGCCAAACGGTGTATTTCATTTCATTTTAAACAACCAATACAGTAAGAACAAAAGGATATTCGACTTTTATGTTAATTATAAAGATGGTGTACCAAATGGAAAAATCAGCTTTAAGTGCTCAGGTAATGATAATATGAGATGGGAAGGAGATGGGCAATCAAAAGTGATAAAGTCGATAGAAATGTCAGGTGCGCTTTCTTCCAATGGTCTACCATCGGGCGAGTGGACGATTAAATATCAACTGGAAACTTTCTCTTTTCAAAGAAAGGACTTATACCTTAATGGCACATTAATTCGTTCAGAATTAAAAGATTATGCAACAGGAAATGTCATTTTCAGTCAGGATTTTTCAAATAATTATAAGGCAAATCCAAATGCAAATGGTAATGAGTACTTTTCTGAAAATTTTGAATATCACCCCTATTTAATTGATAAATTACTCTTATTCCTAAAAGGGACCCACCATAATAAAGATTCATATGAAGAGGATAATACCAATTATATATTCCCAAATTCTTTAATCTGGATGGGTAAAATGTAATGGCTTAAATCACCCTTAATTAACATGCTATTTCAGCACCTATTTTATAGTAATCAGCCACTTAACATGCCTTTTTAACAAAAAAATGTTGATAAATGCGATTTAATTAATATTTTTGTTGCCGAATCTTCAATCAAACTTAAACTCATCTACTATGTTTGAACAACTAAAAAACAAAGGGGTTATAACAAGACCTGCTGATGCTGCTGGAAATGGAGCTATCAATATCATCGGTGCTGGAACAGTCATCGAAGGAGAAGTAAAATCGAACGGCGATATCCGTGTTGATGGAGTTATCAAAGGATCAGTAACTTCTAAGTCGAAAGTCGTGGTTGGCTCAACAGGTAGCATTGAAGGTGATGTTACTTGCCAAAATGCTGATATTTCAGGTTCTATTATAGGAAAGACTACTGTTAACGAAATGCTTTTCTTAAAAGCTAATGCTCGTATTAACGGAGATATTCAAACAGGCAAATTAATTGTAGAGGTTGGTGCTTCTTTCACTGGTAACTGTAGTATGGGTCCATTGATTAAAGACATCAAAAACGCGGATCGTCCAGCACAAAAACTTGCAGAAAAAACAGCTTAATAACTGGGTAAAATACTCCGCCATGGGGTTACAGATGGGAGGCATTATTTTTCTTCTGACCTGGCTCGGAATAAAACTCGATTTTTGGCTACACCTCAAGTTCCCTATTTTCACCATGTTATTAGCAATGTTCTCGGCATTTGCTGCAATCTATTACTTTATTAAAGACTTTCTACCAAAAAAATAATCCCTCTACTGCGAGGCTTCGCGAGAGGGATTTCTTATTATGAAAAACTTCATTGTTCAGTTAAGCATTCTATCCATTATTTCAATTGGTTTATACCAGTTTATTGGTCTGACAGGCACTCCCTATTTTTTTCATTGGCATGCATTCATTGCAGGATTCTTTTTTATTGTCACTTTATTCTTCCATAAAGGATTACAAAATAGTCTCGAAAAAGGCAATCAGCAATTTATCCGTTATTACATGGGAGCAACAGCTGTTAAGTTAATGATCATTATGCTGTTTGTTATCATCATCGCTTTCACCAACAAAACGATTGCTATGAACTTTACGCTCTGTACGTTTTTCTATTACCTTTTCTTTTCTTCGTTTGAAGTTTGGTTATCGATGAAGCAGTTTGGTAGAAAATAAATTTTTACTTCCACTTGAAGAACTTATACAATCTATGGCTTGCATAAAGCTGTAAATTCCTCTTAGACAAACTGTATCCACCTCCTTTTAAATGTCTGTAAACAGGATGTCGTTCTATTAGCAAATGAACTGTTGTATGACGTTTGAAATTTTCGAAAGTTATAAGAGAAATAAAGTAAATCATCAACGTAAATAAAATACTTACAGCAAGAACATTGAGAATATAAAAAGCTATTGCACCTCCTATCAAGGAAATAAATAACGCCATCAATCTTGCACGCCTTAATTGCGATTGATATTTTCCCCCTAAAGGGATCAACACTAACCTTTTCCTCGTAATGTTTTTTATAAAATTCTTGGTCTTGATGGTTTCCTTCTTCTCCATTTCTAAAATTAATGGTGTTCCTACTGCAGTATCTAAGGGATAAACATAACATTGCTGTGATTGAACAGTAAAGTATAACGGATTGGCATTAACCCTTTTATTATTGATAACAACAGAAGGCGCTTCTAACGACAATGAGCCAATTTTTAACGGAGCCAGGATATAGTGAATCTGCGTTTCTTTTCGCTTTAACCCATCTATTTCTATATCGGTATGAATCACATTTGGCCCTTCCACTAAATACCAATCATCGAACTTTTGTCGCTTGAAAAACCGCGCTTCTGAAGGGAATTTAAACTCAAGTTTTACTTCTTCAAACTGCTTGATAAATGTCTTGCTCGCATTAAACTTCAAATAATACACAAATGGCAAATCCTCTTCCCGCCTTCCACGCATTCTACCATTTGAAATACTATCATATTCCTTCCGCTTCTGCACATCCGAGAGCGTCATGTAGGCTTCGTTGATCTCCTTGAATCGTTCCGCATACTCCGTATTTCCGGGATTCTTATCCGGATGGTATTGCTTCGCAAGTCGGTAGTAAGCCGATTTAATAGTGGCTTGACTATCCGTTTTATGAACCCCTAAAACTGCGTAATAATCCGACTTGCTCATTGATTAGAAATAGGTAATGCGACAAAAATACATCTTACTAACAATAATGTTTAAGAAATACAATAAACTACCTGTTTTTACATTGTAGGTATACTATACTTTTGCTATATGCAAAGAGCAAAAAAGTTTCTGATTATTTTTTCGATTACTATCGGCAGTCTGCTACTGATTGGTGTCATTGCTGCTATGATTATTGGTCCGCGGATGAAAGAGATTACCGTTAACCAAATTAACAAACAACTTACCGTTCCTGTTAAGGTAGATGATATTGATTTTTCGTTCATACGAATGTTCCCGTACGCAAGTGTAGAGTTAAAAGGCGTTTCTTCGGATGGTGTTAAAATTTTGAATGCTAATGACCCATTGATTAAAGCAGAGTCTATTTTCTTTTTGTTCAATATCTGGGATGTATTTGGCAACGATTTAAAATTGAAAAGGATTAGTCTTCACAATGCAGATCTAAATTTATATACTTCAAAAAACGGGAAAAACAATTTCGATATTTTCAAAAATGATACAGTTCCTTCTACTACTAATGAAACAGTAAAACTTGCCATCGAATCTTTCGAGTTAATCGATGTTGATTTTCATTATCGAAACAATGAAATTAATCATGCTTATGATTTGTCGTTTTTAAATACAGAATTTAAAGGCGCTTTTACTTCGGATGTTTATGACTTGAAAGCAAATGGTAATTTATACGTGATGCAACTCGCTATGAATAATGTGAATTACATTGATCATAAAAATGTTCACCTCGATTTACAAACGAATATCAATACAACAACGGAATCGTACATATTTTCAAATTCGAAAATGAAAATGGAATCGTTGGAATTAGCAGTGGATGGGAAAATTACAAAGTCAGAGAAAGGAAGACTATACGACTTATCCATCATCAGTAATGAAACAACCATTACAGGATTACTCTCATTGATTCCAGGAACTTACAGTGATAAACTAAATAAGTACGAATGTGATGGCAAAGTAGATTTCAAACTAACGATCAACGGCGATTATGCTGAAAAATCAACACCCACTATTTTAGCAGAGTTTGGCGCAAGCAATGCAAGCATGAAGCCTAACGGATGCGAATATGCCCTAAAGCAGATTTCATTCAAGGGTTATTATAAAAACAAGATTTCGGCTGCAAAACCTTATGATCAACTAATCATTAATAATTTTTCTGCGCAGCTTGAAAACCAACCGATACAAGCCAATTTTACGATTGAAGACTTCAACAATCCAAATGTAAATATCTACACAAAGGCCACCTTAAATCTTGAGATTGTTAGTCAGTTTTATAAACCCGATACGATTGAATCAATGTCGGGAACATTTACCATTGATGGAAAAATTGCAGGACGAGTTAAGGAAAAAACTAGCTGGACATCCGAAGGATCATTAAGTCTTAATGCCGTAAATTTTAAACTGAAACAAAAGGAAATTGCATTCACTAATTTCAATGGCAATATCGTACTTACACAAAACAGATTATCGGTTCAGAATTTCAAAGGTAATATTGCAGGTAGCGACCTTAGCTTGAATGGTAACATCGATAATTTATACGGCTATTTATTAACCGATCAACAGCCTGTAAGTGTAAATGCTCAATTTTACTCGAGGAACATTGACCTTAATGAAATACTAGAAGATAAATCTACCTCAACTGCTTCCGATACTACTTACCGACTTGATTTTGATCCGCGCATTAATTTAAATCTGAATGTAAACATCGGAATGCTTTCATTCAGAAAATTTCAAGCATGGCAACTAAAAGGGGATATCGGCTTGCATGATAAAGTACTTAACACAACTAATTTGTCGATTAAAACTTGCGAAGGAACATTGCTGTTAGATGGAGAGATGAATGCCAGGGATAAGGATAGTTTATTGATTACTTGCAATGCTAGCATTCGTCAGATTGATATGAATACCTTGTTCTATCAGTTAGGAAATTTCGGACAAGAAGTGATTACGGATAAAAACATCAAAGGCAAAGTAACTGCTTCTGTTCAGTTTGCATCAGCATGGAGTAAAGATTTGCATTGCAATATGAATCGCATTTATACGCAAAGTACATTAACCATCGAAAATGGTGAGCTCAATAATTTTGAACCGATGCTTGCCTTGAGTAAGTATGTTAAAGGTGCCGATTTTAAAAATATTAAGTTCAATACATTAAAAAATACAATCGAAATTAAGAACCGAAGCATTGTCATTCCAACGATGGAAATTAAGAGCAGTGCTATGGACTTAACATTATCTGGTACGCACTCCTTCGATAACATAGTAGATTATCATTTTCAACTTTACCTGTCGCAATTGCTAGGTAAAAAAGTAAAGAATATGAATACAGAATTTGGTACGATTGAAGACGATGGACTTGGAAGAATGAGGATTTATTTGAGCATGAAAGGACCTGTTTCATCTCCTAAAATCACCTATGACAGAAAAGGATTTGAGCAAAATCTTGAAAAGGATTTAAAACAAGAAAAACAAACTTTTAAAAATATTATCAAGGACGAATTTGGCTGGGGGAAGAAAGATTCTGTGAATACTAAAAAACAAGAACAAAAACCTCCAAAGAAAGAGGAGCTTCAAATAGAGTACGACGAGTAAACTTGCTTTTATTTTGATATCTTTACGAGCGTAAAGGGGATAATTAAATTTAGAGACGTGAACATTTACACACGAAAACAACGCTGGAAAAAACTTTTGCTGATTTTAGCTTTACTAATTAGCGCGGGTTCCTTGTGGTATACAAACCGATTGGTAATTAAACTTCAAGAAGAAGAGAAAAAGAAGATCGAAATCTGGGCAAAAGCTACAGAACGTTTTTCATCTCCAACAGCTGAGTTCGACAAATTGCAATTTGAATTTGAGATCATAAAAGATAACAGCACCGTACCTGTCATCTTAACAAATGATAAAAGCGAAGTTTTATCGACCCGAAATCTAGATTCTATAAAATCGCTCGACCCTGCATTTGTTAAAGAGCAACTTGCGGAAATGAAAGCACAACATGCTCCTATCGAAATAAATTTTGCAGAAAATGAGAAGAATTTTATTTACTATAAAGATTCTACCATACTAACGCAACTAAAATATTACCCATACTTTCAATTACTCGTAATTGCTTTGTTTTTATTTGTTTCTTATTTAGCATTTAGTACATCGCGAAAAGCAGAACAAAATCAGGTTTGGGTTGGAATGGCAAAAGAAACAGCACATCAACTAGGAACTCCGCTTTCTTCCCTTATTGCATGGCTTGAAATTATCAAAGGGAAATCGCCAGATGATGAATTTGTCATTGAACTTGAAAAAGATGTTCAGCGATTAAGTACTATCACCGATCGCTTCTCGAAGATTGGTTCTGCACCAGCGTTGAAAAAGGAGAACTTAACAACGGTTATTGAAAATGCGATTGGGTATATCCGTACCCGTAGTTCTTCAAAAGTTATTTTCTCGCTTGAAAATGCACAGCAGTATGATGTAGAAGCTCCGCTAAACATTGCACTCTTCGATTGGGTGTTAGAAAATATTTTCAAGAATGCTATTGACGCCATGAGTGGTGAAGGAAACATTCATGTAAAGATTACCGATCAACAACAATTTGCTTACATAGATATCAGCGATACCGGAAAGGGTATTCCGAAGTCGAAATATAAAGATGTTTTTAAACCCGGATTTACCTCTAAAAGTCGGGGGTGGGGATTAGGACTTTCACTTTCTAAGCGTATAGTTGAAGAATATCACGAAGGACAAATTTTTGTGAAGAGTTCTGAATTAAATAAAGGAACGACTTTCCGTATTGTACTTAAAAAAATTACGACTTAATTATTCATGGCAGGAATTTATTTACATATTCCTTTTTGTAAGCAGGCCTGTCATTATTGCGATTTTCATTTTAGTGTTAATCATGATAAAAAAAATGATTTAGTAGCAGCGTTATTAAAAGAAGCTTCCATTCGCAAAGAAGAACTTCAAAACGAACCCATCAAAACTATTTACTTTGGAGGAGGAACGCCATCATTGCTAAGTGCGGATGCTTTACTTCGGATATTTGATACACTCGCTGAGAATTATAATTTATCGGCCTTACAAGAAGTTACCTTAGAAGCCAATCCTGATGACCTAGCGGCAACGTATTTACGTGAATTGCGACATACACCTGTGAATCGATTGAGCATCGGTATTCAATCGTTTAGAGAAGTAGATTTAAAACTGATGAACCGCGCGCATGATGTTAAGCAAGCCTTGCGCTGTGTACCAGAGTCGGCGGACATTGGTTTTGAAAATATTAGTATTGATTTGATTTATGGAATACAAGGATTATCGCAAGTAGACTGGATAAAAAATTTGAATACTGCTTTTGATTTACCAATTGCGCATCTTTCCTCCTATTGTTTAACCGTTGAACCAAAAACGAAATTAGCGAAACTGGTTTCGAGTGGAGAATTGCCTGCGGTAAACGACGAATCGGCAGCGAATCATTTTGAAACCTTAATTGAAATGACAGAAGCTGCGGGCATTCCTTGGTATGAAGTTTCCAACTTTGCGAAACCAGGAATGGAATCAAAGCATAATTCATCGTATTGGGCCAATGAACACTATGTAGGATTAGGTCCAGGCGCTCATTCTTTCAACGGAGTAAAACGCTCTTGGAATGTTTCATCGAATACAGCTTATATTCAGCAAATCGATAATAATGTGCTACCGAGCGAAAGTGAAGTATTAACCAGCAAAGAAAAGTTTAATGAGTACTTACTAACGGCACTGCGTACCCGAAAAGGATTATCATTTTCAGAATTAAACAATCGTTGCGATTCAGGTAAAATCAATGAAATAAAAGCTGTGTTGCAAGAAAAAGCAACACAAGGATTAGCAACCATTCATAACGACGGAGCTGTGTTAACTACCAAAGGATTATTATTCGCAGATGCGTTTGCATCTTCCCTATTTATTGTATCATGAAAACACAAATAGCATTCAATCATCAAAACTACCAATGTGACTTAACAAAAGGAATGGATATTTCTATTCCGATTGAAGCAGGCGAAAATCATGTTGCCGCTTGGTATGTACCACCAGTAGAAATGGAACCTGTGAGAATGGGCGATTGGATAGGATCAGTAGAAGCAGGTGCATCTGTGAATTTTAGAAATATTTATTTTAATCCGCATGGACATGGAACGCATACTGAATCGTACGGACATATCAGCAAAGAAATTTACAGCGTAAATGAAGTTTTTGAAAAGCATTTTTTCATTGCGCAATTAATCACCGTACAACCCGAAAAACAAGGAGAAGATTGGGTCATTACTAATGCGCAAATAGAACCTCATTTAATCAACACCATTGAAGCCATTATTATCCGCACGCTTCCGAACTCGATCGAAAAGAAATCAAAAAACTATTCGAATACGAACCCCACTTATTTACATCACGAAGTAGCGTTAAATTTCCGTAACCGAAATATTAAACACTTATTAATTGATGGGCCTTCAGTAGATAAGGAACAAGATGAAGGAAAATTATTGGCGCACCATGCCTTTTGGAATTATCCGGAGGCACCGAGAAAAGATGCTACAATTACCGAGTTTATTTATGTAGCGGAAACGATAATCGATGGCTTATACCTGATGAATTTGCAAACTGCTCCATTTGTGAATGATGCGACCCCATCCCGCCCTATTTTATTCTTATTAACAGCCGTTTAAAACTAAATTTAAAAGGTTGGTTTTATTCATGTGCATGAATGATTACTTTTGTAAAAAATAATCACTATGAAATTCGGAGTTGTCATTTTCCCAGGTTCTAATTGCGATCAAGATTTAATTCATGTTGTGCGCGATGTAATGAAACAAGAAGTTGTTGAGTTATGGCACAAGGACCATTCGTTAAAGGGTTGCGACTTCGTTTTATTACCAGGAGGATTTTCGTATGGTGATTATTTACGCTCGGGTGCTATCGCTCGCTTATCGCCTATTATGCAAGAGGTAATGGAGTTTGCTGATAAAGGCGGATTCGTATTTGGTATTTGCAATGGATTTCAAATTTTAACGGAATCGAAATTATTACCAGGTGCATTATTACACAATACCAATCATCAGTTCATTTGTAAGAATGTAAACATTCGTTGTGAGACAGATGAAACAATCATCACTTCTAAATTTAGAATTGGAGAAAGTGCAGTGGTTCCTATTGCGCATGGAGAAGGTAATTACTATTGCGATGCTGAAACATTACAATCGTTGAAAGACAACAACCAGATTCTTTTCCGTTATTGCGATGCTAATGGCAATGTTACTACGGAGAGCAATCCGAATGGAGCATTAGAAAACATTGCGGGTATTTGCAACAAAGGCAGAAATGTATTTGGTATGATGCCACATCCTGAAAGAGCTTCCGAAGATAACTTAGGCAATACAGACGGCAAGAAAATTTTTCAGTCGATTGTAAATACAGTAATGGCGTAGAGGACCTCTCAATCCCGATAATGGTTATCGGGACCAAAGGAGAGACTTTTATACCGACTATCAATATGTAAATCGAAAAACAACTCCTCCCCTAGCGAGGCTTCGCTAGTACGGGTAGGGCGAGGTCAAATTTTTCAGTCGATTGTGATACGGTAATGGCGTAGTTAGGGACCTCTCTAAATCTCTCCGAAGGAGAGACTTAAATTATTTTATAAAAATTTTAAGCAGCAGAATTTTGAAAATGTTTTATCATTTTAAATTCTGCTTTTTTATTTCTTTGTTCTTGCTCGATATCAAAATCGTCTTGTAATCCTAACCAGAATTTCGCTGTTGTGCCAAAGAAGATAGATAGCCTAAGCGCAGTGTCGGCTGTAATTCTTCTATTACCTTTTATTATTTCGGAAATGCGTGTTTGTGGAATTG
>JBKCGZ010000127.1:0-4336 GCA_046303115.1 Bacteroidota bacterium | reverse complement strand
CAATTGGCTTAGCTTCTTTTGATTCCATTACTTCCGCAGTTAACATCACTTGTTTATCAAGACTGTCTTTCACTGCCTTCTGATTTTCTTTCACTGATAATTTCTTCGGCTCTTTTACTTTCGCCTTTGGCTGATAGGTCAATGTTAATTCAAATGCACCGTTACCATTAGTTAATCCGCTAATGTTAACATCATATGAAACACCCACCATCCAATTCGACATTTGATAACCACTATAAACTGAAAGCGCATCATTTGCACGATAGATAATTCCTCCTTCAACACCTTTATTCTCTTCAAGATTTATTTTAGCAATCGCAGAAGTAATAAATTCATTTGCTACTCCCTGATGAACAAAGTAACATGTCGACTGTAACTGTACCTGATCACTTACTGGATAAACAAATCCTCCATACACATTTGACTTCATATTCGTCTTGCTCGTTTCATTCAAGAAAGTTTCTTTTGGTTGATTGATATGAAACAATGAAAATCCTACGAATGGTTTCAACTTTTCTTTCTTCGCAGTGCGCACCCATAAACCACCAACATTAAAATCTGGTCGAATAGATTTCGTATTAGTGAATGTTTCTTGCGTCGTATTTGAAGGCGAATACCCAATATCAGCAACATACTGATCATCGAAGGTCATGTTTAATGGATTAAAACTATGTTGTATTAATCCGATTTGAACACCCCCAATAAAGCTATTCTTTTTTTTTTTGTAATTGTACGATAATCCTCCGTTAAAATACAACTGACGGAAACCTGTCTCACCTGCTGTGTTATTTAACACATTTGCATCAAAGGTAAATCCATTTACTTTTTTATTAAATGCAATTCCTTGCGTTTTGAAAGGCGCGACATTATTCCATTGCGTACGATACAACATCGTTATTTGCATGTTATTATTATCCGAAAGCGCTACAGCAGGATTTACCATTGAAGCCAATCGGTTGACTTGTGTAAAATGAGGATCCTGCGCATCTGCTTTTACAAACGCGATCATCAAAAATAATATGCTTAGAATCCTTTTCATTTTATTACTGTGATACTTCCTTTTAATTCTTTTGGAATGCCAGCGTCGGTTAATTTAATTTTATAGACGTAAGTTCCGTTATTTACAATTTCTCCGTTAGATGAACCATCCCAGGTTGGATTAGATGCATCTGCATGATATACTGCTTTCCCCCACTGATTATAGATGAGCATGTCCTCAACAATCACTTCGCTGCCGCGAACGCGGAATAAATCATTCTTTCCATCGTTATTAGGAGTGAAGGTTGTTGGAATAAACAAATCTGTTTTAACATGGATGTCTACATTCTTCTGAATTGAATTGCTACATCCGGTTTGTGTATTTGTTGCAACTAACGTAATAGTATATACGCCATCTATAGTGAAGATGTATTCCGGAATTTCAAGATTAGAAGAGTCTATTCCATTAAAATTCCAGCTGTAAGCATCGGCACCACTACAAGAAGGACTGAATGTTGTAACATAATTCCCATTATCCATTTCAACTTCCTGTGAGAAATCAACTGTTGGCAATGGATTTACATTAACCTGAATCTTTTCACGATTGGTTGATGAACAACCGTTAACAGTTACAGCATCTAAATAAATACTGAATGGAGTTAACACATTTGATTGAACAAAACTATTTCCAGAAGCGATGATACTTCCACCAGTAAGTTCATTATACCACTTGTATGTATCGTTACCTTGAACATTTAGTTGAAGGGTGTTCCCTTTACAAACCGCCGTATCATTTACAACTGGTAATTGAGCCGATGGATAAACCTGAATAAAGATGGAATCAGAAACTAATATCCCACCACCTGTATTTACCTTCACTTGATAATAACCCTGTTGCGTTACAGTTAGTGTTGTTTGATTTTGTCCGCTTATCGCCGTATTATTACGATACCACTGATTTCCGATCGTAAAATAAGATGTCAAAACCGTTGAACCACCATCGCAAAATGCATTAGCTCCCGTAACTGAGACCATATTATTAGCACTAACAGCAGTCACAACTACCGTTGATGAACTTACATTACAACCATTTGCATTGATTGCACTCACACTATAACTTCCTTGTGTATTTACATAAATAGAAGACCCTGTTTGTCCGTTAGACCATTGATAAGAAGATCCTCCACTTGCAGTTAATAAAATAGAATCACCTTGTAAAATAGTTACACTTCCTGAAGGCGAAAGAGTAATTGGAGAGACATTATAATTTGTAATTATTCTGTTGGCAGAAGTTGCTCTACAACCATTGGCACCTGTAATCGTAACCTGATAATTTCCTGCTGGAACTTTAACCGATTGCGTTGTAACACCACAAGACCAGTTCCATGAAACACCACCCACTACAGTAAGTAGTGTTGAATCATTCGGACAAATTGTTGCTCCTTTCGAAGAAGTGATGGTAGTATCTGGAGATGGCAATAATGAAATAGCAACTGGTGTTGAAATCCCGCGACAACCATTATTATTTACTACCTGCACAGAATAATTTCCTGCTGTATGAACATAGATATCACGAGTTGTTTGTCCGTTAGACCATACATACGATACTCCACTTGTTGCTGATAACTTTAATGAATCACCCGCACAGAATGAAGTATTCCCTGAATACGTAATCTGCGGAACAAACGCATTCGAAACATTTACTGATAAATTATTCGACGTAGCTACAGCACCGTTAGCATCATATGCTTGTCCGATTAAATTATGACTACCCGCAGTTAATCCTGAAACCTTTACAGTTGCATTAACAGATGTTCCTACCAATACACCATTATCATAAACACTATATCCTGTTAATCCAGAAGGAGAAATAGTAACTGCGATGGTATCACCATAACATACCGTAGCTGAATTAGCACCGTTGATAGTAGCATTTAAGTTAATAGAAGAAACAAAAGATGCCTTACGAATTGTATGGTTCTTTGTATCTGCAACATATAATGATTTATCAGCGCGATTGTAGCAAATACCGGCTGCATTATTAAACTTTGCATTTGATCCTGTTCCATCTGTACTACCAACTACACCTACATTACCTGCATAAGTAGAAACTTGTCCTGCAGGATTAATTTTTCGAATCGTAAAATTATATCCATCAAGAATAAAAATATTTCCAAGTGTATCAGAAGTTACTCCCCAAGGATAATTAAACGAAGCAGTTAAGGATCCACCATCTGCACTACCCATCATACCATTTCCAGCAAACGTAGAAGTATAACCTAATGGAGTTAATTTTCTTAATGTATTATTCCATTCATCCGTAACTAATAAATCACCATTGCTTAATAAATGTATTGCGTAAGGATGATTAAAAGAAGCACTGATACCAGGTCCATCATTCGTTCCTGATAAATAAACAGTACCTGCTAAATTAGAAACGTTACCGTTTTCTATTTTACGAATAACATGCGTATTATAATCACATGCATATAATATGCTTCCATCTTTCGTAACTGCTAAACCGGTAGTAAAACCGAATTTAGCAACATTACCTGGACCATTAGTAGTACCGAAAATTCCTGTACCAGCAATAGTAGTTACATTTCCACTCGCATCAATCTTTCTAATCTTATAACTTTTCGTATCTGCAACATATACATTACCTAATGTATCAACAGCAACTGCCCAAGGCTCATTAAATGTGGCTTGCGCTGATGGTCCATCAAAACTTCCTGCCTGACCAGTCCCTGCATAAGTAGAAACTACACCATTAGCAGAAATCTTACGAATTACATTATTTAAGCGATCAGCAATAAATAGATTTCCATTGGCATCTGATGCAATTCCGTGAGGTTCGTTATAACGTGAAGATGAAAGTGAGCTATTAACAAGTCCTGATGATAATGCTTGTCCCGAATAAGTAACTACACTCTGCGCATGAAGAGTGATATTAAATAAAATCGCACAAGCGAAAGCAAGTGACAATTTAAATTTTTGTATGTTAATAAACTTATTCATAAATGCGATTTTTTAACGCATTTACAGAGACACATGTTTACTTTTTAAATGAAATAGATGGCTTGTTTTTGAGCAAAAATTCGAAAATCTTACAGTTTATAAAAGATCGATTAAACGATTCTGCAAGCGATTATAAAATACTAATTCAAGATTACTGAATACTACAGCAGAAGACTTTGCCTTATAGTAAAAACTTAAGTTATAAAGCACGTATAATTTTTCGTATGTTAAATAATCAACTGAAAATTTAGCGGTCAGTTCATTGAATAAAGGTAAAGACTCATAAAAGAATAAATCGAAATCGTACTGTTTCAAAAAATCTTTAGGCTGGAATAATCCA
>JBKCGZ010000126.1:0-7602 GCA_046303115.1 Bacteroidota bacterium | reverse complement strand
GTCGCTAACGGACGTTGTACTTCTGCTCCTGCACCATGACTAAGTGCCATTGGTAAAAATCCAAGTGAAGCAACAAAGGCTGTCATTAAGACTGGACGTAATCGATGTTTTGTTCCGTGCATTACTACTTGTAGTAAATCATCAGGATATTCATGCTTCAATCGATTAAATTCTGCTATCAATACAATTCCGTTTAATACTGCCACACCAAACAATGCAATAAATCCAACACCTGCACTTATACTGAATGGCATTCCTCGAAGTGCTAAAAACAAAATACCGCCAATTGCAGATAATGGAATAGCCGAATAAATAATCAATCCGTGTTTAATAGAGTTAAAAGCGAAGTAGAGGAAAACAAAAATTAATAATAAAGAAATAGGCACAGCTAATTTCAATCGATCTTGAGCTGCTTGTAAATTCTCAAAAGCTCCTCCGTATGAAATATAATAGCCAGTAGGTAAATTAATTTTTACTGCTGCTTGCTGAACATCTTTTACCACAGAGGCCACATCACGACCATTCACATTAAATCCAACAATAATTCTTCGCTTTGCATCATCGCGTTGAATCTGATTTACACTTTGCTTGATGGATACATCTGCTAATTGATAGAGCGGTACTTGTTTTCCGCTAGGAGTTGGAATAAGTAAGTTACGTACATCTTCAATTTGCTGACGTTGTTCATTCGCTATTCGGACAACAAGGTCAAAACGTTTTTCATCTTCGTAAACTTGTCCGCAACTTTGTCCTGCAAAAGAAATATTTACGACACGGTTAACATCGCCAATGTTTAAGCCATACGCAGCAATCGCACTACGATTATAACTTACAATTAATTGAGGTAAGCCATCAATCGGTTCTACGTATAAATTCTCAGCGCCTTCAATTTTTGAAACTGTTTCGCCTAATAAGCGAGAATATTTTGATAGCGTATCTAAGTTCTCCCCAAATATTTTACATACCACATCTTGTTTAGCACCTGTCATCAATTCATTAAAGCGCATGGCAACAGGATATTGAAAGCTATACTGAACTCCAGGAATGACATTCAGCGCCTCACTCATTTTTTGCGAAAGCTCTTCCCATGTATCGGCGGATGTCCATTGTGATTTATCTTTCAAGATAATCATCATATCACTTGCTTCCATCGGCATTGGATCAGTTGGAATTTCTCCACTTCCTGTTTTTCCTACAACTTTTTCTATTTCAGGAAACTTTTCCATTAATACATGCGCTGATTGCATACAGGCCTCGCTCGAAGTACGGATATTGCTACCCGTTAGTACGCGAGTTTCTACTGCAAAGTCGCCTTCAGGTAATTCAGGAATGAATTCGCCTCCTAATTTTGAGAAGACAAATAATGAAATCAATAATAATCCAAAAGAAACTCCTAATGTAGCTTTTGGAAATTTTAAAATCTGCTGAAGCAGACGTTGTTGTTTAGTAATTAGAAAATCCATCATCTTATCCGACCAGTTTTTCCCTTGATCAATTTTCTTGCTTAAGAAAACAGTGCTCATCATTGGTATATACGTCAGCGATAAAATAAAAGCACCAAGTAATGCAAATGCTACCGTTTGCGCCATCGGCATAAACATCTTGCCTTCGATACCTTCTAACGTAAAGATGGGTAGATAAACTATTAAAATAATAATTTGTCCAAATACAGCACTGTTCATCATTTTACCCGCCGATTTACCTACGGCATCATCCATTTCATCTTGCGTTACGCTGTTGACTCCTGCAAATTTTCTGTTGTGCATTAAACTATGCATCACCGCTTCCACAATAATTACTGCACCATCTACAATTAATCCGAAGTCGAGTGCGCCTAAACTCATCAAATTGCCGCTCACGCCAAAAATGTTCATCATGATAATCGCGAAGAGCATCGATAATGGAATTACAGAAGCAACTAAAAATCCTGCACGCACATTCCCAAGAAATAATACTAAGATGAAAATAACGATGAGTGCTCCTTCTAATAAGTTTTTAGTAACTGTCCCAATTGCACTATCAACCATTTTTGTTCGATCGAGAAAGGGTTCGAGGATAACACCTTTAGGTAATGTTAATTTAATTTGCTCGATGCGTGCTTTAACATCTTTGATTACATTGCTACTGTTTTCTCCTTTCAGCATCATCACAACCGCGCCTGCTACTTCTCCTTCATCATTATAAGTTATAGCACCATATCGCGTTGCTTGTCCAATACGAACCTCTGCAATATCTTTTAAAAGAAGCGGAGTTCCATTCGGCAATGATTTAACAACAATCGATTTAATATCATCTATTTTCTGAATTAGGCCTTCTGTACGAATAAATAAAACAGTAGATGATTTTTCAATGTATCCACCACCAGCATTTTCATTATTTTTTTCAAGCGCAGTAAAAACATCCTCTACTGTAATGTTGTGCGCGTTTAGTGTGGAAGGATTAATAGCAATCTCGTATTGCTTAAGTCTTCCTCCGAAGGAACTCACATCGGCTACACCTTTCACTCCGAGTAATTGTCGGCGAACAATCCAATCTTGAATAGTGCGCAATTCAATGGCAGTGTATTTCGATTCATAACCTTTTTCAGGACGTAATACATACTGATAAATTTCGCCGAGTCCTGTTGTCACCGGAGCGAGTGTTGGAATACCTAATCCTTTCGGAATTTCTTCTTCTGCAATTTTTAATCGTTCTGTAACTTGTTGACGTGCCCAATAAATATCGACATCATCATTAAATACAATCGTGATAAGTGATAATCCAAAACGAGAGAAACTTCTGATTTCTTTTAGTCCAGGAATATTACTATTAGCTTGTTCAATTGGAAATGTGATCAGACGTTCAATATCAGGTGCGCCTAAAGAAGGAGATACCGTAATAACTTGCACTTGATTATTTGTGATATCAGGTACGGCGTCTATTGGTAATTTAGTGAATTGGTAACAACCATAAATAGCGAGAGCAATGGTTAGAATACCAATGATAAGTTTGTTCTTGATGGAGAACGCAATAATTTTATTAAGCATAATTTGAGAACGCTTAGCGGATATAATTGTTAAAGTGATTTGTTAAAACCGAAAAGTAAAATTATAGCTTGGGCGGCTGCCAGATTTTTCCAACAAAATTTTGCAAATAGAAATCAGGCTGTGGTTCTTTTATTAAGTTAGTTAAAAATAACGAAGGTTGATAATGACTAGACATGATCGTTTGTACAAAAACGATTGCTGCATGAAATGATGAACAGTCTGTCGATTTAAAAGGTAAGTCATCATGCTTATGATTTTGTGTAGCATGACTATGCTGATCAAAGTAGTGGAGCGCAAAAAAATCTGCAAACGACTGATGCTTGTTCTCGTTATGATGTTCAAAGTAATGATGCACTAATGCTGGGAGCTTTGCCATCTGATGCAGCTCAAAAACATTCGCAATAAACAGCGCGACAAAAGAAAGGGCTAGTACTTTTTTCAATCATTCAAAATTAGGCAATAAAATGATAATAAGGAAACCAATATATGGTAGTAAAGTGAGTCATTCGCATAATCGCACATTAGCAAATTAACAAATTAGCACATTGGCAAATTAGCACATTATCCAATTATTGTCTCAATCAAACACACACAATCCCCCACGTTCATTCGATCGCCAGGCAACTTAGCGAACTTAATTTTACCTGCTTTATTCGCAAGCATTCTACCTATTTTATCGCCAACAACAAATGTGGCTACCTCCTGATCTTTCTCTACAATCGATCCGTTCTCAACGAGTGCTCCTTGGAACTTTACTTTCATCGAACGCATTTCTTCAGGAAGAGAATCAGCTTCAAAATTCAGTACTGTTACAATGGTTGAATCTTTAAACTTTTCAATTTCTTTTTTGATTTGCCTTCTATATTGAACGCGTTGAATAAACTTGATTAATTCAGTAAGTGCCCAAAAAAATAACTCAATTAATTTCAGTATAATCAACAATGAAATAATGACTAACCAAAAGGCTACGAAAAGCAGGAGGATGGCATCACCCGCATTTCCTTTACGCGACCTTCCTCCAAATCCACTGCGGTAGGTTAAACCTGCAATACCTGTACGAAATGAAAAACCTTTGGAGCTTATACTTCCATAACGTGTGCGATAACTGGGAGAAACACCCGACTTGCTGATGTTTAGTCCCAGTCCGCCACCTAATGAAACTCTTTTGTGAAATCGGAAACCCATATTTATGTATTGACCATAAATATAGGTAATATATTATTTATCGTTTTTATCCGTCGGGAATAGTTCTGCAAACTCAATTATATTTTGATTGCCATCTTCGTATTCACCATTTCGGTAAACAATTCCATGAGTAGCAAAATCTAAAAACTGATTTAGTGCCATTTGATCTTTAGGATGATTGACATAGTACTTTAGAATTTGTGCAGCACAATCTTCGCGAATCGAATCATACAATTTATTAGGTATGTCAGCATTAATTCCTGGTCCAAAAATAAAAGCTTGCGTTGCGGCTCTCCAGCGACGCCATACTTCGAATTTATATAAAGAATATTCAGGGCTCTCTAAAATGGAACTATAAATTTTCAATGCATTTACGACGGTATTGCTATCTAGTTTATTGAAATTATAAATCATTGCATTCGCCAACTCCATTTGATAGATAGACTTCTCTTGAAAATTTTTAGTGTTGGCAATAATTTTATTGAGCAATTCAATGCTTCCTTTTAAGTCAGTTTTTGCCATTGATAAATAGCGTGCAAATTCAGGAGAGTGGATGTACTGTTGCTTATCAATATTTTTCCAGTATTGATCTTCACTCATTTTTATAAAGTGGTTTGTGGAGTATTTTCCAAACAAAAAGTCAGTGTACTGCTCATTAATTTCTTTGTATTTTACAAAGGAGTCTTGAAGCATATCTGATTGTAGTCCATGTTTAATAATTATTCTGTTGATTCCATTAAACTCGTTAATATGCATATCCGCAAGAATTCGAATCGAGTCATCATAAAATGGAAAGTTCTTTAAGCTATCACTGACAGCAAACGATTCCTTTAGAACTTTAGCCGCAGCAACGGAATCATCCATATAGCAAAGCGAAAAATCGTCTTTTATAATATCAAGTTGGTCGTTTATTCGAAATACACGGTAAACATCTTTTAGTTCTTTTACAATGCCAGAATCGGTCTTAATGGAGTCTAGCCTGTCGATAGGTTTTCTTTCAGAAACGGGTGAAGACCCGCAAGAAATGAAAAATAGCGCAATGCCTGCAATAACTACGATTGCAGCTGAGGTAATAAATTTGGTCATAAAGTTTGGTTGATTTAATGGTGAATTAAATCCCGAACGATACTTTAAAATAAATAGTATATAAACTTGAAAATTATTTTCCTTCGGCTTTCGGCTTGATGAAATAATAGATCGGAAGTCCTAACGCTACAATTACTAAACCGCTCACGGTATTCTGTGTTTTTGTGACTAAAAGTATCGCACAAATAGCTGTAGCAATCAATATATAAAGGATTGGCAGAATAGGATAGGCAATAACTTTATAAGGTCTCGCTGTATCTGGTTCTTTCTTACGAAGCATAAATAAGCCACCAATAGTTACAATGTAAAATAACAACGATGCAAAGGTGCAATAGTCGAGTAAGTCGCCATATGTACCAGATAAACATAGAATACTTGCCCATGCAGCCTGTGTCCATAAGGCGAACTCTGGAACATTGTTTTTGTTAAGCGTGCCTGCCTTTTTAAAGAATAATCCTTCTTTCGCCATTGCATAATAGACACGAGCACCTGATAAGATTAATCCGTTATTACATCCGAAAGTAGACACCATAATTAAAGCGGCCATTAAGAACAATGCTCCTTCTCCAAATATTTGAGATGCTGCTGCTGTTCCAACTCGATCGTTAGTTGCAAACTGAATTCCTTGTTGAATTACTCCGGCTCCGTTAGGATCACCGTGTACAGGTAATAATCCAAGGTAAGCGACATTCGCCAACATATAAATTACGGTTACGATAGCGGTACCGAATAATAAACTTCTAGGAATATTATGATGAGGATCTTTAATCTCTCCAGCGATGAAGGTTACGTTATTCCATGCATCACTCGAAAATAAAGAACCAATAATCGCTGTTCCCAGGGCAAGTATTAATCCCATTCCTGAAATCGATTGTAAGCTCCATGTCTTATCAGCATTTTGAAGCCACTGCGAACTTTCCCACATATTAGAAAAGTTCTGTGCGAAATAATCTTTGTTAAGTCCGACGTAAATTCCAGAAACAATGATGAACAACAAGGCTAGTAACTTCGCAGAAGTAAAAACCATTTGAATTGTTTTTCCTTCTTTTACTCCGCGGCTATTGATCCACGTTAGAAAGACTATCAAAGCAATAGCAACGATATTAGCGGAGGAAATTTTAACAAAGCCTAAATCCAGCAATACATTCTGAACATTAATCCATGGAAGAAATACGCCAGAGAACTTGGCAAATCCTACAGCTACAGCTGCAATTACTCCCGATTGAATAACGGTAAATACACTCCATCCATAAAGGAATCCCGTAAGATTACCCCATGCACGTTGAATGTAAACGAATTGTCCGCCTGCTTTAGGCATCATACCTGCGAGCTCACCATAACTTAGTGCAGCCATTACCGTTATAACGCCGCTGATTAACCAAAGGAGCATTAACCAACCGGTTCCACCTACATTACGACTCATATCAGCACTAACAATGAAAATTCCGGATCCAATCATTGATCCTGCAACCATCATTGTTGCATCTTTAAGTCCTAACGTGCGCGTAAGACCTTCTTGTTTGGTTTCTTGTTCCATAGTTTAAATTACTAACGGTTACGATTGTCCGTATTTACTATTCTTTTTACCGTATAAGAAATAAATTACTACTCCAAGTGCCATCCATACAATTAGACGAATCCATGTATCACCTGGAAGGAAATACATCAATGCTAATGAAGATAAAATACCTAAAATTGGAACAACAGGGAATAATGGAGTTTTAAATGGACGGTTTAGTTCTGGTCGCTTATAACGCAATACTAAAATTCCACCACAAACTAGTACGAACGCTAATAAAGTTCCGATTGAAACAAGCTCCCCTAATAATCCAATTGGGAATAGTCCAGCAACTAACATTGCAACTGCACCAGTGATGATTGTCGTGATATAAGGAGTTTTATATTTCTTATGCACCTTACTAAATGAAGCAGGAAGTAATCCATCGTTCGACATAGAATAGAAAATACGAGGCTGGCCCATTAACATTACTAATATCACTGAACTTAATCCAGCAATTGCGCCCATTTTAATCAAAGGACGTAACCAGTTTAATCCGTCGCCAGCAGCATTTACAGCTACTGCAATTGGAGCAGGAGTATTTAATTCTTTGTAGCTCACGATTCCTGTCATAACTAAACCAACAAGAATATAAATAATAGTACATGCTACTAGCGACCCCAATATACCCCAAGGCATATCTTTCTGTGGATTTTTCGCTTCTTGAGCAGCGGTTGAAACGGCATCAAAACCTACATAGGCAAAGAAAATAATTCCGGCAGCACGAACAATTCCGCTCCATCCAAA
>JBKCGZ010000125.1:0-9578 GCA_046303115.1 Bacteroidota bacterium | reverse complement strand
CAATTGGTCGAATGGATCAACTAGCTCAGTAATTTCTTCATTGCCTACAGGTAATTATTCAGTTACTGTTACTGATGCAAATGGTTGCTCTGATTTAACAACTTGGTCGGTAAATGAACCGCAGGATTTAACTTCAACTATTACCTCTTCTGATGTGAGCTGTTACGGAAGTACTGATGGTGCAATTCAAGTGGCAGTGAATGGTGGAACTCCAGCTTATCAGATTTCATGGACTCCTTCTAACAGCGGATTTAATTTAACAAATCTATCTGCTGGATTATATTCTGCTGTAATTACTGATGCTAACGGTTGTACACATACCCTTGCAAAATCAATTGCGCAGCCACTACAAATCACTGTTAATGCGAATACGCCTTCAACGCTTTGTATAGGTCAATCACAAACACTTTCATTATTAGTAAGTGGTGGTAATCCTTCATACTCTTATTTGTGGAGTAATCTACAGACAACTTCATCAATTAATGTTTCGCCATCTGCAACCACAAATTACTCAGTTGTTGTTACAGATGCAAATGGTTGTACTGCATCTTTAAATAATTTATTGGTGAATGTTCATCCTCCATTACAATTAAATCTTACAGCAAATAATGATACAATCTGTGTTGGACAAAGTTCTAATTTAAGTGCATTAGCTTCTGGTGGTAACGGTGGTCCTTATGCATATTCGTGGAATAATGGATTGAGCAGTAGTTCGCAAAATGTGACTCCTACGCAAACTAGTTCGTATATAGTATCCGTTAGTGATGGATGTACAACACCAAATGCGCAGCAAGCAATCAATGTAGTTGTTAATCCAATACCTTCCCCATCATTTACACCTGGAAATATTCAAGGATGTAGTCCCGTAAGCGCGGTGTTTAATATGACTTCTGCAAGCGGGCCAGGCAATTCGTATTTGTGGAATTTTGGAGACAACACTTCGTCAACAGCAATAAATCCTAGTCATCAGTATGCAACGGCAGGTTCATTTAATGTTACGCTTACGATTACAAACCAGTATGGTTGTTCTGCTTCAATAACGAATAATAATGTGGTAAATGTTTATCCAAAGCCTATCGCCAAATTCACTCCTGATCCAAGCGAAACACAACTGATAACAGCAAATATCAATTTCAATAATTACAGCATAGGTGCATCGTATTACAATTGGAATTTTGGTGATAATATTACATCAACTGATTTTAGTCCATCGCATATGTATAGTGATACAGGACTTTATGAAGTTCGATTGATTGCCTCTTCGCAACAACAATGTCGCGATACAGCTTATGAATACGTTCATATTGTTGGAAGTTTCAGCTTCTGGTGTCCGAGTGCATTTTCGCCAAACGACGATTTGAAAAATGATGGGTTTACTGGTTATGGAGTGGGGATTAAATCTGCAACTTTTACCATCTTTAATCGATGGGGTGAGAAGATTTATTTTTCCGATAACTTGGCCAATCCTTGGGATGGTTCATTCTGGAATGAGGGCAATCGTTGTCCTGAAGATGTTTATGTATACCTGTTCGATGTAGTATCTGAAGATAATGAACATCATAAATACACCGGCCGTGTTTCATTGGTAAAGTAGTATGTATTAACTTCGCATGTAATTATGCAAGTCGATACTAAAGCAATCAATGGCATCCTTGATTCATTGGATGAAGACAAGGCCAAAGTAGTTACTAAACTATTCAACACGATTAAAAAATCTTTGCCTAAAGGGTTCGAAGCCGCACTTTCTTATGGCATGATTTCATTCGTAGTTCCTTTCGATTTATATCCTAAAGGATATCATTGTAAACCCTCCCTGCAGTTGCCATTTATTAGTCTGGCGGCCCAGAAGAATTTTATTGCTATTTATCATATGGGTATTTATGCAAATCCTGATTTAATGGATTGGTTCGTGAAAAGTTATACAGAACTAAACATTGGTAAATTAGACATAGGTAAAAGTTGTATCCGTTTTAAAAAGCTGGATAATATCCCTTATGATTTGATTGGAGATCTTTGCTCTAAAATGAGTCCGCAGGATTGGATTACTTGCTATGAATCTGCATTTATAAAAACTAAAAAATAATTTAAAGTGGCTGTTAAAAAATTAATTAAACACGGAGCTATTGTTCCTTCTGCATTATCCGGAAATACAACTCCTGAAAGCGAATTCTTGTTGCAGGAAATTTTGTTTAATGAAAAAGGAAATGTGGTTGTCGATTCAAAATATGATCAAGAGGGTGAACTTGAAGAGCGTCATTCTTATGCCTATAATCAACAAGGTTCGTTGATTGATCATACAGTAGAAATGCCTTTAGATGATGTGGTTGAAAAATTCGTTCACGAACGAAATGAAGCAGATCAATTAACCATTGTAACAAAATTTTATGGAGATGAATCAGGAGAGCGTACTGAATATGTTTACAATGAAAACAATCTGCCAATCGAAATAACTTATTATGATGCTGATGGGGAGAAAGAATCAATTGAGAATTATCAATACAACGAAAAGCAAGATGTAGTTGAGAAAAAAGTTGTGTCGTTTTTTGATGATGCACAAAATAAAACGCATCAGTATGAATATAACGATAAAGGTTTGTTGATGCAGTATGTTGTAACAAGTGAGAATGATAAAACAATTACAGCTTATACTTATAATACGCATGGTCTCGAAGAGCGTTGTATTCAAAATAATGCTAATGGAAAGAAGTTGTTAGAAATCACTTCCGAATATGATGACAATTTGCGCTTGATTAAAAAAGTAACAAAAGGTTATTATACTCGAATTACTACACTTGCCTATGATGATCAAGGTCGCATTATTGAAGAGTTGTTATCTGATGAAAACAACTTTGTGATTGCTCGAAATGCTTTTCACTATAATGAAGATGGTAGGGTAGAGGAAGAAGTAGTGTATGAAACTGACTTGACTCGTGCAGGTCGTGATACTCACATGATTCTTCGTTATGAGTATGAATTGTTTTAATTCTGAAAAACATTCTTGATTTGATTTTTGTTGTAAAGAAAAAATAAAATGGCGTTTAAAGATTTAGCAGCGTTTATTACCTTTTTGGAATCGAAAGGAGAGCTGGTGCGAATTAAAGAATATGTGAATCCTGAATTGGAAATTGCTGAAATTACTGACCGCGTTTCAAAAGTATATGGCCCCGCTTTATTATTTGAAAATACGGGATATGATTTCCCTGTTTTAATTAACTCGATGGGTACCGAGAAACGTATGGCAATGTCTCTTGGAGTTGATAATCTGGATGAAATCGGACATGATATAGAGAATTTATTCAAGACATTAACTGGTCCGAAAAACTCTATGTTCGAAAAGTTGAAAGTCATACCTCAACTTGGAGAAATTGCTTCGTGGATGCCTAAAACTGTGAAAGGGAAAGGGGCTTGTCAGGAAGTTGTAATGAAAGATCCTGATGTAACTAAACTCCCTGTTTTAAAATGCTGGCCAGAAGATGGTGGACCATTTATCACACTTCCTGTCATTCAAACAAAAGATCCGCTTACAGGAATTCGTAATGTGGGATTGTATCGAATGCAGGTATTTGGACCAACGCTTACAGGTATGCATTGGCACCGACATAAGGTTTCTGCGCGACATTTTAATGAATATAAAAAATTAGGAAAGCGGATGCCCGTAGCCGTTACAATCGGTGGTGATCCTGCATTGACCTATTCAGCAACAGCGCCTCTTCCTGATGGAGTAGATGAATTTATGTTGGCTGGATTTTTACGCAAGAAAAAAGTAGAGTTAGTAAAATGTTTAACTATCGATATGGAAGTGCCTGCTGATGCAGACTTTGTAATCGAAGGATATGTTGATCCGGAAGAGGATTTTATCTGGGAAGGACCATTTGGTGATCATACTGGTTATTATTCTTTGGCTGATTACTATCCGCGTTTTCATATTACTGCTATAACGCATAAAAAGAATCCTGTTTATCTAACTACAATCGTAGGAATTCCTCCGCAAGAAGATGCATGGATTGGTAAAGCAACTGAACGTATTTTCTTAGCGCCAATTAAGATGACGGCGGTTCAGGAAATTGTCGATATGATTCTTCCTGTTGAAGGAGTGTTTCATAATCTTGTAATCGTGAAAATCAAAAAGGATTATCCCGGTCAGGCATTAAAAGTAATGAATGCATTATGGGGCGCAGGTCAAATGATGTTTACGAAGATGATGATTGTAGTAGATGGTGATGTGAATATTCATAATTTGGTAGAGGTGGCGCAATACATTGCAGAAAACGTAGATGTAGCACGTGATATAATTTTTAATCAAGGACCAACTGATGTATTAGATCATAGTTGTTCAACCATGGCCTTCGGAGGTAAAATGGGAATTGATGCAACCAAGAAGTTGAAAGAAGAATTAGTAGATAGTCCAACTCCAAATGTAAATTCCGTTTTTTCAAATGATGAATTAACTGCTATTCATGCTGAGTTGAAAAATCATGCAGAGATTATTCATGTAAATGATACATTGCTTTCAATGGGTATTCCGCTAATGTTTGTTTCTATTGAGAAAAACAGAAAGGGTCATGTGAAAAATCTGGCTAAAACAATTTTTAATTCTCCAGCTTTGAAGAAAGTGAAAGTGTTAATTTTTCTTGAAGCGAATATGGATATCTCAAGTGTTGCAGACGCAGTATGGCGTTTTTCCAACAATGTAGATCCTAAGCGAGATCACTTAGTAATCACTTCTGATAGTGACGATGAAGTGAATCATATTGTATTTGATGGAACGCGTAAAACAAAAGAGTTTGATGGCTTTGAACGCGACTGGCCTAATATTCTAGCTGCTGATGAAGCAACAGCAAAACATGTAGATGAAATATGGTCACGGTTAGGGCTAGGTGCTTTTATTCCTTCTCCATCTGAACGTTATCGAAAACAATTGTATAAGGGCGGAGCAGTAGCAGAAAATTAATGCTTTCCTATAGGCTTTAAAGTGACTACTATCGGATAGTGGTCACTTAGTTTTTTACGCACCATCGAATATTTCAGACATTCGAAATAGTCGCTATGTAAAATATAATCGATGCGATAAGGAATGAATGCTCCGTTGAAGCTAATGCCAAATCCTTTCCCTTTTTCTGTATAAGAATCTATCAAGTGACGCGCAATACTCGTATAGGCATAGGAGTAAGGTGGGTCGTTGAAATCGCCACTTAGAATTACTGGATACGGACAATTTTCAATATGGCTGCTAAGTTCATCAACTTGTCTGCTTCTGATTTCAGCGCCTTTCTTAATGCTCTTAAAAATAGATTTGCTGCCTTTCAGAAACAGATCTTGATCTTCTACATTCGGATCGTAGATGAATTTGTAATCATTCTGTTTAAAATGATTCGATTGTAAATGCACGTTATAAATTCTAATAGTGTCTTTGTTGTAAAGCACATCGCAGTACATTCCGAAATTTGTACTTCCTTCCTTGAAAAATAATTTGCCTTTATTAATAATTGGATAATTACTAAATGTAGCGAGTCCCCAATGATATTTATCTTTTAATGTTAATCCGTATTCGATATGCGCATATTCAAGATTTAATAACTCCGCGATGGTATCATTATTAGAGAATTTTTTTTCATCACTATGATAGTATTCCTGAAAACAAACTACCTGCGGTGCTTCTTTCTTCAATACTTCAAAAATCTCACTTCTCGTTTTTTGGTTTCCACTCCAATTGTATAAGTCGAATAAGCGAACGTTGTAACTCATTACCTTGAATTGGTTTTTAGAAACCGGCGACTCCATCACAAACATGGGTGGTTGATACATCAACGCAAGCTTATCATATCCCATGATAATGATCGCAAGTGATATAAAAGCATACCTGCTTTTTCTGATGGCCCAAAAAACAAGAAAGCAAATATTGATGATGACAAAGAAAGGATAGGTATAGGATAGTGGCTCAAATACCCAAAATGATTCAGGAGAAATTTTACATGACAACTGAACACACAAAAGCATAAATGCCAATGCGACATTTATTAAAATTAATAATCGAATAAACCTGCTTTTCTTCTTGCTGGTAACGGGCTGTTCTGGTTGCATTGCTCTGCAAAATAAACAATTTTAATATTATTGTTTGAAATAATTTACAAATTCTACCTTTGCACTACCAATGAAGAAAAGCTATACTATCGGATTTTCACCCTGTCCTAACGACACCTTTATTTTCGATGCCATGATTCACAATCGTTTGCAGGAAAATGAGCATTGGACAACTCATTTACTAGATGTGGAAGCGCTTAATAAAAATGCGGCTGAGGGGATGTATGATGTCACGAAAATGAGCTTTGCCGCCTATTCATTAGTAGCAGATAAGTATCAAATTTTAAATTCAGGTAGTGCCCTCGGTCGTGGTTGCGGACCATTAATCATTAGTAAGTCGCCATTAACGTTAGAGGAGTTAAAAGATAAAACGATAGCTATTCCCGGTGCTCGCACCACAGCGAATTTATTGATGAGCATTTTTGTTCCTGAATGCAAATCGAAACTTGAAATGGTTTTTTCAGATATCGAAGATGCTGTTTTGAATGGCCGTTGTGATGCAGGATTAATCATTCATGAAAATCGTTTTACCTATCAGCAAAAAGGACTATTTAAAGTAGCTGATCTGGGTGAGCTATGGGAAAATAAAACAGGCTTGCCAATTCCGCTCGGATGTATTGCCGTCAAGCGAAGTCTGCCAGAGGAGGAGAAGCATCATATAGATACTTTGATACGTCAATCTGTGGAGTTTGCATTCGCTAATCCAGATGCCAGCAAAGACTATATCGCACAGCATGCTCAAGAGATGAATTCCGAAGTGCAACAGCAGCATATCGATTTATATGTGAATGAATTTTCGGTAACTTTGGGCCAAGATGGTAAAAGAGCCATTGAGACGTTGTTTAATGAAGGCTTTAAAGCGGGAATAATTCCTGAAATTTCAGAGCCAATATTTATTTAAATTATGATTGTAGTTACAGGTGCTGCAGGCTTTATCGGTAGCGTTTTAGTAGGAAAATTAAATAGTATCGGGATAGAAAATATTTTGATGGTGGATGATTTTTCCAACGAACAAAAGAAAGTGAATTGGTCATCGAAAAAGTTTAGTGATAAAATGGATCGCGCTGATTTTCTAAAATGGTTCGAAGAAAATGCTTCGCAAGTGACATTTGTTTATCATATCGGTGCTCGTACAGATACTACCGAATTTAATAAAGAAATTTTCGATGAGCTGAATGTGAATTATACAAAAGCCATCTGGAATACCTGTACGAAAAATAATATTCCATTAGTCTATGCATCATCTGCTGCTACTTATGGTGGTGGTGAGCAAGGTTATGCCGATAATCATGCTGCAATTTCTTCGTTGCATCCACTGAATCCTTATGGATGGTCGAAGCAAGAGTTTGATGTATGGGCGTTGCAACAAATCAATACACCTCCTCAATGGCAAGGACTAAAATTCTTTAATGTCTATGGTCCGAATGAATATCACAAGGCCCGTATGGCATCGGTAATTTTTCATTCCTTCCATCAGATAAATAATACAGGTAAAGTGAAATTGTTCCGCTCTCATCGTCCCGATTTTAAAGATGGTTGGCAGCTTCGCGATTTTATTTATGTGAAAGACTTGGTTAATGTTTGTATATTCTTGATGCAAAACAAAGTAGCATCAGGCATTTATAATTTAGGAACAGGGCAGGCTCGTTCGTTTTACGATTTAGCTGACTCTACGTTTAAAGCAATGGATAAAACAACGGATATCGAATACGTAGATATTCCTGCTGACATTCGCGATAAATACCAGTATTTCACAGAAGCAGATATGAGTAAATTAATTGCTCAAGGATATTCGACTCCTTTCACATCGTTGGAAGAAGGCGTACGCGATTATGTGACTAATTACCTTTCTACGAATAGCGTTTACTAAATGAATAAGATTTTAGAATTTCTTCAGTCGCGCGTATTTAAATATTTTATCGCAGCAGGGGTAGCCACAGTAGTTGATGTAGGATTATACTATCTATGTTTTAATTTTGCTTTCGATAAGCAACCCGTAAATTTGCTCGGAAGTTTTGTTTTGAAAGCAACTACAGCCTCTCTTATTATTTCTTACTCCTGCGGATTAGTAACTAATTTTTCTATTTCTAAATTCTTAGTTTTTACAGATTCAGATATGAAAACATCCTCCGCATTCTTTCGTTTTGTGATGGTGGCTTTGTTTGTTCTGATGTTGAATTATTTCTTCATGAATTTTTTGATTCATCAATTGCAATGGTTTCCAACAATATCACGTGCTGTATCTGCGCTCACAATTGGAGTGCTTAGCTTTTTGTTTCACAAATTCTTTACGTTCAAAGTAAGCAGTCTTAAAAAATCATAATGACTCTTTCAGCTCTGTCAAAAAGCCCTTCATGCGTGTGAGGGTATCTTTTAATTGCATCTGAATTTCGATGTCATTCTTGTTGCCAGCTAATTTTTTCTTCGCACCTTCCAACGTATAGCCTCTTTCCTTTACTAAGTGAAAAATGATTTTCAGATTTTTTAAATCTTCCGGAGTAAATAAACGATTGCCTTTCTTGTTCTTCTTTGGTTGAAGAATTTCGAATTCATTTTCCCAGAAACGAATCAACGAAGTATTCACTTTAAACATCTCGGCTATTTCGCCGATGCTATAATACAAGCGCTCTGGCTCTTTGTCGAAATCCATGATAGGCATAAGCAATAGTTTTAATCGAATGATTGATTTTCCTGAGCAGCAAGAATTCGAATTTGTTCGTATTCCTGTGGCGTCAAGTCGTTATAAAAATAATTAATTGGATCTATTTTGTTTCCGTCTTTAATAACCTCATAATGGCAATGCGGACCAGTCGAAGAACCTGTACTTCCTACATAGCCGATTAAATCGCCACGTTGCACTTTTTGTCCAGGACGAACCACAAACTTAGTCATGTGGCCATATAAGGTCTGATAACCATATCCGTGATTAATCACCACGTTGTTACCATATCCACGACCATTAAACTCGGTTTGACTAACCACACCATTTCCAGTAGAATAAATTGGCGTTCCCGTAGGCGCGGCAAAATCAATTCCCGTATGCATCTTCGCAGTTTTATAAATAGGATGAATACGATATCCAAATCCAGAAACAAGGCGAGCTGAGCCTTTAATAGCTACAGGCTGTATTCCCGGAATAGAGGCCAGCATCTGCGTTTTTTGCTTTGCTAGCTTAAACACCTCATCAAACGATTTACTCTGAATATACAGTTGACGCGTCAGCTTATCAATACGCTGTGTTGTCTTGATTAATAAATCAGAATTGTCAAATCCTTCCAATAACTTATAACGGTTAATTCCGCCAGCGCCAGCCTCTCTTACCTCTGCAGGAATAGGTTCTGCTTCAAAAACCACTCGGTAAATCTGGTCGTCACTTACTTGTAAATCCTTTAAAACGGAGTTGGCTAATTCAATACGTTGGTTCAATAAATCATATTGATCTTGAAGCTGAGCAATCTCTCGTTTTAGCTGTTTTTCCTTCGGAGAATCTAAAAAGT
>JBKCGZ010000124.1:0-2510 GCA_046303115.1 Bacteroidota bacterium | reverse complement strand
AAACAATTTTACTTTTTATTTTTTGCCTAAAAGACAAGAAAAAACCTTCTATTATACATAGGTAATAAAAAATAAATAACAAAATAATTATACTTACAATAATACCCATTATTAAATCGAAATCTACATCATAAATGACATACTTAAAGGATTTTAAATAATGAATATTACTATATTGATTAATGTTATTGATATGAAAAAAATCCAAATCATAATATTGGTAATAATCCCCCCAAGTACTTAAATTTGGTTTTAAATCAATTGATTCTTTATAAAACCTAGATGCTCTTTTAAGATTACCTAACTTTTCAAAACAATATCCAATTTTTAGATATACCCTAGCCTTTTCTTCGCCAGATAAATAAGCAATGTTGTTATAATAATTATCAATAGCACCAGCATAATCTCCAATTTTATAACATAAATCACCACAAATAATTAAGGAATCTCTATATTCTGAATTTAAACTGATTGCTTTCGAATAATTACTTAATGCTTCTTTATATTTTTCATGCCAATACAAATTTATAACTCCAAGATAAATGTATGCATGTGAATTTGTTGGATCCAATTCAATTGTTTTTGATAAATCTTCAATTGCACCGTCAAAATCATTAACAACATATCTAGAAATACCACGATTTACATAATCAAAACTTGAGTTTGAATTTAATTCAATAGCTTTATTAAAATCACTTATCGCATCATGATAATTACCATTATTCATATAAGCGCCTGCTCTTCCTGAATAAGCAGAAAATTTATTTGAATCAATTTGGATTGCCTTAGAATAGTCTAGAATTGCACCTTGATAATTTTTCTTATATGCCTTTTTATTAGCTTCATTATAAAATTCTATTGCAGTACTTTGCGAAAAGCAATTAAAAGAATTAAATAAAAAAAAGATTAACAGGATTTTTTTCATATAACATATAATATTACTTTATTAAAAATCATCATTTGATTTTGCAGGATTCAACATTTCATTAGAAAATGAGCTTAACAAATCTTTAGTAAACTGTTTTACCTGATCCTTATTCTGCTCCCAAACAGTTTTAGGAACACCATAACCAGCCTTTGAATTGGTAAATAGACCACTTCCATAACCATGATTCCCAACATTAAACCAATCTGATATTTCTATTTTTACTTTATTATCTTTTATTTTAATTGTCGATGTATAATTATTCTCATCATTATTTACTTGACCAAAATATTTTACAGTAGTGAAATGAGATGCTTTAAGTATAATTGTATATACATCACCTGACTTATCATCTAAATCTGTCACCGTTTTTCCTGATCTATAAGCAGCAGCTATCCATAACTTAACACTTTTGTACATTTCATCTTTGGATACACCTGGCACATTTATGATAGCAGTTCCAATATATGTAGTACTATCGAATGTAACTTTGTTATCATTTTCTGATTGAGAAAACGAATTAAAACTTAAAAATGATAGAATAAGAAATAGGAGATTTTTTTTCATAGCATTGGTTTAAAGATTAAAAACTTGTTTAAAGTGGCAAGAATCAAAAGTAAAGCTTTTAGTTAAAAAACTAAAATTAGTTAACAAGGTTATTTGTAAATCGCTATTTAGGTTCAAATAAGCTTGGCTTAAATGCGAAAAGGATTCGCACTTCGTGCGCCTCCCTTTTTACCCGAGGTCCAAATCAATCATGAAGGCCGTGCCTTTTTTATTTAAGCAATTTAATTTCGAGTAAACTATGCTATAATAATAAAGGGATGATGGTTTTACCATCATCCCTTCTACCCGAGGTCCAAATCAATGAGAACTCGAGGCATAGCCTCGATAGTTGCTTTTTATATGCTTATTTTGATTCATGCGAGCATGACAAAATGAATAGAGGTTTCCTAGATGCGGTGAAGTGTAAATTTTGCCAACAAAATTTTCTACTTCACCGCATCCCTTCTACCCGAGGTCCAAATCAACCATGAACGCTTTGCGCATTTTTGTTTATTTGACCTATTTAGCATCAAGCTAGCTTGGCTAAATAGCCAATAAACAAAAAACCCTGAGATAAATCTCAGGGTTCATGATTGATTCACTAGTGGTCTCGAAGGGATTCAAACCCCTAACCTTCTGATCCGTAGTCAGATGCTCTATTCAGTTGAGCTACGAAACCATTTTTCTTTGGGATTGCAAATGTAGAAAAAAAATATCTTTAATCAAGGATAGCTACAAAAAACTTCGAATTAATTTGGTCGAACGATTAAATAATATCCTTCGATTCTTTCTATCGTTACTGAATAATTAGCAGGAATACCAATACCCGATGTTTTTGCATAATACTTCTGCCCCTTATACTTCAGTGAGCCGTCCATTTTCAAGGAGGTAATGGTACTTGCTGAATCTCCTATGTTAACATCCGACATATCCGTTTGAAAGCCAGAAATGGATGACCACCACTCAAATAGCTTTGTTCGGTATTTTGTCCATAATAGAAACAATACAATTCCATACAGCACAGATAAGATAACAACTC
>JBKCGZ010000123.1:0-5555 GCA_046303115.1 Bacteroidota bacterium | reverse complement strand
AATGATAATGTTGTTAAAAGTAGCACTGATATGCGCCTCTCCTGCAGCCTCAACTTTTACTACTTTTTTCTTTACAGCTTTAGTTTGTTTAGCCATTGTTATGGATTATCTTTTCAATTATTACTTAGTTACTTTCTTTTTGTTTGCTACTGTCTTACGCTTTCCTTTGCGTGTACGGCAGTTGTTTTTCGTACGCTGACCACGCACAGGTAAACCTGAACGGTGACGAACACCACGGTAGCAACCGATGTCCATTAATCGCTTTATGTTCAATTGTGTCTCAGAACGTAAAGCTCCTTCCACTTTAAACTGATCATTAATGATTGTACGAATTTTCGTTAATTCATCATCGTTCCACTCATTAACTTTCTTATCGAAGCTTACGCCAGCTTCTGAAAGAATTTTTTGTGCGCTTGAGCGTCCAATTCCGAAGATGTATGTGAGACCTATCTCACCTCTTTTATTCTTTGGTAAATCTATACCTGATATACGAGCCATTGAAGAATATAATTACTTAATGTTTGACAATTTTAATGGTTATTACCCTTGACGCATTTTATAGCGTGGGTTTTTCTTGTTGATTACATAAAGGCGGCCTTTACGACGTACGATTTTACAATCGGCGCTGCGCTTTTTTAAGGATGGACGTACTTTCATTTTCCTGTTATTTTAATTGGTATACCAACTATGATTTTACTGTTATTTATATCTGTATGTTATTCTGCCTTTTGATAAATCATAAGGAGACATCTCCACTTTTACTCTATCGCCAGGAAGAATTTTAATATAATTCATTCTCATCTTTCCTGAAATATGAGCTATTATCTCATGACCATTTTCAAGCTCAACACGAAACGTTGCGTTGGAAAGGGCTTCTACAATTGCCCCATCTTGCTCTATTGCTGGTTGTTTTGACATATACTTATACTATCGTCGAGATGACCTCGGTTATATTTTTATTTTTTGTTATTGCAATTTCTATTTCTTGGAAAGAACTTAAGACATCAGGCATGCTATCCGTGATAGCTACTGTGTGTTCGAAGTGAGCTGATGGTAATCGATCTAATGTAATCACGGTCCAACCATCTTTTAGTTGTCTGATGTGACGTGGTCCCATGTTGATCATCGGTTCAATTGCTATCACCATTCCTTCTTTTAATACTGGCCCTGAAGAACGCTTACCATAATTTGGCACCTCAGGTTTTTCGTGAAGATTTCTTCCTACTCCATGTCCTACTAACTCTCTCACTACTCCGTAACCAAATGATTCAGCATATTCTTGAACGGCAGCACTAATATCACCTACTTTATTACCATTTCTTGCCTTAGCAATTCCTTGCATCAGTGATGTTTTGGTAACTCTTAACAAGTTTAAAACTTCTTCTGACACAACACCAATCGGAAATGTATAAGCTGAATCTCCATGAAACCCATTCTTAAACACTCCACAGTCGATTGAAACTACATCCCCATCCATGATGACTCTAGATCCAGGAATACCATGAACAACTTCTTCATTTACCGAAATACACAACGAATGTTTATATCCGTGATAACCTTTAAACGAAGGTTCCGCCTGGTGATCACGGATAAACTGCTCTGCAATCGAATCCAACTGCAAAGTTGTTATTCCGGGTTTCAAGTGACTGGCAACTTCTGCCAATGTCTTTCCAACAAGTAAAGAACTCTCTCTTTGTTGCTCAATTTCTGATTTTGTTTTATACACAATTACTCCGCTGCTCATCAACTTCAGTGTATAAACAAATCAGGCAGTTGCAGGTGTCGAGCGACCTTTAATACGTCCTGATTTCATCAATCCATCATAGTGACGCATTAGCAAATGACTTTCTATTTGTTGCAAGGTATCTAAAATAACACCCACTGTAATTAACAATGATGTGCCACCATAGAACTGTGCAAAATTTGAATTAACTCCTATAATTTTTGCAAAAGTCGGCATTATTGCTACTAATGCAAGGAAAATTGATCCAGGCAACGTGATTTTCGACATTACATCATCGATGAACTCGGAAGTCTTACGACCAGGCTTCACACCAGGGATAAATCCGCCATTCTTCTTCATATCGTCTGCCATCTGACTAGGATTAACAGCAATAGCAGTATAGAAATACGTAAATAATATAATCAAAGTAGCGAAAATCACATTATAAGTTACTGAATTAAAATCAGTAATAGATGATGCAAAACCTCTCCACATATCAGATTCTGGGAAGAATTGAGCGATGTATGCAGGGATAAACATAATAGCCTGAGCAAACACGATTGGCATTACACCAGCAGCATTTACTTTTAAAGGAATGTACTGACGTGCACCACCATATTGCTTATTACCAACTATTTTCTTTGCAAATTGCACTGGAATTTTACGTGTTCCCTGAACTAATAAGATAACCGACATAACAATCGCAAACAATGCAACAATTTCAATTAAGAAAACTACTAATCCACCACCCTGCTCATTTAAACGTGAGAAGAACTCATCACGCAATGCAAATGGTAAACGAGCGATGATACCAGTCATGATGATTAACGAAATACCATTACCAATTCCTTTTTCTGTAATACGCTCTCCTAACCACATCACGAATAAAGTACCACCGATAATAATTAATGTTGCCATTAACATGAAGAAAGTTGGTGATATTATTCCAGGATTTGTATAAGCGATGATTGCTCCCGGAGCCTGTGTTTTTAAGTTTATTAAATATCCAGGAGCCTGAAACATTACAACGATAACGGTTAATATACGTGTAAATTGATTTAATTTATTTCTTCCACTTTCTCCTTCCTTCTGCAATTTCTGGAAATAAGGAACAGCGATTCCCAACAGCTGAACGACAATTGAAGCCGAAATATAGGGCATAATACCTAAGGCAACAATCGAAGCTTGCGAGAAAGCTCCACCGGCAAACATATCCAACAAGCCTAAAATACCGCCTGAAGTCTGGTCTTTCAAACCGGATAATTGAGCAGGATCTACCCCTGGCAATACAACATGTGCCGCCAAGCGATAAATTAATAAGAACAAAATTGTATTAACGATTCTTGTTTTTAAATCGTCAATCTTAAAGATGTTCTGAAGAGTCTGGATAAAGTTTTTCATAAGCGCTTATAGAGTTGCGGTGCTTCCGCCTACTTTTTCAATTGCTTCTTTTGCTGTTGATGAGAAAGCGTGTGCCGTAATATTAACTTTAGCAGTTAAAACACCACGCCCTAATATCTTTACTAAATCATTCTTAGATGCTAAACCTTTCTTTACAAAAGTTTCATGAGTAAATTCAGAAATCCCTTGTGCAGCTAATTTTTCTAAAACATCTAAATTGATCCCTGTGTATTCAACACGATTAATGTTCTTGAATCCGAACTTTGGCAAACGACGTTGCAAAGGCATTTGTCCTCCTTCGAAACCAATCTTACGACTATTTCCGCTACGAGATCCAGCACCTTTATGTCCACGTGTAGAAGTTCCACCGTGACCAGAACCTGCTCCACGACCAATTCTTTTTCTATTTTTTACTGCGCCATTCGCAGGTTTCAAATTATTTAATTCCATGATTAGATATTCTTTATATCCTAAGGATTATTTTTCTACAACTTTAACTAAATGTGAAACTTTTGCAATCATCCCTCTCAACTGAGGAGTGTCGTTCATTTCAACCGTTTTGTGCATACGAAGACCTAATGCCTTTAGTGTACGCTTTTGGTTTTCGCTACGGTCAATTCCGCTTTTTAATTGTGTAATTGATAATGTTGCCATTTTCAGTTCTGCTTTTTATTTAATTGATCTTAGCCGTTAAATACTTTTGATAATTCAACCCCTCTTTGCATAGCTACTGCATGAGGATCTCGCATTTTTAACAATGCATCAATAGTAGCCTTAACAACGTTGTGAGGGTTTGATGATCCTTTTGACTTTGCAAGTACGTCTGTGATTCCAACGCTTTCTAATACCGCACGCATCGCACCACCTGCAATTACTCCTGTTCCGGGAGCTGCTGGTTTCAAGAATACTCTTGCACCACCAAACTTACCTTCTTGCTCATGAGGAACTGTACCTCTATGAACGGGAACCTTTACTAGGTTTTTCTTTGCATCATCAATCGACTTAGTAACTGCATCAGAAACCTCTTTTGCTTTACCTAAACCATGACCAACAACACCTTTTTCATCTCCAACAACTACAATCGCTGCAAATCCAAATGCACGTCCACCTTTCGTTACTTTGGTAACACGGTTTACCGCTACTAATTTATCGTGAAGTTCTGTATCAGTTGACTTTACACGTTTACTATTTTGAATCATCTTGTTAATGAATGTCTATCGTTAATAATTAAAATTTAAGTCCCGCCTCACGAGCTCCTTCAGCCAACGCTTTCACACGGCCATGATATAAATATCCTCCACGATCAAAAACCACTGCTGATACTCCAACTGCTGTAGCTTTCTGTGCTACTAATTTACCTACTGCGATTGCCTGATCAACCTTATTTGCTTTTTTATCCACTCCACTTTCCATTGATGAAGCAGCAGCAATTGTATGACCTTTTAAATCGTCAATTATCTGAGCATAAATTGCTTTGTTCGAACGAAATACGGATAATCTTGGGCATTCTGCCGTTCCGTTTACGGTCTTGCGGATACGAGATCGTATCTTATTTCTGCGTAATATCTTTTTATCTTGCATGATTCAAATAACCACTTTATTAGTGACTGAATTTTATTATTTTTTAGAAGCTGATTTACCTGCTTTACGGCGTAATGATTCTCCAACGAACTTAATACCTTTTCCTTTGTATGGTTCAGGCTTACGTAATGATCTGATTTTCGCGGCTACTTGTCCTAATAATTGCTTATCATGACTTTCTAACGTAATAATCGGATTTTGACCTTTATCCTGACGAGTTGAAACTTTAATTTCATCAGGTAATTCGAATACTACGTGGTGAGAGTATCCTAACACCAAATCAAGTACGTTGCCTTGATTTGAAGCTCGATAACCTACCCCAACTAATTCTTGTTCGATTTTATATCCTGAAGAAACACCAGTAACCATGTTATTAATTAACGCACGATATAAACCATGCATCGCACGATGTCTCTTTTGATCTGTTGCTCTTGTTAATACGATTTCAGAACCTTCAATATTTACATTGATGCCATCATCGATCTTTTGAGTTAAAGAACCTTTTGGCCCTTTTACGGATACCTCAGTGCCATTAACACTAACTTGTACTCCGCCTGGTATTTGAATGGGTAGTTTTCCTACGCGTGACATATTCTTCGTCTTTTTATTTAATGATTATGATATATAGCAGATTACTTCGCCGCCTACATGTAATTGACGAGCTTCTTTGTCCGTCATTAAACCACGTGAAGTTGAAACGATTGCTATTCCTAGTCCATTAATAACTCTAGGAAGTTTTTCTGCATTTACATATTTACGTAAACCAGGTTTACTTACTCTGCGGATTGAAGATATTGCCGACATTTTTGTAATCGGATTATATTTCAAAGCTATTTTAATTAAACCTTGT
>JBKCGZ010000122.1:0-3674 GCA_046303115.1 Bacteroidota bacterium | reverse complement strand
TTGGCAACAATACAAAATGTAGCCATCAAAACAGGAAAGACATTAAAACGAAATCGTGTTATTGCAGAATGTACAGTGACGATCGCGAAGTAAATGATGATACTCGCCACACATCCACGAAGTGAATAAGAAATATGACGCGAGAAAATAAATTTCACGAAGGCAATGAGAACAATTAATCCCATTATGCTACACGCAATCAAATATGCATAATAAGAAAATATCGCCAATCGAGATTCAGATTGATAGGGTTTCCCCACATTCACCTCACCGAGATAAAACTTTTCTACATCCCAACGCGGATGCCCCGCAAAGAAATTAAACATTCCTGTTAGCTCTTGCTTAATCGCACTCTTCGGATGATTGAATAATACTTCTCTGTTAAATGCATCAATCTGCTTACACTTTTCGGGATAAGGCAGATTGGCTACACTCGATTGAAACTCGCTAATTGTTTTAGTTGCTTCTTCTTCATTAAACGCATCTTTCAAAATAGCATACGAATTATAGTTAATCATCAACTTTCGTTGGATGCTGGAAAACTCCCAGACACCCGTATGCGCATGACTGTAATTGAAGAAAAATGCAATGGTACTAAACGGAATCACAAAGGTGATCAATGCAATCAATTTTACTTTTTTATTGAAGAAGTGTATCAGAAAACTAACAACTGCTACCATCGGAAATAACCACATCACCGGCTTAATGGCCATTGCAATGGCAACACACCACTGCGACCACCACAGGTCTTTCATCTGACTGTACTTGATTAATCGCGCAATGAAATAAATCGCTAATAGAACAAATAATTGTAATAGTATTTCCGACATCACCATGTTGCAGTAAACAAACTGTGTTGGGAAAAACAACAACGGAATTAACAACCACATTCGATTCCATTCTTCCCCTAAAAATAGTTTAACAAATTGAACGGCTACGAAGGTCGTTAGTAAGCTAATCCCTATTTGCAATAACAGCAACACGAACACATTTTCTAATCCTGCATCTATATGCAACAACGATAAAAAGGCTCCATATACTGGCGGACGTTGATTGTATAATGCAGGATTGATTTCCTGCGTCATATCGCCACAATACCAAGAACCATTAGCACTTAAATTTTGTGCTTGCCAGATATATTCTGATGAATCTTTGGTAGTGAAATTTTTCTGCTGTAATGCCACTCCAAAAAATGTAAGATGCATCAATATCAAAATTGACCAAAACCAAAACTTACTCGACTTAATCATCTTCATTGTGGGTGTGAAATTAATAAAACACTTATTGTCCCAAAATGTTATTGATAATTTCAGATATTTAACACGTGGAAATAAAACTGACTCCTTTTACCTACCGATTAACCTTTAAAAGAGCCTTCGGGATTGCGCATGGTACGCGTACTGGTACCGACTCACTTTTCATTCGTGCCAGCACTAGCGATAAAGAAGGGTATGGTGAAGCCGCATTGCCTCCTTATCTTGGCTTTGATGTTCATCAACTGATCAGCGATTTCAATTCGTATTTCCCGACAACTATTTATAGCATGGAGGAATTGATTGCTTTATTGCAAAAAGTATCCTCTCCAATTTCGGATATTCCTTCTCCGTTGCGTTGTGCGATGGACATTGCCTTGCATGATCTCTGCGGACAATTAGCCAATATGCCTGCACGAAAAATTCTAGAAGTGCCGGTTGCAAATCAAGTGCGTTGTAGTGTAACACTTGGAATCAGTAGTGTAGAGGAAATGATTGAAAAAATAAAAGAAGTTACGACCGATTCGAATTTAGGATTTTCGCTTTTCAAGCATAAGTTAGGAGGAGAAAACGATTTAGAGCGCATCAAAGCTTTTAAAGATTTTACAAATGCAGATTTTTGTATCGATGCAAATCAAGCTTGGAAATCTGTGGAAGAAGCCACAAATCAAATTCATTTTTTACAAGACCTCGGATGTTTGTTTGTAGAACAACCAATGCCTGTTTCGATGAATGCTCATTTGCATGAATTGAAAAAAAATATTCAGTTGCCAATTATTTTGGATGAGTCGATACAGAATATTAGCGACTTTGACTTACTAAAAAATAATTGCGATGGAATTAATGTAAAGCTGATGAAATGTGGTGGAATGGCGGCAGGAAAAAACTTAATTCAACTTGCTAAACGTCACGGAAAAAAAATTCTGATTGGCTGTATGTCGGAGAGCACCTGTGGCGCTGCTGCTGCTGCTGAACTTACAGGATTGGCCGACTGGGTTGATTTAGATGGACCGTTATTAATCAGCAATGATCCGTTTGAAGGAATCATTTACAAAGAAGGTTGTATTCTGCCTAACACAACTAACGGTGTGGGTATCCGAAAAATTAAGGATTTAACATTTTCTGCATAATCATTACATCGAGATAACGATTAAATTTTTGTCCCGCTTCGTGAAGCACTCCCGTTTTTACAAACCCTTCTTTTTCGTGCAGGTGAATGCTGTGAATATTATCAGTTGTGATGCGAGATAACAACGAATGTAAACCCACCTTACTTCCTTGAATAATTATTTCATGCAGTAACTTACTTCCAAGTCCTTGAAATTGAAATTCAGGATGGACATAAACAGATACTTCGGCAATTATATCATACCCTTTCTTAGGGTTCCACGGACTTAGTGCAGCCCAACCAGCAACTTCATTGTTTATCAAACCTACAATTACCGGATGCATTGATTTACGATGAATTAACCATTGCATACGTTCTTCTTCGGTTTGAATATCGTGATCAAACGTAGCTGTTGTATTTAAAACAGCATCATTATAAATCTCGGTAATAGATTTTATATCGGAAGGTGTAGCAGCTCTGATTTCAAACATAATTATGGAATAGAATCCGAAGATACAAAAACAATTTTTCAACAAATACCTGAAACACTTAATCATAACCAAGAATATTTTTTTACTTTGTTGCATGGCAAAAACAAAAACAACTTTTTATTGTCAATCGTGTGGGGCAAATGCTTCCAAATGGATTGGGAAATGTCCTTCTTGCAACGAATGGAATACCTATGTTGAGGAAGTAGTCCCTACGGGCACCGACCATAACAAATGGAAATCATCTACCACCAAAGAAAGTAAAGCAGCAAAGCCACGCTTAATTACCGAGATAGAACTTGAATCGAGTCCGAGAATCATTTTACCCGACGAAGAATTAAATCGTGTGTTAGGAGGAGGATTAGTCCCAGGATCTTTAACACTCTTGGGTGGTGAGCCAGGCATTGGTAAATCGACCTTACTATTACAGTTAGCCGTTCGATTAAAAAATAAAAAGATACTTTACATATCGGGAGAAGAGAGCGAGCAACAAGTGCGCATGCGTGCGGAGCGTATTGGAAAATTGGAAAGCAACTGTTACATCTTAACAGAAACCTCTACCCAAAATATTTTTCGTCAGATAGAAGAATTAAAACCAGAGTTTGTCATTGTCGATTCTATTCAAACTTTGTATTCGTCGGTTTATGAATCGGCTCCAGGAACCGTTTCACAGATTCGCGGCTGTGCGGGAGAGTTATTGCGTTATGCTAAGGAAACAGCAACGCCTGTTTTAATGATCGGACATATAACCAAGGACGGAACCATTGCTGGTCCAAAGGTGTTAGAGCACATGGTAGATACGGTATTACAATTTGAAGGCGACCG
>JBKCGZ010000121.1:0-14686 GCA_046303115.1 Bacteroidota bacterium | reverse complement strand
AAAAATGTGGAAGTTGGAAAATATTTTGTAATAGGATTAATAGATGATAGCGGTAACGTAAGAATTTGGGGAAGGCAATGGATATGGCATCCATTAGACTGGTTTATGGTTGATTTAACCGGAAAATTAATTGGTAATACGATTGAAGGGAATATCGATCAACAGTCGTGCGGAAATTTTAAAATTGTTAAACGGGAGTAGTTGTAAAGTATCAATGAATTTTGTTTTTAAACTAATTTATAAAAATTATTTTGTGTCACTAATTTGTCACTAAGGGCGCTTAATGCCAACCCTTCGGGTTGTTTTTGCATTTAGCTTGCTAATTTTTCAAGCAAGCTTGACATTCTTCGCTAAATGCAAAAAGCCACTCAAAATGAGTGGCTTTTTTGTCTTTCTGTGGGAGCAACAGGATTCGAACCTGTGACCCTCTGCTTGTAAGGCAGATGCTCTGAACCAGCTGAGCTATGCTCCCTTTTGTTGATATTATTCCTCAACGGGGTTGCAAATATAGAAAGTCAATCTAAATTCACAAAATAAATTGATAAGAATGTTTAGAGAAATAAAGCTGTTATTGAAGTCCTGTTATTAGTGATTTAAATCACTGAAAACAAGATGATTAAATCTGCTTATGGATGGTATTCAATCTGGACTTGCTCCACTTTAATTAGCAGACTATCCCTGTAAACGTTTCTTAAAAGCCAATTTTCTTCTTTATCAAAGATTTTATAGTCATATCGAATCTGCCATAATCTGCTGCTATCATTAGCAAATCCCGTATTGCTTAAAATCCTGCCTTTGTCATCATATTTGTTATCCGCACGGTAATCCATGGTTCCGTCAGCTAAAAATATCTTCTCCTCAATTAACAGATTTTTTTCATTGTATTTATAATCCGCTTTAAAATCTACCTCATTGTTTCCTTTGTATCCTGTCGTGCCAATAAGATTATTCAATTTGTCGAAAACATTAACCTGTTTTGCAACTGTGTTGGTATTGTGTTCTGTTGTGCTGATCTCGACTAAGTTGAAGTTTTTATCGTAGCTATATTTAGTTGTGTAAAGGAGGTTTCCCTCTTCATCACTTTCCTTCGATTCTGTTTTTATATTTTTCTTATCAAAACTATTTTTTCTTATAGTTTCTATTTCATCTTCTTCATTGATATAAGTGAAGCTGGACTCATTACCATCTAAATTGAAATCACGGATGCTTTTATTGATTAATTTTCCTAAGTAGGGTGCAGCCTTTGTACTATCGTAATAGTACGTGCTCATGGTAATTGATTTAATCTTACCATTCCATTTTTCTAATTGTAAGTCGCTAACGGGTGTTTTTTTACTACATGAGATGACGAACAATAGTATCACTAAATAAAAATTCTTTGAAAAAAACAAATAGGATTCTTTCTAAACATTGTTTAATTTTAAACCCATAATTAAAATTTTATGATGAAAAAATTGTTGTATTTTATTATCGTGCTATTGTCGATTGTAACACTTACCAATGCTCAATGCACCATCGACTCAACACAGACTGCTGCTGGTATCTATCCTGACTCATTCCCCAATGCGACAGTAGGGCAGTATTATACCCAGGATGTAACGTTTGTAATGCTTACTGATACGATGGGACTCACCATTAACAATTATAATCTAGTTGCTATCACGGGATTGCCAATAGGTCTATCCTGGCAATGTAATAATGCTTCAAATGGCTGTAATTATGATCCGAGCGTTTCTCTTTATGGTTGTGTAAATCTTAGTGGAACACCATTGATTGCAGGGACTTATTCAATGAATGTAGTCATCTTGGCAGATATTCAATTTCTGGGCCCCCAAACAATTAATTTTACACGACCGTTAATCGTTTTACCTAATAATGTTTCTAATCCAGGATTTGCAATGAGTAACTCCTCTGGATGTGCTCCTTTAACAGTTAATTTCTCTAATAATAATCCGGGTCAATCAGGTTATGCTTGGGACTTTGGTAACGGACTACAAAGTAATCTGGAAAACCCTCCATCAATAACTTATAACATTCCAGGAACATATCTGGTAAATCAAACCGTTACGCCACAAGTTACTCCTCAATATTTTTTAACGGATATCGATATTATCTCGATTCCTAATAATTATGGTGCTCCCGTAGATGATCCAGATATTTATTTTGTGATATATGATTCATCGGGTACACAGGTATATGACTCACGACCTGCTATCGCTAATTCATTTCCGCCAATCCATTGGGTTTTGCCTAATATTCCACTCGATTCTCAAAACTATTCTATTCAGGTTTGGGATGAGGATGGAGGATTGTTTGGAGCAGATGATGATTTAGGCAATACAAGTTTCTTCGGACATGCAACTTCAGGAGCAGCAAGTGGTACTGTAAACGGTGCATCTGGTCAGTTACAATTAAATTATACGATTTATAAGACACCAATTGTTCCTCTAATTGCAGTAGATACTGTTTATGTTTATCCAGTGCCCGATTCAGTTTCTATTTTGCCCACAGGTCCAATATCAGTTTGTGCAGGAACAGCTGTCGTTTTAACTGCCTCTGACTCCATAAATCAATTGCAATGGTATCAGGATAGTTTGTTTTTAATCAATCAGACATTACAATCATACACGCCAATTATTTCAGGTAACTATTCAGTGGTTGCTACTAACACATATGGATGTACGCAAAGTGCAACAGCAAATGTTTCAATTTATCCAAATCCTCCGAAGCCTAATTTCTCAATTAATGGTAATATATTTATTACCTTCTTAACTGGTGTTTCCTACCAATGGTATTTTAATGGAAATGCAATCAACGGAGCGATAAATAATCTTTATACAGCCAATCAAAGTGGCACTTATAAGCTTTGTGTAACTGATTCGAATGGATGTTCTAATTGCTCTGATTCGTTGGTATTTAATTTTACTGGAATTAGCAGTAATAACCTTTCGGAATTTATGAATGTATATCCTAATCCTAATGATGGTACTTTTCAGATTAAACTAAATAGTTTTATTGCTGAGGATGTAGTTCAAATAATAAATACTTTAGGGCAAATTGTATACGAAGAAAAGATTTCAAATACGAATCAGATAACTATTCAATCAGAGCTTGAGCAAGGGGTTTATTATTTACGATTACCAAATAACTATATCGGTCAATCGCTTAAAATAGTGGTTCGGTAAAAAATGAAAGTCAATAAAAAAGGGCTGAATCATTTCAGCCCTTTTTCTATATTCAAAAGTGAGAATTACTTCACAGTTAATTTTTCACTGTAAGAGAAATCTTGACCTTGAACTTTTACAAGATATAAACCTGATGCATAGTTAGCAACGTCAACCGTAGTATTCATTTCGTTTAATGCAGCATTGTAAATTTCATTTCCAATAATATCAAAAATACGAACTGTTGCATTGTCGTATTTCTTAACTTGAATAGATAATACGCTTTCAGCAGGGTTAGGGAACAATTTAACCCCACCTACATTAGTAGCTTCGTTAATTCCTGTAACACCACTTAAATTAACTAAGTCAACACGTAATGAACTAGAACCAGCTATTGGAGAAGTGCTTGGTAAGAAGGCATGCCATGCAATGTAATAGTTCCCGTTAGCAGGAACTGTAAATGTATTGCTAGATAGGCGGTAGATTGAATCGATTACCTCAGTAACGATTAATTGACTTGAAGAAGCAACATCTTGCGCTGTAGCTAATTTAACTTCTAAAGAGCAAGGAGCTTGAAAATCAAAATTACGGTACCAGTAATCTAATGTGTAAGTTGTACCGGCTGTCATGTCGAAACATCCTGACCACATCCAGTCATCGTCTAATGATCCACTACCAGCTTTACGAATACACTGAGTTCCTGAGTAAGCTAATGTAGCAACTGGAGCCCAAGTAACACCATCGCCATTGCCATCAAATACAGCCCAAGCTGATAAATCGTCACTAGCTTCAAAGTCCATTACATAAGCAGATGATAAGTTAACTGGAGTAATATTATCAACAGTAACAGATAATGAGTTGTTTCCTGAGTTAGCATCAGCTGGCATATTAGCAGAGCAAATAACTGTAGAACTTGCACCTGTTGAAAGGTTGGCTGTTGCAGTAAAAGTATAATCATAACTGCTATTTGGAGCAATCGGACCAGGAGCCACTTCATTTACCGCAGTACCACCATTTACAGAGAAAGAAACAGGAACATTAGAGATTGACGATCCACCATAGTTGTTAATTGTAATTGTAATTGGAGTGGTAGATGATAATGAACATCCTGAAGCTAAATTTGAAGCTGTAACACCCGCATCAACTGCAGCTGGTTCAAATAATGTAACATCATCAAACATCCACCACCAGTCGTAATCACCAGTGAACTTAAAACGAACGTAAACGGTAGCTTGGTTAGCTGCTACTGAAGAAATATCAATTTGAACGAAGTGAGGATTTCCAGTTGTCTGGTTTTGGCCTAATCCCGTTTCTGCACTGTAAAAATCAGTGAAGTTAACTCCGTCTGTACTTACAGAAACTGTAGCTGTTGAAGCAGCATATTGCAAGAAATATTCGTTCATTGATAAGAATACAGTAGACTTGCCAGAACAGTCGATTGCGTCAGTAACCATATCGCAATCTTCAGGACCATTTTGTCCACCGTTGTCACTGTCAAAAATTACGTAACCGTTAGCAGCAGTAGTTCCCGCTGATAATAATGAATCAGGAGTAGTTTGAGATCCTGTTGTTGTCCATGTAAATACCTCACCTAAACCAGCGTTGTCAGTGATTGTCCATGTTGCTGGAATACCACCTGCGAAATCTTGAGAATAGATGATTGCCGCATTGCTAGGTACACCAGGATTTTTTGCATTTGTATGGTTAACAAATGAACGATGAGCGCCTGTAGAAACCGCTTTCGTTTTAGTGCCAGTTACTGTGGTCTCAGATGACTGTCCATTAGCCATTAATCCAATTGCACAGGCAAAAAGAAATAGTAGATTTTTTTTCATTCTTATGTTTTTATTAGGTTTATTTAACCGTCGAAGTTAGCTAAAAACTACAATTGTCAAGTAAATTCTAGATTTTTTTTCAAATATCGATTGTTGATTAATTATTAACCGAATATTCCGGTGATAATACCCCTTATCCACAAAGTTCAAAAGTTATACTTTATTGAAAATAAATTAACCGCTGAAAACGGAAAAAGCAGTAGCCAATAGAACATGCTTTTTAATGCTATTTCATTAAACAATATATATTTGTCTAAACTTTTCTTTAGGCTATGTTTCATTTTGTGGAGTATTTTGTTCGAAAATCAATCCGAAGCTGAATTTTGTTGTTATTAATTGTTGTAAGCTTAATATGTTTAAGTAGCTATTCTATTGTTCACAATGTTTCATTTTTCGTTTTTTTATTAGTAGCGGTATGTTGGATGTGTTTCGGATTTAAATTCAAAAAAACTAGACACGGTAGATGAACCGGCAAATCATGAAACAGAAACGAATAATCTTAGATTTTTAAAATTTTTTGATTCAATATTATCTGGGGCATTCTTGATAATTCTGATTATATTGACTTTACGCTTTCCTTCTGCCGATGCTATCTACTATTTAGTGGCAATAACTTCAATCTTGTTTGTTCTGAGGGTTTATCAGATCGTCATTATTACAAAATATTTGAAGAAAGAAGTTCGCAACTAATTTTTATAGGTTAAATATCCTCTCGTTTTTTTTGTATTTTCAGCAACCAAATCACAAAAGAAAATGGAAATCAAACAACAAAATTCAAGTAATGCCTTCTTAATACTTATATCTGTATTCTTTTTCTGGGGATTCGTAGCAGCAAGTAATGATATTTTAATTCCTGTATTCAAAGAGAAACTAAATTTAGAACAGTGGCAAAGCCAAATGATTTCCTTCGCTTTCTATGTGGCATATACTGTTGGTTCACTCATTTATTATTTTATTTCGAAAGCTACTGGTGGCGATTTGCTTAATCGTCTCGGCTATAAAAATGGAATCGCGTTAGGCTTAACAATTTCGGCTGTTGGTTCTTTATTGTTTTATCCAGCTGCCGAGCAGGCTTCTTTCGGATTGATGATTTCAGGCCTGTTTATCGTAGCACTCGGCTTCTCATTGCAACAAACTGCTGCTAATCCTTTAGCGATTACCATCGGAGATCCCAAAAAAGGAGCCCAACGTTTAAGTCTTGCTGGTGGGATTAATAACGTTGGTACTACCATTGGACCAATCATCGTTTCTTTTGCCATCTTCGGAGCTATAAGCGAAGGTGCAAAACTAGATTCATTATCAGCAGTGAAAGTGCCTTATCTAATTTTAGGAGCAGCATTTTTAATCGTGGCAGTTCTATTCAAGTTTTCAAGTCTACCTAATCAAATTCATTATGATGACGTGAAGGAAGATATTGTTGAAGATAAAAACTCAAAATCGGTTTTGTCTTACCCTCAGTTATGGATGGGTATGATTGCAATCTTTTTATATGTGGGTGTGGAAGTTTCAACAGCATCTAATTTACCAGAGTACATGAAGGTTTATCTAAATACTCCCACCAATGAAATCGCACCTTATGTTTCCTTGTTCTGGGCAAGTTTAATGATTGGTCGCTGGACAGGTGCCGTGGGAGCAATGGATGTAACTTCAGGATTAAAAAATATTTTGAAATGGTTGTTGCCATACGCAGCTTTTGGAATATTTTTATTGGTGAATACAATTGCCAATCACGATATATCAATCTTCTTCGCTTACGCTGCTGTAATAGTTGTTTTAATTCTTGCGGATTATTTAAGTAGCGGAAATCCTGCAAAGCAATTATTGATTTTTTCTTCCTTCGGAATTGTTGCTCTATTAACAGGAATGCTTACTTCAGGTATGACAAGTGTGTATGCGTTTATCTCTGTTGGATTGTTCTGCTCCACTTTGTGGCCTTGTATTTTTACGTTAGCTATTGCAGGCTTAGGTAAGAAAACAAATGAAGGCTCAGGATTTTTAATTATGATGATTATGGGTGGAGGATTCGTTAGTTTATTGCAAGGGGTCTTAGCTAGCAATGATTTATTAGGAATACGTTATAGTTATTTCGTTGGGGTTGCTTGTTTCTTATATCTTGCTTATTACGGATGGAGAGCAAAGTCAATTCTTGCATCTCAAGGCATCGACTACGATCAAAAATCTACTTCAGCTCACTAATCTGATTTTATAAAATCACATGTTTCAAAAAATTATTCTTGCGCTTGTATTAATTTGTGGTGTGAGTCATGCTACCTATTCGCAAACGGAATTGCCAATTATTCCTAAGCCTGATACTATCATTTATTATAACGGTAATTTCAGTTTTTCAAACGACATTAAAATTGTTGCTTCAAAATCAAATTACAGCGTAGCACAACAATGGTTAAACGAAAGTGCGAACTTGAATTTGAATCGTTCAGCGCATGCTTCAAAAAAAGTAAAGAATATTATTTTGAACGTGGATGCGAAAAATTTAACGGAGGGGTATATACTTACCGTCACAGCTAATAAAATTGAATTAGTTGCAGGTAAAAAAGGATTGATTCGTGGTTTAGCAACAATTACTCAGCTTGCATGGTATGCATCTGAGCATAACAATCAAATTCCTTGTTTGCAAATTAATGATGATCCTGCATTTGGTTATCGTGGTGTGCATTTAGATGTTTCACGACATTTCTTTGATGTTACGTTTATTAAAAAATACATCGACTTAATAGCTCTCTATAAAATGAATACTTTTCATTGGCATCTTGTTGATGATCAAGGTTGGAGAATCGAAATTAAAAAGTATCCCAAGTTGACATCCGTCGGAGCTAATCGCACAGGAAGTATGATCGGTCCTTATCGTGATCATAAAATTGACTCCATACCTTATGGTGGATTCTATACCCAAAAGGAAATTAAAGAGGTTATTAAGTATGCATCTGCTCGTGGTATAACGATTATTCCAGAAATTGAAATGCCAGGACATTCAATGGCTGCATTAGCCTCTTATCCGGAGTTTTCTTGTAAAGGTGGACCATTTCAGGTATCAACTGGCTGGGGTGGATTTGATGATGTTTTTTGCAATAAAGAATCAACGTTTAAATTTTTAGATGATATTCTTGATGAGGTATCAAATCTTTTTCCTTCTGAATATATTCATATCGGTGGAGATGAGTGTCCGAAATTGCGTTGGAAAGAATGTCCGGTTTGTCAGGAAGTAAAAAAGAAAAACAATCTGAAAGATGAATTTGAATTGCAGAGTTATTTTATTCAACGCATAGAAAAGATTCTTGAATCAAAAGGAAAGAAACTAATAGGATGGGATGAGATTTTAGAAGGTGGTCTGGCGCAAAATGCAACGGTCATGAGCTGGCAAGGTATAGAAGGAGGAATTGCAGCTGCAACATCAAATCATTATGCAATTATGACTCCTGGTTCTCATTGTTATTTTGATCATTATCAAGGCGAGAAAAATTTAGAGCCGCTCGCCATTGGTGGATTTACTCCGCTTGAAAAAGTATATGCGTATCAGCCAATACCGGATACACTGAAAGGCGAGCAACGCAAGTATATATTGGGTGCACAAGCAAACCTATGGACGGAATACATGTACGATACTAAGCAAGTAGAGTATATGTTGTTTCCACGATTAGAAGCATTAAGTGAAGTACTATGGTCTGATTCATTAATTCGTAATTATCCTCGTTTCGAGAATAAAGTAATTCAACATCAATCATTGCTTAAAAACTGGAATGTCAATTTTGCGAAAAGTTATTTGCGTCCTGCAGTTATTATTAGTCCAACAGAAACAATTGGAGAATTAACAATTCAAATCAAACCAAAAGAAAATCAGAAAATCGATTTGTCGTGGAATAACAGCGATTACGAACCCTATACTGATCTTGTATCAATTGATGAATCTGGATTACTTAAAATCAGAAGTATTTTAAATAGTGACACCGTTACATTGGTTAAAAATTTAACTATTGCGCCCTCTTCAGGTGCTAACGTTACTGTATTAACGCCAACAAAAGGTAATTATGCAAATCCTCCTGCAACATTAACTGATGGTGTTGTTGGCGAGTTCCCATGGACAACCAAGCATTGGTTAGGATGGCTTGGGAAAGATGCTGTTCTTACTGTAGATATGAAAGATACTTTTGCAATCGATAGCGTAAAAGTAATTTACCTAAATGATCGTGGTAGCTGGATTCATGCACCTGCATCAATGACAATTCAAAATGATTCCGTTAATGCTGTTCAGGTTTTGAAAAACGAAAATGCAATTTGTTCTATCGTTTATAACAAACCATTTTTTGCAGATAAGGTGTATATAACTGTGAAGTCAATTGGTAAAGTGCCTGAGGGAAATCCTGGAGCAGGATCTAACAGCTGGTTGTTTATTAGCGAAGTGATGGTTTATGGTCATAAGAAAAATGAGAGGTAAAAAGCATGTTCTTTTAAGTTTGTTTATTTTGTTGATTAGTTTTTCTTCATTCGCTCAGCAAGTATCAAAAAGAGTAATTAGCGATTGGACATTTATCATTAATGGCGACAAGAATAATTACAAGGCAACAGTTCCTGGCGATGTACAAAGTGATTTAATCAAAGAGAAGAAAATAGCCAATCCTTATTTTGAAAATGTAGATGGTGACTTGAGTAAATTGGAGAAATCTACTATCATTTACCAATGTGATTTTTCTTGTGCCGATGTAGAGTTAAGTAAAAGTGCAACACTACGTTTTAATGGAATTGATACTTACGCAAAAGTATATTTAAATGATTCACTTCTTTACTTGAATGACAATATGTTCTTAAGTAAGGATGTTGATGTAAGCTCAATTCTAAAAAAAGAAAATCACTTAGTCGTGCGTTTTCTTCCTATCGATTCAGTAGAGCAATCTAAAAGCAAATCGTTACCTTATCAATTACCAGAAGGTAATCGTGTATTTACTCGTAAAGCGCAGTATCAATATGGTTGGGACTTTGCTCAAAAAATTAAAACAATTGGAATATGGAAACCTGTGGAGTTGTTTTTTTATAATAATGTTTTTTTGAGTGGTCTTTCTTTGACTACAAATAAGCTAAATGCCACCGATTATCAATGTAACCAAACTGTTGAATTTTATGCATCAACAGATACCACGATTAATTGCAAGTATTATTTATCAGTACTGAATAAACAAATAGTGACTCAATTTGAAATTGGTCCTGTTTGGAAAACATTAGTCGAACGTGATACAGTTGTTTCGTTGAAAAAAGGAAAGAATACCATTCGAATTCCAATCAGTGTAAAGAATGCAGGTATATGGGATCCTGGAAGAGGAGAACGGAATTTTTCATATTGGGCAACTATCGACTTTAATGGTCAAAAACTATTTAATCGTTTTGCGTTTCGCGATATTCAATTAGATCAAACTAAAAATGAAAAGGGTGCTGCTTTTAAGTTTATCGTAAATGGTAAACCCTTGTTTATGAAAGGTTGTAACATCGTTCCTGCTGGAATGTTTCCTGCTTCTACACCTGATTCAGTTTATTTCAATTTAGTAAAGATGGCTTCGGAAGCAAATATGAATATGCTTCGTGTATGGGGTGGAGGATATTATTTACCAGATGCTTTTTATGATGCCTGCGATCAATACGGAATTCTAGTATGGCAAGACTTTATGTTTGCCTGTGCAATGTATCCTGGTGATGCTGATTTTATGAACTCCGTTCGAGAGGAAATTAGCCAACAAGTGAAACGGTTGAGTAGTCATCCTTGTATTGCATTGTTCTGTGGTAACAATGAAATTTCTGAAGGTTGGAATAACTGGGGTTGGCAAAGTCAATTCAAATATTCTTCAAGTGACTCTTCAAAAATTCAAAATGATTACATCAACTTGTTTGAAGAATTAATCCCATCGGTTATTGATTCAATCGCGCCTCAAACAATTTATTGGCCTTCTTCTCCAAAGAATGGTTGGGGTAGAAAAAATAGTTTAACAGAGGGAGATTGTCATTATTGGGGGGTGTGGTGGGGATTTGAACCTTTTGCTAATTATCATAATCGCATTCCTCGATTTATGAGTGAATACGGATTTCAAGGTTATCCATCAAATAAGCTTTTAATGCAATACGCCGGCGCAATTGATTCTTCGGATAGTCGTGTCCGTTATCATCAAAAACATCCTCGCGGCTTTGAAACTATTTCAACATATTTAAACAGAGACTATCCTTTAGTAAAGACAGATTCATCATTTGCATATCTATCGCAACTAATGCAAGCAGAGGAAATATCAAGAACAGCCTTAATCCATCGATCTAGCTATCCTTACTGTTCTGGGACTTTGTTTTGGCAGCTAAATGATGCATGGCCTTCTATATCGTGGAGTTGTATCGATTATTCTATGCAGCCAAAAATGTTGTATTCTTCTGTTCAAAAAGCCTATACTGATATCGCAATGTTTGTCGATACGAATCAACATCAATGGGATTTGAAAATTATAAATGGAAGTCAAGATTTAGTAAAAGCAAAATTACAGATCATCCAAGCATCAACGAATACCATCGATGCTCCTTTTTATTACGAAAAAAAACCAATTACAATCAATCCAGATACTGTTCAAACATATGGTATTTTGCAAATGGTTTCCGATAAAAACAGAAATATAATTTATCAAATACGATTAACAAATGATGATGGCGAGTTAATCGCATCTTGTTGGCATTTCAACGTAATGCCCAATCAATTACCACTAATTGATCCAGGTATTCAAGTCAAGCGTATAAATGAAAATGAAATAGAGCTGACCAATACTAATTTCGTTTATGGCCTGCGGGTAACGGATAAAAACGGTTTAGTTTCTTCAGAATTAAATGGAGTTCATTTATTACCTAAGTCAAAATTGGTAGTTTCCTATAGCGGAGATATTAAAAACTTAGTGTTCGAATCACTCAATACAGTTAAATAGTATTTTGTTGGGATAGTTCATTTCATTTCTTATTTTCGGAGGGATGAAAAAACTAATTTATACTCTGTTTATTCTTGCCTCTATTAATACTTATTCGCAAGATTTTAGTAATTACGTAAATCCGATAATCGGTACTGGTGGAGTAGGTCATACCTACCCAGGTGCAACTGTTCCTTATGGAATGGTGCAGGTAAGTCCTGATACACGTAACGAATCAAGTTGGGAAGGTTGCGGTGGTTATTGGTATAACGATTCTTTAATCTATGGTTTCTCACATACGCATTTGAGCGGAACAGGATGTAGTGATTATGGCGATGTGTTGCTGATGCCAGGAACAGATAAAATTTCTTTTGATCCATTAGTATATGGCTCTCCATTCAATCATGCAACTGAAAAAGCATCGCCAGGTTATTATTCGGTAATGTTAAATGATAATAAAATTAAATGTGAGATGACTTCTTCAACACGTGTTGGAGTTCAGAAGTATAATTATCCTTCGTTATATAAGCCTTCTATATTGCTTGATTTAATGCACCGCGACAAAGTGCTTGGGTCATCAATTAAAATTGTTAATGATCATACAATCGAAGGATATCGTCATAGTGAAGCATGGGCAAAAGATCAGTACGTTTATTTCTCTATGGAATTTTCACAGCCATTCGCAGAAATAAAAATGATGGGAAGAACTAATCCAATAAAAATTGGAGATAGTATCGTGAGCGATTCTATTCGTGTTGCATTCATCTTTAAAAAAACGGATAAGAACGTTGTAGAAGTTCGTACAGGAATTTCTTCTGTTAGTACTGCTGGAGCAAGAAATAATCGTATTACTGAAATTGGTAAGAAAACATTTTTGCAAATCCAAACAGAAGCAAGAGCTACTTGGAATAAAGAATTAGGTCGTATAGCGGTTTATGATTCTTCACAACGCAACATGACTAATTTCTACACATCACTTTATCATATGATGATTGTTCCGAATGTGTATTCAGATGTGGATGGTAAATATCGCGGAAGAGATAATAAGATTCATAGTGCTAAGGGCTATACGCAGTATTCTGTTTTTAGCTTATGGGATACTTTCAGAGCAGCACATCCAATGTATGCTTTAATCGATAAGAAACGTTCGCTGGATTTTATAAAAACATTTTTAGCACAATATGAGCAAGGTGGTCGTTTGCCAGTGTGGGAATTAGGAGCCAATGAAACAGATTGTATGATAGGCTATCATTCCGTTTCTGTAATTGCTGATGCATTAACAAAAGAAATTACAGGATTTAATATTCCATTAGCATTTGAAGCAGCAAAGAAAAGTGCAACATGGAATCACTTAGGATTACCAGCTTTTAACGCGAATAATTATTTGCAAATTGATGATGAGTCAGAATCGGTTTCAAAAACATTAGAGTATGCTTATGACGCGTGGTGTGTTGCACAAATTGCAAAGTATTTAGGAAAGAATGATGAGGCCTTATATTATAATCGTCTTGCATATTCATATCGTAATTTATATGATCCTTCCACAGGATTTATGCGACCTCGTCGTAATGGAAATTGGTTATCGCCGTTTGATCCGCTGGAAGTAAATAATCATTATACTGAAGCAAACAGTTATCAGTATTCATTCTTTGTTCCTCAAGATATTCCAGGAATGATTGATATGATGGGAGGTGCAAATTTGTTTGATAAAAAACTTGATGGTTTATTCAATGCGCCAACATCTACCACTGGGCGTCAGCAAGCTGATATCACTGGATTAATCGGACAATATGCGCACGGTAATGAGCCAAGTCATCATATGGCATATTTATACAACTACATTGGGAAACCATGGAAAACACAGGAGATTGTCCATCGTGTAGTAGATAGTTTATACAATACAACGTTTGATGGTTTACCCGGTAATGAAGACTGCGGACAAATGTCGGCTTGGTATGTTTGGAGTGCACTAGGACTTTACCCTGTAACACCAGGAAGTACACAATATGCAATTGGAACTCCTTTATTCGATCATGCAATAATTAATTTAGAAAATGGTAAGAAGATAGATATTACAGCTAAAAAACAAAATCCTAAGTCCTTTTATATAGAATCACTTCGCTATAACGGAGCTGTTTACGATAACAATTTGATTTCTTATGATAGAATAAAAAATGGATGTTATATCGAGTCTGTTCTTAAAGACTATCCAAATAAAGGACGTGGTGCAAACCCAGAACTTTCAGGTCGATTACTTCCTTCTGGATTCATAAATGCACCTTTTATAATTACTAATAAAAGAAATTTTGCCGATAGTTTATTGATTACAATTTCGAATCCTGACTCTTTACGCATGCGATATTGGTTAAATACTGATTCAACTAACGCTATTGAATATACTAAGCCATTTAATATCTATTACACATCATCAGTTACTGCATATTCATATTCTATGAATGTAAAAAGCGGACGAGCAACAGGTTTCTTTAATAAACTTCCGCATCCAAATTGGAAGGTTAAACTAATCAGTACACCTGGTCGTCAATATGCTGCTGAAGGTCCGCAGAGTTTAATAGATGGTGTTAACGGAAGTGTGGAATGGCGCAAAGGCGATTGGCATGGCTATCAAGGACAAAATATGGAAGTTGTATTTACATTTGATAAGGAAGAAACGATTGGTCGTGTGGTACCAGGTTTTTTACAAGAAACAAGAGCCTGGATTTTAATGCCTACTAAGTTTGAAGTGGAATTG
>JBKCGZ010000120.1:0-13792 GCA_046303115.1 Bacteroidota bacterium | reverse complement strand
TGAATCTGGAATGTTAGCTTATCTCGACATTCAATACAAGCCGATGCTTAAGCCGTATTCATTTTCACTGAGGGCAAGTATTTACCGGACAGATTCCTATTCGAGCAGGATGTATGCCTATCAAGGTGATTTGCCTGGTTCGTATAATTTAGGAGCATTTTACGGGAGCGGGGAATCCGTTTATGCCATGATGAATTATAAGTTTGGGAGAAATATTCAGGTCTGGCTGCGCGGGAGCAGGACGTTGAGCTATTCGCAAGTAGCTGATAATAAGTCGTTGTTGCCCGAATATGAAATAAAAATGCAGGTAGCCTATTGGTTTTAAGATTACTACTATAATCGAATATAACGACACTATTAAATATGATAATTCGCTTACAATTAGGGGTTGTTAAATACCTTGTTTTTTTTAACTTCGTGGCTCACGAACCAAATCATATGATAAAATCTTTACAATTATTAGCGGCTGGTATTTTACTAACGCTAACTACAGTAACTGCGGGAGTTCCTACTAATGTTGGAAGTTATCGCATGCCAGCAAATGTAACCGCTGATGATTACATTGCTAACACAATTATTTTAAAAGTTAAAGATCAATACAGAGCATCTTGTACAAACGAGCAAATTAATATTGCTGCAGTTCAACGAATTTTAAGTGCTGCTGATCAGGTTTCTTTAGGAAAAATATTCCCGCGTCATTTAAAGCCATCACGCGCTACGAATGAATATGGAATGCCATTAATCGATTTAAGTTTGATTTATGAATTTCAGTATAAGTCGAACGCTGATTTAGTAAAAACAATTAATGCTTTACTAAGTACAGGAGTATTCGAATATGTAGAACCTAAGTTTTTACCGAAGATTGTTGCGTATACTCCAAACGATCCTCAACAAGGATCTCAATGGTTTCTAGCGAAAGTGAAATTGTTCGATGCTTGGGGAATTCAACAAGGTGATACGAATGTTGTTATTGGAATTACTGATACTGGTACCGATACTGATCATCCTGATTTAGCAGGAAACATGAAGCATAACTACAATGATCCTATCAACGGATTGGATGATGATAATGATGGTTATGTAGATAACTTTACAGGATGGGATTTAGGCGAAAATGATAATGATGCTCAAGTTGGTACTTGTGGCACTTGTGATCATGGAAGTCACGTAGCAGGTTGTGCAGCTGCTGTAACCGATAATGGAGTTGGAGTAGCTGGTCCGGGTTTCAAGTGTAAGTTTATGCCGATTAAAATAGCGAATGCTAACGGTTCATTAACGCAAGCTTACGAAGGAATTACCTACGCTGCAGACAATGGGTGTCAGATTATCAATTGTTCTTGGGGTGGTCCAGGGGGTGGTTCATTCGGACAAAACATTATCGATTATGCAACGAACAATCAGAATTGTTTAGTGGTTGTTGCTGCTGGAAATAATAATTCAAGTTTAGAGTTTTTCCCTGCTGCTTATTCTAATGCATTATGTGTTGCTGCTACAAATTCAAATGATTCAAAGGCAGGATTCTCTAATTATGGTTCTTACATTGATGTATGTGCACCAGGTAATAATATCTACTCAACGGTGTATGATAATTCTTATGTGAGTTATAGCGGTACTTCTATGGCATCACCAATCGCTGCAGGATGTGCTGCAATTATTAAATCACAAAATCCTTCATTCACAGGATTGCAAGTTGGCGAGCAATTAAGAATAACGTGTGATAATATTTATGGTGTTGCTGCTAATAGTGGCTACCAAGGCAAATTAGGTAATGGTCGTATTAATCTTTACAAAGGACTAACAATTACAGGTCCTTCAGTAAGAGCAAATAATTTAGTGACGGTAGATAACAACGATAATGTTTTTATCGTGAATGACACATTACGTATCACTGGCGACTTCACCAATTACTTATCGCCAACAACTGCTTTAACAGTTACACTTTCTACTACTTCAACTTTTGTGACTATTCTCGACAATAGTACTACAGTAGGTGTTTTAGGAACATTAGGAACAGTAAATAACACAACAGATCCTTTTACAGTTAAGATAAATTCGAATGCACCACAAAATACGGTTATTACATTTACATTAACTTTTGTAGATGGTGCTTACACTTCAACACAAATATTTACGAAGACTGTTAATGTTGATTATATGAATATCACGATGAATGATATTTTCACAACTAACTCTAGTAAAGGAAGAATTTGTTATAATGGTACTGGTCAGACAGAAGGTTTGGGTTTCGATTATATGAATGGCGGAACTGTATCTTATGAAACTGGTTTCATGGTAGGAACAGCAACAGGTGTTTCTGATAATGTTCGTGGTACTGCAGGAGCAACTGATGAAGACTTTGCCGCAACACAAACTATTCAACGTAATGATCCATCTGTATGGTCTGATTTCGATACTTATGGAAAGTTCAATGATGCTACAGCAAATACACCACATAACTTATTGATGAGCTATCGTACGCTTTCTTGGACAAATGCTCCTGATTCGAAATATCATATTTTTGAATATACTATCAAGAATAACGGCGCTGCCTTGTCGAACTTGTGGGCTGGTATTTTCTCTGACTGGGATATTCAGACTTATGCAAATAACAAAGCAGATGAAGATGTAAGTTTGAAAATGGGTTATGTTTATTGCACAGATGCAGGTGGATTCTATGCTGGTATTAAATTGTTAACGAATAATGCTGGATTTAATCATTATGCGATAGATAATATTACAGGTGGTAGTGGTGGTGCAGATTTATCAAACGGATATGATGATGCAGAAAAGTTTACAACTCTATCTACTCCTCGTCCTACTGCAGGTGGAACAGGAACGGGTAACGACGTAATTGATGTTGTTTCTACTGGTCCGTTTACAATTGCTACAGGCGATTCTGTTACAGTTGCATTCGCATTAATTTGCGGAAATGAATTAGGAGATATTCAGGCAAGCGCTACTGCAGCTCAGATTAAATATGATTTAGCAACTGCGGTAAATGAAAACAATGCATCTATTGTGACGGTGAATGCTTATCCAAATCCTGCAACTAACTATGCTGTTATTCCTTTCTATTTAAGAAAAATGAATACGGTTAAATTAGAAGTTGTGGATATTGCTGGTCGCGTGATTAAAACAGAAAATATTAAGAATGTAAATCTTGGTGAAAATCAAATCACCCTTGATTTATCAGGATATGCAACCGGCGTATATCATTTCCGCTTAATCGCAGGAGAAGAAGTAGCAACAGGAGCTATTCAAAAATTATAATTCTAAAATTAATAAGAGGCGCTGTGCGATTTTCGTGCAGCGCTTTTTTATTTTTTACCTTTGATAAAATTTTTAAATATGGCGTTAATTAAACGAGTGCATGGAATCATGCCTGAATTTGGAGAGAATTGTTACCTCGCAGAAAATGCAACGGTTGTTGGTCAAGTAAAGATGGGTGATCAATGCAGTGTTTGGTTTAATGCTGTAGTTCGTGGCGATGTGAATCATATTACCATTGGTAACAAAGTTAATATTCAAGATGGTGCTGTGATTCATTGTACGTATAAGAAAGCTGCAACAGTTATTGGCAATAATGTTTCTATCGGACATAACGCATTAGTACATGGATGTACCATACATGATAATGTGTTAGTAGGGATGGGCTCAATCGTAATGGATCATTGTGTAGTAGAATCGAATTCGATTATTGCTGCTGGATCTGTGGTATTAGAAAATACACATATTGAATCAGGTTGTATTTATGCAGGCGTTCCTGCTAAGAAAGTGAAGTCTATCGACCCTGAACAAGTGCGTGTGCTGATTGAAGGTATTGCGAATAATTACACGATGTATTCTGAATGGTTTAAAGAAGACTAAAGATGGATTTATTTTCATCTTCTGATACTAATTTACTTCCGTTGGATGGAAAGCTTTTTTATTTTTCGAATTGCTTTTCAAAAATTGAAAGCGATTTTTATTACAATCAATTGCTGAATGAAATTCCTTGGCAACATGATGAAGTGATGATGTTTGGTAAAAAGATTATTACTAAACGAATGACAGCTTGGTATGGTGATGAAGGTTGTTCGTATGTGTATTCAAATATTAAACGCAATCCTTTACCTTGGACCAATTTACTTTTGGAAATTAAAAAGTCGGTAGAAGAAAAAGCAAAGACTCAATTTAATTCTTGCTTGTTGAATTTGTATCATGATGGAAGTGAAAGTATGGCATATCACAGTGATGATGAACCAATGCTAGCGAAGAATGGCACAATCGCCTCTGTGAGTTTTGGGGCTGAACGTCGATTTTTATTCAGACATAATCGATATAAAGAAAATCAAATTCCCGTTGTTGAATTAATGTTAAATCACGGAAGTTTATTGTTGATGCAGGGTGAAATCCAAAATAATTGGAAGCATGCATTACCGGCTTCGGCAAAAATTAAATCGCCGCGCATCAATCTTACTTTTCGTACCATCGTAACCGTTAGTCGATAACCTCGGCAACTGTAAACGTACTTCCTCCAACAAAAATCAAGTCGTTAGTTGAAGCATCTTGAATAGCATTTTCTAAAGCATCTTTAACACTGCTGTAAATATTTCCTTGAAGATTAAATTTACTTGCTTTCTCTTTCAGGATTTGTGCATCTAATCCGCGAGGAATATCCGCTTTGCAAAAATAGTAGAGTGCGGAAGAGGGGAAGAGCGGTAAAACACCATCAAGATCTTTGTCGTCAACCATTCCTAGAACAACTCGAACTTGGCCTTGCTTATAGTTGCTTACGAGTGGCATTATTTGTTGCAGGCCATCTTTATTATGCGCAGTATCGCACATCACCAGCGGATTATCCTGCAGCTTATACCATCGTCCTTTGAATCCAGTATTTTGTTTGATGTTTTGCATTCCAGATTGAATATGCTCATCTGAAATTGCGAAGTCGTGTTTATTTAATTCATCAATGCAAGCTAATACACCTCCAAGATTTTTTGCTTGATATGGTCCTGTTAAGTTACAAGTAAAATGAAGGCTAGTTGAATTTGAATTATTAGTCGCATCTACATTCATCGATTCAGAAAATGCATTGCTTAATGTTGTTTTTATTTCCCAATTATCAGTAGAAAAAATGATAGAGGCATTCAGTTCATACGCTTTGCGTGAAAATATTTTAGCAATCTCTTCTTGATGTTCACTTATAATCGTAGGAGTATTTTGCTTGATAATTCCTGCTTTTTCTCCTGCTATCTTCGGAAGTGTATCTCCCAATAAATTCATGTGGTCATATCCGATGTTCGTAATGATGCTTACTATTGGATGGATCACATTTGTAGAATCTAATCTACCTCCTAAGCCTGTTTCAATAATATTGATATCGGTTTTCATGTATTCGAAATAAGCAAATGCCATAGCAGTTGTCATTTCAAAAAAAGAAGGTTGTATTTTATCAAACTCTGTTTTGTAATTAGTAACAAAATCAGCTATCCATTCTTCATTAGCCATTTCTCCATTCACACGAATACGCTCTCTGAAATCTTTTAAGTGAGGAGAAGTGTAAAGTCCGGTTTTGTAGCCTGCTTCCTGTAAAATACTTGCGAGCATATTCGACGTAGAACCCTTCCCGTTAGTCCCTGCAATATGTATACACTTTATTTTTTGATGCGGATTACCTAACAACTCCATCAAAGCATAAGTATTATCTAAATTAGCTTTATAAGCAGCTGGTCCTATGCGATGAAACATGGGAAGTGCAGAGAATAAATAATCGAGCGTTTGGGTATAATTCATCTTTTTCACGCTGCAAAGAAACTGTTTATAGGCTAATAATTAAAAGTACTTTCGAATTTTCGGTACATTTACTCGAAATTATTAAATCCGAGTGATGAATCGCGTATTCCTGAAATTAGTCCTGCCAATTATAATGCTATTGAATCTAACAGCCAATGCTCAAATACCTGTGTTTAAATACGCAATTGCGGATGAACAAGTAGCAGTTAACTATCGTGTTTATAGATCTGTTATCATGGATAGTTTAGGAAATTCGTTTTACACTGGTTACTTTCAAGATACTATCGATCTAGATCCGGGCGTTGGAGTTCAAAGTTGTGCCTCAAATGGTGGAACCGATATCTTTCTTTACTCGTTGGATTCGAATGGAGTTTATCGTTGGGGATTTTCACTTGGTGGATTGGCCGGAGATTTCAGTATTAAAGTGATTCCTGAAACAAGTGGGAATGTTTTATTACTCGGTTATCAAAATGGAACCATCGATTTAGATCCTGATACGGGGACTGCTTTCACACCTTCTACTGGTAAAACATTTGTCGCACGATATGATGCTAGCGGACATTTTCTTGCAGCGTTTGATTTGCCATTCATAACTAACCAATCAAGCGTCACTGATCATCCTGATTTGACGATTGACAACAGCAACAATATCATCGTTACAGGATATGGGCAAGGCGATGTTGATCCAAGTGCAGGAGTTTTTAGTGTTGGTGGTTCGGTGAGTGCTGATATCATTTTAGCAAAGTACAACCCTGCGATGCAGTTAGACTGGGCTTTCTCTTTGAATTCTACTCGTGGAATTTCAGAGGTGCCGCATCAGGTAGTTGTCGATTCACTGAATAATATTTACATCGCTGGATATTTTAGCAATACAGATACCGTCGACTTTGATCCGGGAGTAGGCGTAGCACAATTGATTTGTTCTCCTTCATACGATATTTTTTATGCGAAGTATAATTCATCAGGTGCGTATCAATGGGCAAAAAATCTAACAACAGGGGTTTCCGTATATGGTACTATGCCAATTCGTTTAACGATAATTCCTGGAGGAAGATTATTGATATTTGGTCAATCATATGCGCAAGTCGATTTAAATCCTGGTCCGTTTGCGAGTTATTATCCCAACGGACAATTCATTGCTCAATACATGCAAAACACAGGAAGTTTTTATTCTGCATCTAGTGTTAATGTAGGATTTGGAAATGTGATTTCTGATTTGAATGTAGATAAATTAGGTAAGATATATATTACAGGTTCTTTTCGTGACTCTGTCGATTTTGATATGTTCGGCGCAGGAGTTTATAAATTGTATGGAAATACTAGTCCTAATGCCTCAGAGTTCATCGCTTCATACAATTCAAACTTGCAATTTCGATGGGCCCGCAATTTAACAACTTCTACTAATGTGGTTTCAGGAGGAATGGTAGTAACAATTAATAGAACAGGGTATGTTTTATTTACTTCTAGAATTCATGGAACAAATGATATGAATCCATCTGCAGCTATTTTTAATGTCGTTGGAAACATTCCATATTTAGACGTACAAACATGTTGGACGGATGGTGTTATTCCAGCATTTACGGTGAAGCCGGGTGATGCTGATAATAGTGGTAGTGTTGATATGGGGGACTTATTGCCGATAGGTGTTTATTATAATGACTCATCATATGCACGCGATACAATTTCTATACTGTGGTCCGATCATCTTGCATCTGCATGGGGTGGGGTAGTGCAATCAAACGGACAAGACCGTGCGCATGCTGATTGCGATGGAAATGGAATTATTGATGCGAATGATACACTAGCAATTATTCAGAATTTCGGATTAGTAGGAGCTGTAAATCCGGATGGTGATGAGCAACGTACATTAACTGCAACAGAAGTTCATTTTGTTCCACAGCAGAGCACATATTATGCAGGTGATACCGTTAAGATACATGTGATGGCAGGTAGCGCAGTTAATCCGTATAACAATTTATTAGGTGCGGCGTGGGCGCTTCCTGTTTCATCTAGCTATATTCAATCGAACTCCATAAAATTCTTTTATAACAATAGTGTAGTTGGAGGGACCGCATCCTATATGAAGCTTAATAGAATTTTATCTAATGCTGTTACTTCATCAATAATTAAAACGGATCATATTGGTGTAAATGGTTATGGTGAATTAGGAGAGATTCGATTTATTGTCCCTTCAAGTTATACAACACCAACGATGGTTTCACTTCAAGCGAATTTGTTAAAACTTATTGATGCGAACGGGGTACCTATCTCATCTGTCTCAGGAATAGATACGTTGTATATTAATATGTCGGTTGGACTTGATGAATTAAACGAATCACGTTGGAATGTTTATCCGAATCCGATGACAGCTAATCGTTTGACTATTGTTGGTCCTATTGGATTTGAATCAGCTTTGTTGACTGATATGTCGGGAAGAGTGATTAATTCTTTTGGGACTACATCAGATGGTTCAATTGAAATTCCATCATCACTAGTGAAAGGTGTTTATCTTTTAGAAATAAATACTAAAAAGGGAAAGGTGACGAAGAAAGTCGTGCGCTAGAAGAAGGTGTAGTGTAAGTTTTATTTATTTGTAGTTTTTTAGATAGAAGTCTCAACGAAACAAATTGAATTAGCTAGTATTTTTTACTGTTGGATAACTACGATTGATTATTGGATAACGAAGGTTTACAATTGAAAATCGAATTTCTATTTTGAAATAGTAGAAGTTCAGTTTAAATAATTACCGATTAAATAAACATTTGCAAACGTCATCTTTACAAATTCTGATTTAATAATTACCGTTTGAATAAACGTTTGTAATTGGCAATGTGATAAGGCCCCCCGGGGGTAAAAATAATCTGTATTCCAATGAAATTCCCATTTGCAAACATTTACAAACGTTTAAGTTTGCAAAGCTGCAAACACCACTCTCAGAAATTAATTTGAATATTTGTTATTACTTCAAGAAGTATCTAAAAGTCATGGTTCCTTTCTGAACCTCTACTTCACTCGGCGAAAACTTCATTTTTTCGGCCGCTTCTTTAGACTTCTTTACTAAGTTAGCGCTTGTAGTAGTTGAACCTCTTGCAGGTCCGTTAGCAGAAACTACATTGCCATTCTTATCTACAGTAATTGTAATTACAACCACGCCAGTTTCTTGAGAATTGTCGCTCACTTTTACCGAACTACGTAAACCCCTTCCCGTTAGGTCATAGCCAAATCCATCGCCTTTGCCTGATCCACCTCCATTACCTCCGCCATCACCACTTCCTGTTCCAGGTCCATTGCCAGTTCCTTTCCCATCACCTAATCCTCCACCTTCACCGGTTCCTTGCTGAGTACCACCATTATTTCTCTTCCCACCTTTGAAAAGGGCATTCTGATTTACTTTAGGCACTTCCACTAAATCGACTTTAACTTTTGGTTGTTCCTTAGGTTGTTCTTTTATTTTTTCCTTCTTCTCAGCTTTGTCCTTAGGTTTCTCTGGCTGATTTATACTTACTGTTTGCTCATCATCATTGGTCATGATTTCTTCTTCTGGCGCAGGCTCGGGAGCAGGAGTAGGAGCAACATCAGAAATTTCCATTGTGCCAAATTCTACAAAACTACCACCGCCACCGCCACCAGCTAATCCCTCTTCAAATGGAGGATTAGGAGTAGTTAAACTGAATAGCCATAAAAGCAAGGCAATAATTCCATGCAAAGCTAAAGTTAGTGTTACGGATTTCTTTTGATGAGCAGTCATTACTGATTAATCTTGGTAACATTTGTTGCTGCCACCATTTTGATTTTATTTTTATTTCCAATATCCAATAAAAAAACTACATCTTCCCATGGAACTGCTTTATCAACTTTTAATAATGCGGTTGGATCTGTTACACCTTTTACTGCTGCTACGATAGCAGCTTCAACTTGGTCTTTGGCAACTACTTGATCATTGATGCCAAATTGTAAGTCGGCAGACACGCTAATAACAACTGGATGCTTCACACTCTGAATTCCTGTTTTTGAATTCGGAAGTAATAACTTCAATACCGATGGTGTTGCCATCGTAGAAGCAATTAAGAAGAATAGCAACAAGAAGAACATAATATCATTCAACGAATGACTATATACTTCAGATGCTGCTCTTTGTCGGCGTCTTAATTTCATGAGTTTGCAGGTTCTTCTAATAAATCGATAAAGTCAACAGCATTAATTTCCATCTTGTTTATAACACGATCTATCAATTGAACTAAATAATGATAGCCAGCATAAGCAATCATACCAACTAATAAACCTGTACCTGATGAAATCATCTTCACATATAAACCTCCAGAAATTGTGTCAATCTCTAAACTGTTTTGTAATGAAATCTGATAGAAAATTTTAATTACACCGAAGATTGTTCCTAAGAAACCAAACATCGGTGCAATACCTGCGATTGTTCCTAAAAATCCTAAATTCTTTTCTAATTTGTATACTTCAAGTTTTCCAGTGTTCTCAATTGCGGCTTCAATCTCGCGGACAGGTTTACCTAAACGCATCAAACCTTTTTCAATCATGCGTGCAGAAGGATTTTTAGTTGAGCGACATAAATTTCTTGCAGCATCAATATTTCCTGCATTCACATATTGCTTTATCTGATTCATGAAATTTGCATCTAGCTTACTTGCCTTTTGAATGACAAATAATCTTTCGAAGAAAATATAAACAGCTAAAACGCTTAAGATAGCAATTGGAATAAGGATAGGTCCACCTTTCGAAGCCATATCCAATAGTGATATGCTCACTTCGTTTGAAGGAGCAGCAGTACCAGTTGCACTTGAAGCTTCGCTCGCTGAATTGATTACTTGAAGAAATAACGACATATGTTCAGTTTTTTACTTTAATGTTAATTGGTAAAATTATCAGTATAGTGAGCAGAAATAGTGTTCGCTTACACCTCTTTACTAACAATCTTCTGTTGATGATAACGCAAGCTTTACAAGGTTTATTATTTTAATTTCAAATATGTCTAATCAACTTTGTAGCATGAGAAAATACTTACTACTGATTGCGATTTTATTTCTACAAATAACCCTTTCGAATGCGCAAACTTGTATAGGCACTACAGGCTTAAAACATGGTCGTGGATTGTTTAGCTTTTTGAGTTACACCAATGATCATCGCATTATTGCAGGCGGTACTTATGCTACTGCAACGCAGCCTTTCTTTGTGATGGATGGAGATACTTTATATCCTAATCCAGGTGATGTTCTAACAGCTTTTGCAGCTATTCTCGATACGAATTTCAATTTGATTCGAATGTTTAATGTTGTTGGATTTAATTACGTAGGAGGTTCATTTACGCCAACGCGTGTCAACGATATGACGGTTGATGATAATAACAATATTTATTTTGTTGGAGGCTTTGCTCAAGATACGCTCGTAGCAGGAAATGATACTGTTATTGGCGATGGATATTTAGATTGCTTCATTGTTGGTGTTGATACAATGGGTAACCATACTTTTCTAAAAAGTTTTGGTTCATCTTCGTGGTGGACAAGCTATGTTTATAGTGATAAAATTACAGCAATCGATTGTGATCCTGCTGGGAACTTGTATTTGACTGGAATATTTGGTGGATCTTATTTTAAAGTGAATACCGATAGTATCGCTAATCTTAGTTTCGTTGGTGTAAACGATAAGTTTCACATTTTTAATTTATCGCTAACTCCAACAGGACAAACAAGATGGCTTAAGGGTTGTGGTGTTCAGAACTATGATGACTTATCACTAGGAATTGCAGTAGATGATAACGGTAATGCATCCATTTGCGGTAGTACAGAAGCTAGTAATGCCAACTTTATTTTTGGTAACACAACTTATCTCTATAAAACATCTCCCAATGCTTTTCAAGGGTATGTTGCGAGTTATGATTCTGTTGGAAACGAGCGCTGGTTTTTTCCAATCGACTCGTATACGGGTAATGGAGATGTAAGTGGATATGATGTAGCAATGGATGCAAATGGGAATACCTATGCTATGGGATTCTTTGAAGGATATGCGATTTTTAAAGGCGATACTGTTCGTCCACTTTACGGATATACGAGCAGTTATCTTTTGAAAATAAATCGGACAGGTCAAAAGCAATTTGTAAAAACAGGTCGCATTGATACCTTTTATCCTTTCCCTGGAAAAATTGATTTGAAAGATGATAAAGTATTTATCACAGGACAAACATTTACTAATCAGCTTTGGTTTGATCAGTTAGGAGTATGTTGTAGTAATGATGTTTACTTCGCGATGTATAACACTGATGGAGTTTTGCAATGGTTGAAAAGCGGACAAACAGCTGGTTCAGCTAATTTATATTCGTCATCAATTGCAATAGGAGAGGGTGGAACCGCGTACGCAGCAGGGCAAGCAAGCAATGGAAACGTGACATTTATTCCACAGACATTTAATGCCGCTACAGCAGGAGAATATTATTTGACAAAATGGAGTTTATTAAATAACGCTGGACTGTCAGTTAATATTCAAAATAATACAGGAACAGATACTGTTAACTGTGGTGGCTCCGTGCAGTTGCAAGCTGTCGTAAATCCGACTACACCAACGCCTCAGTATTATTGGTATGCAGCAACTGATACATTTTCATTTTCTTTTCCAGGTGCCACCCTAGCAGCTTCTCCGAAAGTTAATACCTTGTATATCGCCTCTGCTTATGTGAATGGTTGTGTAGCAACCGATAGTATTATCATCTATTCAACTCCACCCGTTTTAGATCTTGGTGCTGACTTAAACATTTGTATTGGTGATACTGTTCAGTTGAATGCTACTCAATATGCGAATGCCAAGTATTTATGGACACCTTCTAATGCTGGATTTAGCAGCGATACTATTTACAATCCTATTGTTGTTCCATCTACAACGACGTATTATTACTGTAATTTAAATATCAATGATTGTCGTAATCGTGATTCGATATTTGTTTTCGTCAATCCGTTGCCGTTAGCAGACTTTACTTATACGCCAGGGTTTTTAACGATTGATGTTACTTCTATTTCTGATCCAACAGCTCAATACACATGGGATTTCGGAGATGGTAGTCCGCAGCAAACAGGATTTACAGCTCAGCATAATTACACTGCAACGGGCACCTATGATATCTGTTGTTATATGCAGGCAATTTGCGGAGTAGACAGTATTTGTAAAACGGTTACTATTACTAATGTTGGAATTGGAGAAGCGGATTCAAAAGAATTTGTTGTTTATAATCGACCAGGAGAATGGGAGATAAAATCGAATACGATTATTGAAAATTATTCTTTAGTGAATGCGATGGGGCAGGTGGTGTATTCTAATAATTATTACATGAGCAATATTGTTATTAATAATGGGCAATTGCCGGAAGGCATTTATCTATTGCAAATAAAGCTTGCTGATAAAGTCAAAGTTATTAAGTTGAAGAAATAAAAAAAGCCGAGTGATCACTCGGCTTTTTAATTAGATTGCTTTAGTATACAACTTCAATATCATCCATACAAATCCATCCATCTGTCGACTTATAGGATGAATTATTAAAAAACTCAATGTAGATAAAGTTATTTTGTACTCTTATCGGATTACAACGATCCCCTTTCACGAGATAAGCTTTACGCTTTGCATGACTATCTGCTCTAGAGTAAAAATATGCTTTCGGTGAAACAACTACACATTCGGAAGCTCTTTCAAAATCTATTTGTCGTTTAGCATTTTCAACAGATTCCATTCTTTCTTTTTTCTCATCAATAGCGTCTTCCTTATTTTTCAATTCACGCTCTTTTAATTCCAATTCTTTTTCTTGAAGCTCTAGTTCTTTCTTTTTGTTTTCTGCAGCTATTTCATCTGATGATTTTTCGTTGGAGTTGTTGCTATTTCCCGTACAAGAATTAAAAAAGATTGCTGAAATAAAAACAGCTAATAAATAGAGATGTTTGTATGATTTCATATATTTATTTTTATAAAGTTTACAATTATAATAAAAATTGGAATTATAAGCAATTATAAT
>JBKCGZ010000119.1:0-2127 GCA_046303115.1 Bacteroidota bacterium | reverse complement strand
TTATTCTTCATCGATTTGGCGGTATTTATTAATTAGCTTATGACCTTTAAGCGTTGCGATGCCATGTAAGAAATGATCAAGCAATTGAATTTGCACATCCACATGATTGAATTTATCAGGAGGGAAGATGCTTGGATTCATGGCCATTTCTATTTGTTCAAGTCGCAGGCGAGCCAGTGTTTTATTGTTGATGTCTGCACGATAGAGGCCTTCTTCTTTTCCTTTTTCAAGATTACGAATGACATATTTCATCAGGTAATCTTCTTTAAAGGCTTTAAATAAATTCCACGATTCATGGTGGTATTTATTCATATCATAGAAGAGGTTAGGATTGATGCGCGAAAAGGTTTTTCCCATGAACTGCATGGCATTTAAAATCTCTTCCACCGCATTTTTAGAGGATTTAGTAATTTCCTCCATCATAGTAATTTGCTCTGCTTTTTCTCTTTCGAGGTAGGCGTGTACGAGTTTATCCTTGTCGCTATACGATTGATAAATCGTTTTTTTGGAGATGCCAATTTCGCGCGCGATATCATCCATCGTCACGCTTTTTAGTCCAAAGCGACTAAACAATTTTTGCGCACATTCCAGAATTCTACAGTCGTTAGACACGTGTGTAATAGTTTAAAAAGGTATTTACGGCAAGGGACTTCCCTTTCCGGCCGCAAAACTACGGAAACTTTTAACACAAAAAAAGTTTCCTTGAAAAATATTTTTAGGGGTAGCAGAAAACAGTTGGATAGAATAGGGGAAAGGAGTAAATTTGAAGGAATAAGTTAGATTCAACGATCCAAAGAATCAAAAAAACATAAGAAACAAATCTGCCCCAATACGACTATATACTAACTGATAAGGAAGTTTTATAGCGTTTATAAGGTAGTTTTCGGAAACACCGTGACGTCAGTGCAAACCAATTAAATAAAGCTAATGACACGAACATTTACACATAACGAAATATACAGTATGACTGTCCGAAACTACGGCCATCACAATGAAGTTTTATTTTTTGCCCCAACAATATAATTCATGATTTTGCGAAGCATGGTAGAAACAAAAACATATTTTGACTTTGAACTCAAACCTCAACAACAGAAAGCGTTCAACGCTTTGTGCAGGTTTGTTGACAGCAAGGTGGATAAAGTTTTTATTCTTAAGGGTTATGCAGGCACAGGAAAGACAACGCTTATGAGTGGGTTAATCAAGCGACTTGCAGAAGATAAAATTCCGTGTGCACTTCTTGCTTCAACAGGAAGAGCAGCAAAAATTCTTTCTGACAAAACAAAAACCATAGCGAATACAGTTCATAGTCATATTTATGTTTTCAATGAATTAAGCGAGGACTTAGAAAAAATGAGTGAACTGCAACACAACTCGGAAGTTGACGACAAAGGACAAGTCGCTTTGCTTTTTAACCTTAATCCGATTTCATCCGATAGCGAAAAAATTTACATCATTGACGCGGCATCAATGGTTTCAGACGAAGTTGACAAGAACACTTCTTTCGCAAAGTTTGGCACAGGTGATTTGCTTGGCGACATTCTCAGTTACGATATCAAAGGCAAGTTCATTTTTGTAGGCGACCCTTGTCAGTTGCCGCCAATCAATCAGACAGACTCTCCAGCTCTTTCTGCTTCACACATTTCAGCAAAATACAATTTACAGACAAGCGAGTTTGAAATGACCGATATCATTCGGCAAGCAACTACAAACGGAATCATTTCCGTATCTTTCAATCTCCGACAGCTCTTTCACACAAATCCAAGTGTAAAGTTTGCTAGTTTGCCAGTAAAAGGGCATCCCAATATTCACATTGAAAATTCCCATGCGGGGATGTTGAACCGCTACATTCATAAAATCAAAACGGATGGTTTCAATCACTCAACTCTTATATGCCAAACGAACAAGCATTGTTCTGACTTGAATAAAGTAATCCGTTCCTCGTTACAAAATAATAGTGAAAGAATTTGTATAGGCGATTTGCTGATGGTAACGCAAAATAATTACCTCTCAAACCTTGTAAATGGCGACCAAATTATTGTTTTGAAAATCGGCAGTAACGAATACCGTTGTGGCTTATCATTTTTACAAGTAGAAGTTCAGGAGATTACTTCACAGAGTAAATACAAT
>JBKCGZ010000118.1:0-2686 GCA_046303115.1 Bacteroidota bacterium | reverse complement strand
CACCGATACTACGAAACGAAGATTGGCACGAACTAATTTTTCCAGCGCACGTTGATCTCCCTGACGAATACGACGGGCTAATTCTACTTCTTCTTGTGCTGTGATTAATTCTTCCTTACCGATTTCTTGTAAATACTTCTCGAAAGAAGCACTTTCGCGGTTGGTGATTGATTTTGTTATTTTGAGTTGACGCATATCTAGTTTGTTATTAACACTTTAGTTGTTTTTCAGCAATGAAAAGCGACTGATTTTTCGAGTGTGCAATTTACGCATTAAAATCCCCTTGTCAAGTGTTTTCTGTAATCATTTTTAAATCTTTTCAAGAATAGTATAAAGGGCATTGAATAACAGTGAGTTTATGTGTATGAGTGTATACCTTTATTTTCAAAATGATAATCCCATCTAATACGGAACTATTTTGATTTTATTGTTGATAAACAAATTGACTTTTTCAAATTTCCCGTTTTTAAACGTTTAAATTTACGATTAGATAATCCTTACCAACTATGTCTGAATTAAGCATCGAACAAAAAAATAAACTGGCTCAAATTGATTCATTATTTAAACAGTTTGAAGACGTTACAAAAACATCCAATATCGATGCGGATCAATTTTCTGAATTGGTAATCATGGGAAAACTGAATCTTAATGATGAAGATTTATCAATGATGGATGATCGTGCTGCTCAACGTAAAGAGGTTTTCAGCAAATCAACTGTTGCCAATAAAAAGGCATTTTAATTTTCTTCGCAGCGATAATAAATAATACCTTTGCGCAAGAAATACAATTATGAGCGACAGTAAAAAATTAACAGACTTATCTTACTTACGTAGTTTAACGGGTAACGCGAACGATAAAATGGCCAAGTACATCCGCATGTTTACATCGGGTGCTCCATTAAGTGTACAGCAATTAGAGATGTATTCGTTGAACAAAGATTGGGACGCTGTTAAACAAACTGCCCATGCATTGAAGCCACAAGCTGGTTATTTCGGTGCAAAAGGTACAGAAGAATTATTGAAAGAAATTGAAAGAATGGCAGGTGACAAAGTAGAGTTAGAAAGAATTCCTGCTGCTTTGAATAATTTAAAAACTCAATTAGATATTATAGTTGCTGAGTTAGAAGAATCATTAAAAGAATTTGACAATTAAAATGGTAAATAAGAATTTAATCTACATCGTTGATGATGTTCAGATGCAACGTGAATTATTAGCTGATCACTTAAAAGCTAATATGCCAGCATACGAAATTCATTGCTTCAGCACAGGAGAAGAATGTATTGCAGCAGCGAAAGTTCGTCCGGCAGAAATTATTTTCCTTGATTACAACTTAAACTCACAAGTGAAGGATGCAATGGATGGCATCGAAGCTTTACAGGAATTAAAAACGATTGCACCTCAAACGGAGGTTGTTATGATTAGCGGGCAAGATAAAATTGAAGTAGCAGTGAATACTATTAAGCACGGAGCCTTTGATTATATCGTAAAAGGAGAAGGTGCATTTGTAAGAGCTGAAAAAGTAGTATTTAACATTTACCGTTTTCACAAACTAACAGCAACGGCTAACCGATATAAAACGCTAATGATCCTTTTCGGAATTGGTATGGTATTAATGGTCATCCTTGTTATATACTTGCAAAACAACGGATACATTCGCAACTCTCCAGGTTGGTATTAAAATATCCACGACAATAATTACAAATCCCGAATTAACACCTCGGGATTTTTTATTTTTATCTATTAGCATTTGATGTTAATAAACTTATTACAAGTCGTAAAAGCAAAGTTTGTAAAATGACATTTTTTAAATAGGTTTGTTTGATAAACTAATTACACTATGTCAAAAAATATTTTTGTCACAAAATCTCTTGATGTTTTATTAAAAGAAGCATCCCAAGAAGGAGAAAACACCTTAAAACGTACGCTTGGTAAAACCAATTTGGTGATGCTAGGAATAGGTGCCATTATCGGTGCTGGAATATTCGTATTAACAGGAGCGGCTGCCTCTCAGCATGCTGGTCCAGCAGTAGTTATTTCATTTATCGTTGCTGGAATTGCCTGCGCGTTTGCAGGCTTATGCTATTCTGAATTTGCATCAATGATTCCGATTGCGGGTAGTGCTTACACATACGCTTACGCAACTTTAGGAGAATTCATCGCATGGATTATTGGTTGGGATTTAATTCTTGAATATTTATTTGGAGCTTCAACAGTGGCAGTAGGATGGTCAGGATATGTAACCAGTTTCCTAAAAGATTTTGGTATCACCATACCCGAAGCGTTCTGTAGTGCACCAATCTCCTATGATACCGCAACACATGTTTATCAGACAACAGGAGCATTTATTAATGTGCCTGCTATGTTTATCATCGGATTAATGACTTGGTTATTGGTTGTAGGTATTAAGGAATCGGCCAACTTTAATAATGTAATTGTAGTTGTTAAGGTAATTGTGATTTTACTTTTCGTTGCATTTGGATGGAAATATATTCATACTGAAAACTGGACTCCTTTTATCCCTGAAAATACCGGTGTGTTTGGAGAGTTTGGATGGAGCGGAATTGTTCGTGCTGCCGGAATTATTTTCTTTGCCTATGTAGGTTTTGATGCCGTTTCAACCGCTGCTCAAGAAGCGAAAAATCCACAGAAAGATATGCCTTGGGGTATATTGGGGTCGCTAGTAGCA
>JBKCGZ010000117.1:0-5968 GCA_046303115.1 Bacteroidota bacterium | reverse complement strand
GAATGGCAGAACAGTAGTTGCTGCTGCTGGAAACGCAGGAAACATTGCCCATCATTTACTTCATCAGCCAACAGGAAACGATACGTTATTTACTTGGTTTGTGAATAACAGTTCGAACTCAATTTATATCGAACTATGGGCAGACACAGCTGATTTAAGAAACATGAAATTCTCGTTGGGCGCAGATGCATTAAATCCAATTTATACCAATGTGGCGCAAGATCAATGGATGGGAATTGCAGGCAATGTAGGTGTTTTAAGGAATGACTCTATAATGAGCTTTACTGGAAACAGATTAGCACGTTATCAGACCTACGGTCAGCTATTAGGCAATCGTTATAGTTTTATTTTTTATATCCTTCCTGATTCTACATTTGATTATTTCCGTTTGATGAGTACTGGAACAGGAAAGTTTGATGTATGGTCGTTTGATATGATTGATTACGGATTGCCTGCTCCTGGGACTTATCCAAACATTAGCAACTATGTTTTACCAGACTATAACAAAACCATTTGCAGTAGTTTTCAAGCAAGTGACAAAGTCATAACGGTAGGGCAATACGTTAATCGTAATAACTACATCGATTATAATGGAAACCTGCAAACATTTCCAACAACAGAAGGAGCATTAGCAGTGAGTTCAAGTAAAGGTCCAACACGTGATGGAAGAACAAAGCCAGATATTACTTCTACAGGTGAATATACTATGTCGGCATTACCTGCCTCAGCACAAGCATGGTTTATTGCAAACCAACCTTACAAATTAACAACTGATGGAAAGCATATTCGCGATGGAGGAACATCTTCTGCAGCGCCTGTTGTTGCAGGAGTCGCAGCCTTGTATTTTGAAGCATTTCCAACAGCAAGTTGGCAAGATGTAAAGAATAAAATCATGTATTGCTCAAAAGCAGATTTATTTACTGGAAGTAATTTACCGAATAATAATTGGGGACATGGTAAACTAGACGCCATGATGGTCATGACAGGATGCAGTGCTGCGGGAATTACAAGTATAAATAACAGCAATTTCAAATTGTATCCAAATCCTGCAAGTTCTTCTATTCAGATCAATTTTAACGCTGCTTCCAGTAGAAAAATTGAAATTTATACTATACTTGGTAGTCAAATAATGGCATTCATAACTGATAAAACAGAAAACGAATTATCCATTTCAAATTTGGAAAACGGTGTTTACTTTTTACGAATTACAGAGGGAGAAAATATCCAAACCGAGAAGTTGATTATTCAAAAATAAATCAAAGCTTAACCACTTTAGTAACATGATTTGATGTCGACTTCAGGTAATAAACCCCTGAAGAAAGATTACTTAAATCAATTTTCGTTAATCCACTACCGATAGTAAACGAATGCATCAGGCTTCCTTGCAAAGTATATAAATCAATTTTCTGGCCTGCTATTGATTCAATATTCAAAAAATCAGAAACCGGATTAGGATAGACTTTAATTGTTAAATTTTCTGGTTGACTTTCTGCTATAGAATTATTGTTATTTTGAGTGTAAAGCACAACTCCCCCACTCTGATTTCCAATCACCAAATCGAATTTTCCGTCTCCATCCACATCATTCATAGCGGGATAAGATTTTGTTTGTTCTTTTATACTTTGAAATGTAGAATCCAATAATTGAAAAGCACCCAACAAATTTCCATCGACATTATTATAATGATACAAAGCACCTTTATAACTACCAACCAGCAATTCATAATTTCCGTTTACATCATATAATAATGGAACACTGTATCCAATTCCATACGTACCTAATCCAACATTGATTTTACCAAACGAATCTGTTTCAAAGCTAAAAACAGGAGAAGAAATACTGCCTGAATTACGATAGTAATTAATATTCCCATTTCGCTCTCCTATTAACATATCTAGTAATCCATCTCGATTAACATCTACTAACTGAGGAGCAGCGTCGGACCCTACATCAATATTCTGATAATACCCTTGCGAGAAAATAAAATTCGGATTAGTAGCAGTTCCAATATTCTGAAAATAACTTAAGCGACCAGTTGCATCACCAACAAGCATATCTTGATCTCCATCATTGTTTAAATCACCAAAAGCGAGACGAGTTCCAATGATATTCAATGATCGAAAATTAATTATACTATCATTTATATTTTGAAATTGATGGTTAGCACCTTGAGAAATATTTTTATAGTACGCCACCTTACTAACGAAGCTTCCACCCTCGTAATATCCATCATTACTGATTAGCAAATCTTTCAGTCCATCTCCATCCCAATCGAAAAACACCGGATGCGAAGAAGTGCCTGCATCAATCATTTCATCAATGAGCAATCTGTTTTTTACGTAATTAAAATTTGGTGATGTTGCTGTGCCAATATTTTCGTAATAAATAGTATTATTAAAATCTTCACCGCTTGAATTAAAATTTGCTACGAGTAAATCTCTGTCACCATCTTTATCATAATCGATTAAATAAGGAGCTGCAATATCTCGCATGGATGCTGAAGTTGTATTCGACGGATAAGCGGTATCTTGAGCGCAAGCATAGGCAGAATCTGCGTTACCGCAATTTTCTACCTTCAATAAATTTCGTCCAACTTTATCGCCGCATAAAAAGTCTTTATCTCCATCTCCATCTAAATCTTCTACCCAAATTGCAGAACCTGAATCGAAATTATTCTGATCCATTCGAAATGGATGCGCAGGTAATAATGCACAGGACGTATTCACAGGTAAAACGGCCTTGTTTGCAACAGCTTCTTTATAAAAGTAACCCCAGCAACCTGGCACATTGTGAAATTTAAACTGATTATTATTTCCTAATGAATCCATCGATAAATTCTTATCTAAATCAATCCAGCTTCCATTAATTGAAAAAGCCAGAATATCCATATCGCCATCATTATCGATATCTGTCAACGCAGGAATATCGACTCGCGTAACGAACAAATTCGGATTAGTCCCGCTGTAATTACAATTTAACTGCATCGTTACATTAGTGAAACTAAGTCCGGATGAGATAGTACTTTCATTACGATCTACTCTAATTCCACCCGCAAAATAACTGAACACATCTTTGTCGCCATCATTATCATAATCATACGTCCTTACCCACCCTTCTAAGTTTTGAGGAAACAAAGAATTATATTCTGGCGCATATACGTATCCGTTAGTACTATAAACAAAGCAATTTAAGCGAGCAGAAAAACCATCAAAAGCAATTAAATCCTGAGTACCATCATTGTTTAAATCAATCTCTGCAAAAACTGGATTATTAAATCCGCATGACCAGCCATTTTTCAAAACCGAACCATTTGTGGTAAGTACTTTCACTGTAGTATCACGACTCAGCGATACTTGTCCCGCGACAATGCTACTCGACATAACAAACAGAAGAAAGATGATAATAATTCGATTCATTATTTTAAGACAATCAGCTGCTCGTATAATCAAAAGTGTATTTTTGCAGCATGCTAAAAGTAATTAAAAATTACCTATCGTTTATCAAGTTTAGCCATACGGTGTTTGCACTACCGTTTGCTGCTATTGGATTTACTTCAGGAATTGTGATTGGAAAAGGTATTTTCACTTACGATTTAGCTATTAAAGTTTTATTATGCATGGTGTTCGCGCGTTCTGCAGCAATGGGATTTAACCGCTGGGCAGATCGGAATATCGATGCAAAAAACCCGCGGACAAAAGAGCGAGAAATTCCTGCAGGAAAAATTTCGTCGAACGCAGCATTAGCATTTATTATCATTAACTGCGTCGGATTTATCATCACCACTAAATTTATCAATAACCTTTGCTTTTATCTTTCCTTTATAGCATTATCGGTAGTATTAGGCTATTCGTATATGAAACGCATTTCCCCACTTTGTCATTTGGTTTTAGGATTAGGATTAGCTTTAGCTCCTTTGGGCGCATGGTTAGCCGTAACGGGAGTGTTTAATTTATTGCCCGTTTTATTTTCCATTTCGGTCTTAACTTGGGTTGGTGGCTTCGATGTCATTTACGCATTACAGGATATTAAATTCGACAAGGCCAATAATTTAAAGTCAATTCCCTCTTATTTCGGACTTAAAAACGCTTTATTGATTGCTAGAATTTTACACATAGTGACTGCAATGACACTTTTTGCCGCTGGAATTTATGGCGGATTTTCTATTTTATATTTCGTTGGATGGCTGATTTTCAGCGGACTATTAATCTATCAGCACCGATTAGTAAAAGCTGATGATTTAAGTCGTGTTAACTTCGCTTTTTTTAATACCAACGGACTTGCGAGCATCACATTAGCCATCTTCGTAATCGCCTCACTTCTGCTATAGAAATCGTTGTCGGAAAAAGGTTTTTTTGCTATTTTTGTTTGATATTGAATTCGTATGTCAAATAGCACTCAAAATACTACATCTCAAGAACTTACGTTTGAAGAATTTAAGGCAGCCCTGCTGAATGATTTTCGTATTGCTAATGAAAGTCGCCAGGCAAGTTTATTAGGAAGGAAAGAAGTTCTAACAGGTAAAGCCAAATTTGGAATATTCGGAGACGGAAAAGAGATTGCCCAGCTAGCAATGGCAAAGTCGTTTAAAAATGGCGACTTCCGTTCGGGATACTATCGTGATCAGACGTTTATGTTCGCGACAGGTATGCTAAGTATTCAAGAATTTTTCGCGCAATTATATGCAGATCCATCGATAGAAGCAGAACCTTGCTCGGCAGGTCGTATGATGAATGGCCACTATGGTACACGTTCATTGAATCCTGATGGAACATGGAAAGATCTAACAGCAATGAAAAATTCTTCTGCTGACATCTCTCCTACTGGCGGACAAATGCCTCGACTTTTAGGATTAGCTTATGCATCAAAATTATATCGTGCGTTTCCAGAATTAGCAAATGAATCAACTTCATTCACCCGTAATGGAAATGAAGTTGCTTATGGCACTATCGGTGATGCATCTACGTCGGAAGGATTATTTTGGGAATCGATTAATGCTGCTGGTGTTTTACAAATACCGATGGTGATTAGTGTATGGGATGATGGCTACGGAATTTCTGTTCCTGCAAAGTATCAAACCACCAAACAAAATATTTCTGAAATCTTAAGCGGTTTCGAAAGAACAGAAGAGAAAAATGGATATGTGATTTTAACTGGCAAAGGTTGGGATTACGTAGGCTTAGTAGAGCTTTACGAAAGAGCATCTCACATTGCGCGTACAGAGCATGTACCCGTTTTAGTTCACGTTCGCGAAATGACACAGCCACAAGGTCACTCTACTTCGGGGTCGCATGAACGTTATAAGTCCAAAGACAGATTAACTTGGGAAGATGAATACGATTGCATCAGAAAGATGAAAGAATGGTTAATCAATGCGGCCATTGCAACTGCTGAAGAATTAGATGCCATCGAAGAAGAATCAAAGAAGATCGTTAATCAAGCAAAACAAAATGCCTGGAATGCTTTTTTAAACGGTGTTAAGAACGAGACGCAACAAGCAGTACATTTCATCAACGATGCAGCTGCATCAAGTGCTAACAAAGTTTTCATTGAGCGTATCGCACAGTCGCTTTCTGAACTATCAACTCCAGAAAGAAAAGATGGGATTGTTGCAATTAAAAAAGCACTTCGTTATTTGAAGGGCGAACAATCTGTAGGTAAAACAAACCTTATCAATTTCTTGAGCCAACAATTGCTGATTAACAAAGATCGCTATAACGATTACCTATATAGCCAGTCTGAATTATCTGCATTAAACGTGACACCAGTTGCTATTGAATATCCTTCAACAGAGCAATTGATGGATGGACGTGAAGTATTGCAAGCGAATTGGGATGTTCAATTAGAAAAAAATAAATCGATTGTTATTTTCGGAGAAGACGTTGGAAATATTGGTGGCGTGAATCAGACGTATGCTGGATTACAAGCGAAGTTTGGAGAGAATAGGTTAATCGATACAGGAATTCGTGAA
>JBKCGZ010000116.1:0-44671 GCA_046303115.1 Bacteroidota bacterium | reverse complement strand
GTAAAAACGCAAGTATATTATTAAAAGAATTTTTTATTTCAATCATTTTTTGAATGAAGCTAAACGGTTTACCCAAATAATCCAAAGTCCGAAGATGATACCATACACAATCACAACAAAAGTGTAATGATGATTAAATTCTAAATATTCTGGATTGTAATACTGTATCAAGGCTAATGATGCGGCTCTAATAAAGTTAGATATATGAATGATGATAATACCTAGCGGAATAAACCATAATTTTTTCTTGGTGCCTCCTGGAAAGCATAAAACAAACCCTGCAAAAAGAGCAAATAGTTCCAATCCGTTACAAGGATTGCCTACACCAACCATTCGCTTCGTATTTATATCAATTAAAAATTGATGGTCCCCAGGCTCAATGGTGGTAGTATAACCTAATAATTTTAAAAATACGCTAGCGTCAAAGGCAACGCGATGGTTAAGCCAATCATTAACTCCTGACTTAGCGATTATGAAGTCGTTAAAAACAAACCATAATACGTAAAGTAATATAGCTTTTAAAATAAACACGACAACAATTTTATACTGTGAGTTTAAGATGTCAAATTTCATAATGGGTAAAAATAAAAAAAGGTCAGCAAATGCTAACCTTTTTTTATTTCGTTTTTAAGACTTACTTCTCTTTTCTTTTGTCGTTAATTTTTTTAATGCCGTAACCAGCACCAGCTACTAACAAAGCGCTTAATCCACCATCAATAGGTACATTAGGATTACAGCTTTGAGCAAAAAGAGGAGAAGAAGATAATACCATTAATCCGATTAAAGGTAATGCTAGTAGAATTTTATTTTTCATAGTTTAATAATTTTTCTTGCTTTAATAAACAAATATAGGGTGTCAAAAAACACAATGCAAGAAAAATCTTCTTTTTTTTAAGGACTGGTTAAAAGTTCCTAAAGATAAGTAGCGAGGGCGGGGCTCGAACCCGCGACCTCAGCATTATGAGTGCTGCGCTCTAACCAGCTGAGCTACCTCGCCAATTGGGATTTAAGAGGTGCAAATGTATTAAAAATTGTCAAACCAAATATAGTAGTGTCATTTTTTCACTTCATGTAATTGAAAATGTGATTAAAAATTTGTTTTGCATTAGATGTTTTACGTAAATTAGTCAGTTACAACATCAACTAATATTTAAACATTTTATTTATTCATAACTTAATCTTAATTAGATATATGACTAATTTCTACACTAAAAACATTTTTAGTCTAATGTTACTTTTATTTTTTTTATCCATTAATGGATTTTCTCAATCACTATCAACCTATCAGTTCAGCAGTACTTCAAGTACCTTTAATCTTATATCAGGTGGGACATTACTGGGCAAGACGACTGCTTCTACAGGAAATATTCCTTCCTTAGATAAAGCGATTTATAATCTTCCAGCCGGTACGATACCTTTCTCTTTTAAGTTTGAGAATAACTCCTATACAGGAATGAATGTTAGTTCAAATGGATTTATAACCTTTGGATCTCTAGCACCAAGTTCTTCCTTAAATCTACCGTTATCTGATAACTCTGCGTTCGCTGGTGTGCTTTCACCAATGGCCAATGATCTAAACGGATTTTATAGTTCAACTGATACTACCAAAAATTCAGAAATTCGATATCAGGTACTTGGTACTTCACCTAGCCGGGTATTTGTAGTTCAATGGAAATTTATGCGACCATGGTCAAGTGCAACTACGCTTGTTAACTATTTGAATTTTCAAGTAAAATTATATGAAACTTCTAATGCTATTGAATTCTGCTACGGAAATGTTGGTACTGGATTTTCTACAACTGCGGCAGGCAATAAAATGCAAGTTGGTTTAAGAGGAGTTAATAACACTTTCCCAACGAATATAATGAATAGAAGTGTTATTACAGGTACGCATACAAGCTGGCTAAATTCTGTAGTAGGTACAGCTAACAATTCTGATTGTAATCTTGGTGGTGCTTTAAATCCAAACAATATTATTTTCAGATTCGCACCACCATCATGCCCACCACCATCTAGTTTTTCTGCAACTTACGTCACAAAAACTACCGCTATCATTGGTTGGTCTCCAGCTGTCTCTGCTCTTAAGTATAAAGTAGAATATGGTCTTAATGGCTTTACTTTAGGAAATGGAACAAAAACAGAAGTAACAACCAATACAATTAATTTAAGTGGATTAACTGCTCAGACAACTTACCAGATTTATGTTCGTCAATTTTGCAGTTTAACAGATTCAAGTTCAATTCAGAGTTTTACATTTACAACTGGTACTGATAAAGAAGATTGTTTAACAGCCGCTGATTTAACATTACAAAATTCTCCCACTAATCTATCATATACTTCTGTTTCTTCCGGAGTTTCTTTAAATGCACCAAATAACATTTGTTCAGATTCAATTGGTAAAGTAGGCGATGATGATGTTTGGTATAAGTTCACTGCACCATCGATAGCTAATTCCAAAATTATTGTTACAACTCAAGCAGGAACTATCAACGATTGGGTAATGGAAGTTTGGACAGACTGTCCCGGAACGAATATAAACGCTTATCGTTGTGCTGATGATGTGAATGTCTTTATGCCTGAAATTTCATTATGTCAGAATGAATATATTCCAGGAGCAACATATTATGTAAGAGTTTGGACCTATTCTCGTGGCGTTAGTGGTACATGTGGTTTAGCAGTATATACAACTACTCCATGTCCATTGCCTCCTGCAAACGACGACTGCGCAACTGCAACCTATGTTAATGTAACCCCCCCTCAATCATGTCCAGCAAGCGGAATTACTTTTACTAATGTCAATGCAACTGTCTCTACAGCATCTGCTCAAACATGTGATGCGGCATCTGCTGGATATACAGATGTATGGTTTAAGTTTAACACAGGAAATTTTGGTGATTTAAATCTAACAATAACACCTTTAACTGTTGTTGGACTTAAGGCTGCATTGATATTTGAGTGTGGTGGTTTCGAGATGCAGTGCTATGCTAACGCAAATGGTACCTATGCACTAAATGGGCTAAATCCTCAGGCTGACTATGTTTTGCGTGTTTGGACCCCTTCAACGGGAACACCAGGAACTTTTAAAATTTGTATTGCTGACCAATGTGATTCTCCAACAGCAACAATCAGTGGGTCTTATTCAATCTGTGCAGGTGCAACTGTGCAGGCTCAAGTTGATTTAACAGGATATACACCATGGACATTTGTTTATACGGATGGTACAACAACAAATTCAGTAACTACTTCAACTACTCCTTACTACATTAACTTATCTCCAACTTCTACAAAAACCTATACCCTTGTAAGTGTAACAGGTCCTTATTGTTCAGGATCTGTTTCAGGATCCGCCAATGTTAATGTTACGAATCCACCTGTAGTAACTCTTTCAAGTCTTGGCACTATATGTACTAATACTTCTAAAGTGTTGACACAAGGAAGTCCTTCTGGCGGAACATATAGTGGCGCATATGTGCAATCAGGAAGCTTTTTTGGAAACTTATCAGGCCCGGGAACATTTACAGTTACATACACTTACGGGCTAGGTACTGGTTGTCAGCAAACAGCGTCTAATACGATTAGTGTATTGACTGCGCCTGTTATTACTAGTTTCTCTCCCTCAACTGGTCCAGTTGGAACTGATGTGGGTATTTCAGGATATAACTTTACAGGCGTAAATAATGTTCAGTTTAATGGCGTTACAGCTACTCAATATAATGTGGTTAATGATTTAGCTATACATGCTTTTGTTCCTGTTGGAGCGACAACAGGTCCTATAAAAGTGACAAATTCAGATGGATGCTTTACCTCCACTTTGAACCCTTATGGAGTTGGCGTACCAACAGCTTCGTGCGTTGTAAACATTAAAGTTTTAATTGAAGGTTATTACGATTTCAACGGTGGATTAGTACCTGTTTCAGATGCCATAAATGCGCCTTTAACAACAGATACAATTAGTGTTTCGTTGTATTCTAGTGCATTTCCTTATAATTATATAACTACAAGAAAAACTGTGCTTGATGTTTCTGGAAATGCTTCGGTCTCTTTCCCAAGTGTATATTCAGGTGGAAATTACTATTTAGTTATTAATCACAGAAATTCAATAGAGACATGGAGTAAAAATCCTGTATCTCTTCCACTTGGGGGAATTAACTACAACTTTGCTACACCTAACTCATCGCAAAGAAGTAAAAGCATACCAATAAAAAGCAATTAGAACTTTTATAAGTTAAATTCGTTACAGACTTTTGTCAAATCTTTACACCTAGCCTCAAAAGAATCCCCTATGCGTACTAAATCTCAAAAGCTATTAATGACTTTTCTATTATTAATCGCATGTCATTTCTATGCTAAAGCACAAGTCAGTCTCTACGACTTCACACAAAGTAATGGAACATATACCGAGTTAATTGGAGCTACAACATTGGCAACTGCAACTGCAACAACAGGTGCCGGTTCCTTAGATGATATTAATTATACCTTAGCTGCAGGAACAATTCCTTTTTCATTTGTTTTTGACGGGTTATCCTACACCGGATGTACTGTGAGTACTAATGGTTACATAACTTTTGGTAGTACGGCACCAACAACAACCAGCTATATTCCAATATCAGCTACAACTACTTATTCTGGTGCAGTGTCCGCATTAGGTGGTAATCTTAATGCATATTTTATCAGTGGAAATGCGACTCAAACAGGTTCAATTAGATACCAAACAATTGGAACAACACCTAACAGAAAGTTTGTGATTCAGTACAAAAATTTTAAGCCTCAAGCACAAAGTGGTACAACTTATACTACCGCTATAAATTTTCAAATCGTGTTGAATGAGACATCAAATGCCATTGACGTAGTTTATAATTTTACTTCAGGTCAATATACAGTAGGCTCTTATCAAGTAGGTTTAAGAGGTGCAAATAATACGTATCCCACAAATATTAAAAATAGATCTGTTGTTACTGGAACAAATACATGGGCTACATCTGTTAATGGAACAGTAAATAATTCTACTTGCGGAATTTCTACATCCCTTTTACCTGCTCCTGGTTTAACTTTTAGGTATGCTCCAACTTCTTGTCCTTCTCCTACAAACCTATTTGCAACACAAATAACTACTAATAGTGCAACATTATCATGGACAAATCCTGTGACAGGAGGGACATTTAATGTAGAATATGGTCCTGTTGGTTTTACGCCTGGATCAGGAACAATAGTTAATACATCTTCAACTTCAGTTTCAATTACTGGTCTTTCTAGTTTAACGTCTTACAGTTTTTATGTTCAGAAAAGTTGTGGAACGGGTAACAATAGTTTAAATATTGGTCCTTATAATTTTAGTACTGGAGGTCTAGGAGAAGATTGTTCTACAGCTCAACTATTATCAGTTGCAACTTCATTAGCAACTTGCAACTATACAACAGTTTCAACAGGTGTTTCTATCAATGGTCCTACTTCATTTTGCTCTGATATCAATGGAAATCAGGCAACGAATGATAAGTGGTTTAAGTTTGTTGCTCCAGCTAATGGAAAGAAGTTAGTTTTGACTACTCAGGCTGGAACGAACAACGATTGGGTAATGGAAGTTTGGACAAGTTGTCCAGGCGGAACAGGTTACCAATTTAAATGTGCTGATGATGTTAATGGAGCAATGCCGGAAATTTCTTTGTGTCAGAATGAATATACGGCTGGTCAAACTTATTATGTAAGGGTTTGGACTTATTTGCCTAACGCTACAGGTACAATGAATATATGTTGCTATGAAACAACAATGTGTGCTGTTGCTCCTAGTAATGATAATTGTGCAAATGCGATCAGATTAAATGTTAACCCTCCATTATCTTGTTCAACAAATGCAAGCACGTTTTTAAATAATTATGCAACGAGGAATACAGATGCAGCAACTTGTGATCCATCTCTGTTAAAAGGAGATGTTTGGTTTGTATTTAATACGGGTAATTTTAGTGATGTTGATTTAACTATTAATGCAATTACTGCCACAAATGTAAAAGCTCAATTATTGTTTGAGTGTGGAGGATTTGAAGTTGCATGCTGGAATCCAGTAACTAATAATACTAAAACGATAATAGGATTAAATCCGCAAGCAGATTATATCTTACGCGTTTGGACAGATTCAACTGTGGCAGGCACTTTCAGTATATGCATTACCGATAGGTGTTCTAATCCAACAGCAACAACATCAGGATCATATACTACCTGCACCGGGACCCCTTTAAGCATTCCTGTTGTATTTACAGGTACACCACCGTTCTCTTTAACATATAGTAATGGTAACACCTCAACTACAGTAACAGGCATTACTGCTACTAATTATAATTTAATTGTTACTCCATCATTAACCTCAACTTATACACTTACAGCGATGAATGATGCAACATGCGTTGGTTCTGCAAGTGGAAGCGCTGCGGTTACGGTAATTACTCCTCAAAACGTAACACTAAATGCATTCTCGCCAATTTGCGATAATGCGCCATTGCAACAGCTTTCGGGCGGTTCTCCATTAGGAGGAGTGTATTCAGGAGTTGGCGTTTCAAATGGATTTTTCGACCCTGCCTTTGGGTCACAGACAATAACATACACGGTGACTTATACAGTAGGATGTTCTCGTAGTGCATCACAGGTTTATACAGTTAATCCTTTACCAACTGTAACATTTGCTTCGTTAAGTCCTGTTTGTAATACAGCAGCTCCATTTACTTTAACCGGTGGTTCACCAACAGGTGGAAATTATGCTGGTACAGGAGTTAGCAATAACACTTTCAATCCTTCAACTGCTGGTCCAGGTACTTACACTTTGATTTATTATTATACTACACCTGCAGGTTGTACAGCTAATGATACTTCAGCAATTACGGTAACAAATTGTAGTGTATGTACTAATCCGCCGACTGCTAATGCAGGAACCGATAAAACCATTTGCTTTAATGCAACTGCATCAATATCTGGAAGTATTGGCGGCGCCGCAACAAGTCAAACTTGGAGTGGTGGTACTGGAACTTATGCTCCAAGTAACACATCATTAAATATTACTTATACACCTTCAGCATCAGAAATTGCAGCAGGATTTGCAAGACTATTTTTAACAACTAATGATCCTGATGGTGGCGGTCCTTGTATTGCAGCTATTGATACAGTTAATATCTCAATTATTCCTTCACTTTCTACCCCTGCAATAAATGGCGTTTCTTCAAATTGTACTGGCGTTTCTGGAGTCGTTTATAGTGTAACGGCGCAATCAGGTGCTAGTTATAATTGGACAGTTCCAACAGGTGTATCAATTACTGCAGGACAAGGAACTAATTCAATTACTACTACTTGGGGGGCAACAGCTGTTTCAGGAAATGTTTCTGTTACACTAGCCAACAATTGTATTTCGGTAAGTTCTTCTAAAGCGGTAACTGTTTCAACAAATGTTCAGTTATCGTCTATAAGTGGGTCGACCTCGATTTGTTTACCTCAAAGTCAATTGATATACTCCGTAACAAATCAAAGTGGAGTGACATATGCATGGACAGTTCCATCCGGAGTAACAATACTATCGGGTCAAGGAACAAGTCAAATTATTACTTCATGGTCGACTGCTGCAATAAGCGGAAATATATCTGTGGTTGCATCAGGTACATGTAATAATGCTTCTTCTTCATTACCTGTAACTATTTCTTCGGGTTCGTTAACGGTAGGAGCTATAACAGGAAATACCGGAGTCTGTGCATCTACTACAGGAAATATTTACTCGGTATCTAATCAAACTGGAACAACTTATACTTGGACCTTACCTACTGGTGGTACAATTACAAGTGGACAAGGAACGAATAGTATATCAGTGAGCTGGAGTTCAACCGTTGTTGCAGGAACAATAAAAGTAGTTGGTGTTAAAGCGTGTGCAACCGACTCTTCAACATTAACTACAATTGTTAGAACAGCTGCACCAACACAACCATCCGTTATTTCTGGTAATGCAACAATGTGTAGTATTGATTCAGCTTTTTATTCGATTATAAAAACTGCAAATGCAGATTACTATACATGGGTACCTGATACCGGTATGACAATTAATGGTTCTTCGGTGGCGATTACAATTCCTGATACTATCGTAAAAGTTGTTTTCACTTCTGCTTTTACAGGAGATACAATCAAAGTTAGAGCAGGGAATTGTAAAGGAATAGGAGCTTATCGAGTATTAAGAGTGACTAAACGTACTTCAGTGCCTACAGCTATTACTGCTATAACTGGACAGTCTTCAGGATTGTGCGGTGTAACTACTGCAACATATACTATAGCAGCAGCAGCAGGTGCTACTAACTATACTTGGCGAACAAATATAACGGGCGCATTAATAAATGGTCAAGCAGTTTCATCATTAACTGTGAATGGAACTATTCTCAGCGTAACGATTACTTATCCAACAGCGTGGGTGGGGACAGGAAATATATTTGTAAAAGCAAATAATGGCTGTGGATCAACTGCCGAGACAAGTCTTTCAGTTTCTTCTGTTATCCCAACACCAGGCACTGTTACAGGAAGTACTTCAATTTGTCCAAATCAGACAGGTGTAACTTATAGTATTGTTGCTCAATCAGGGGTAAATTATAATTGGACAGTGCCAAGCGGTGTAACTATTACATCAGGACAAGGAACAAATACCATTACAACATCATGGGCTTCAACAGCAGGTAATGTAACTGTTGCACTTACAAGCGCATGTGGCACGTCATCTAACTCATTAGCAGTTTCAATAGCTTCCGGAAATTTATCAGTAGGACCTATAACAGGTAATTCATCAAATTGTAAAGGAATTACAGGTGTTGTTTATTCAATACCAGCTATTGCAGGAGCAACTTATTCTTGGACAGTTCCAACAGGTGTTTCTATCACAGCTGGTTCAGGAACAAATAGTATTACAACTACTTGGAGCTCTACGGCTGTTTCAGGAAATGTTTCTGTCAATGCAAGTACCACTTGTTCTTCAGGTAGTGCAACACTTCCAGTGACTGTTACTTCAGGATTAACTGTTGGGGCTATCTCAGGTAATTCTCCAATTTGTCGTCCAGCAACAGGTGTTGTTTATTCTGTAGTTGCCCAAGCAGGAGTATCGTACGTTTGGACAGTCCCTACAGGTGTAACGATTACGGCAGGGGCAGGAACGAATTCAATTACAACATCGTGGTCTTCTACTTCTGTAACGAGTGCAATAAAAGTAGTTGGAACTTCATCTTGCGGTAAAGATTCGACAACAAGAACAATTACGGTTAGAACAGCAGTACCAACACAGCCAGGTACAGTTACAGGAGCCGCAACGGCTTGTATTGGTGATGCCATTAAATATAGTATTGCAAAAGTGGCTACTGCTGATTATTATGTTTGGACACCTAAAACTGGAATGCTGGTAAATGGATCAGCAACCGCATTAACGACTACGGATACTTCTGTAATTGTTACCTTCACTACGGGATTTGTGGGTGATACTTTAAAGGTATATGGCGGAAACTGTAAGGGGTTAAGTACGGTTCGTACAAAAGTAATCACAAGAAATACTGCAGCTCCAACAACTCCGGGTGTTATCACTGGACAGACCACTGGAATTTGTGGTGGAGGAACATTCACTTATTCCTTTGCAAGCGCAGTGACAAATGCAACGTCTTATACGTGGAGAACAAAAAAGGTCGGGGCATTATTAAATGGTCAGGCTGTATCTTCTCTCACTGTTTCAGCACCTACACAATCAATTACGGTAACGTATCCAGCTAACACAACCACATTCGATTCATTGTTTGTGAAGGCCAATAATGGTTGTGGTTCTAGTGCAGAAAGAGGAGTGAAAATTAATGTAGTACCTTCTGTTCCTAGCGCAATAACTATCCCTTCTGTATTATGTATCGGAACAACAGTTCCTCAAGTTTTTTCAATTGCACCTGTAACTAGTGCAACATCTTATACCTGGACTTACCCCACATCAGGAACTACTTATGTTAGTGGACAGGGTACAACAAATCTTACTTTGAGATTTACTGCTACTGGATCAAAATCTATTACAGTTAAGTCAGGTAATGCATGTGGATTAAGCACAGCAAAATCGGTATCTGTAAATCCTACTGCAGCTTGTCCTACAGCACGTGATGGAAGTGCATTCGACTTGTCAGGTATTGTTGTTTATCCAAATCCAACCAGAGGTAATGTAACAATTGCTTATACATCAATTGACAACAGTGATTACACATTGAATATCTTCGATATGTCAGGTAGATTAATTGAAACTTACGTATTAAACGCGACGGAAGGTTATAATCAGAAAGAATTAAACCTTGAAGGGCTAGTTAAAGGAACCTATATCGTTTCATTAAAAGGGAATGGTTTAGTAACGCAAACACGACTTATATTAGATTAATAATATTTTATAATTCAGAAAGGGACTTTCAGTTTTTGGAAGTCCCTTTTTATTTACCGGTAACTATTCGAATTACAAAGGGAATATCCTTATTTTTGCGCCATGAATTCATATGCACCGGATCAGGAATCAATGCTATCGAAAGAAGAATTGTTAAATGCCTTTAAGCTTATGACAACTGCCAAAGAAATGGCGGTGTTATATGAGGAAAGAGCATCTTTTACTGCTAAATATGTTCACGCTACGTCAAGAGGGCACGAAGCTATTCAGCTTGCGGTTGGACTTCAGCTTAAATCTCAAGATTATTTAAGTGCTTACTATCGTGATGATAGTATGTTATTGGGGATTGGAATGCAGCCATTTGAATTAATGTTGCAATTGATGGCTAAACGCGATGATCCTTTTAGTGGAGGAAGAACCTATTATTGCCATCCAAGTTTGAAAAGGGAAGGCATGCCTAAAATACCTCATCAAAGTTCAGCAACAGGAATGCAAGCGATTCCAACAACCGGAGTTGCTATGGGAATTCAGTATTTACAAAAGCAAGGTTTACAGGATAAAAATATTAGTGAAAATCCATTGGTTGTTTGTTCTCTAGGAGATGCTTCTGTTACAGAGGGTGAAGTGGCTGAAGCTTTTCAAATGGCGGCTTTAAAGCAGTTTCCAATAGTTTATATTGTTCAGGATAATGATTGGGATATTTCTGCTACATCTAAAGAAACTCGTGCTATGAATGCCTATGAATACATCAAAGGATTCAAAGGGATTGAAGCAGTAACAATTGACGGAACTGATTTTATCGAGTGTTATAAAGTCATCAATAATATTTTCAATAATGTTCGAACAGAATCGAAGCCCTGGCTCGTGCATGCGAAAGTTCCTTTGTTGAATCATCATACATCAGGTGTAAGAAAGGAATGGTATCGTGATGATTTAGAAGAGGCTGCTAAACGTGACCCATTACCGAAGTTCAGAAAGCAATTACTTGATTTAGGAATTAACGAAATTGAATTGTTTTCAATTGAAGAAGAAGTAAAGAAGCAAGTGCTTTCTGATTATGAAATTGCAAAAGCTTCCGAAGACCCAAGACCAGAAGATTTATATACTCACGACTTCGCACCTACGCCAATTGTAGAAGAGCAAGGTGTTCGTGCCCCTCAGGGTAGTGAAGCTAAAGTAATGGTTGATTGTGCTTTGTTTGCTATTCAAGAGTTAATGGAAAAGCATCCTGAATGTTTGTTATACGGACAAGATGTTGGAGGTAGATTAGGAGGAGTGTTTAGAGAAGCGGCAACATTAGCTCAGAAATTTGGTGATAATCGTGTTTTCAATACGCCTATTCAAGAAGCTTTTATCATTGGAAGTACAGTCGGCATGAGTGCTACTGGTTGTAAGCCAATCGTGGAAGTTCAGTTTGCAGATTATATCTGGCCAGGTTTAAATCAGTTGTTTACTGAGGTAAGTCGTTCTTGTTATTTAAGTAATGGTAAATGGCCGGTAAGTGCAATTATTCGTGTTCCAATTGGTGCTTATGGTAGTGGAGGACCTTATCATTCTTCCAGTGTAGAAAGTGTTTTAGCAAATATTAGAGGAATTAAAATATGTTATCCTTCAACTGGTGCTGATTTAAAAGGCTTGATGAAAGCTGCTTACTACGATCCAAATCCGGTTGTAATGTTAGAGCATAAAGGACTTTATTGGTCGAAGATAAAAGGTACTGAAGATGCTAAGACAATAGAACCATCCGAAGATTATATTTTGCCTCTTGGCAAAGCTCGTATTGTTCAGGAAGCATCGGCTAATAATTCTACGGATACGCTTACCGTTATAACGTATGGTATGGGTGTTTATTGGGCAAAGAATGCTGCAAAAGATTTTGAAGGACAGGTTGAAATTATAGACTTAAGAACATTGGCTCCACTTGATGAAGAAGCAGTGTTTAATTCTGTAAAGAAGCACAACAAGTGTATTGTACTTACGGAAGAGCCTTATAATAATTCATTTGCACAAGCACTAGCTGGAAGGATATCTCAACACTGTTTTATGCACTTAGATGCACCAGTAGTAGTAATTGGTTCAGAAAATTTACCTGCTATACCGCTTAATAGTACGTTGGAGTTTGCGATGCTTCCAAATGCAGATAAAGTAAAGATTAAAATTGCTGAGTTGTTAAAATACTAATTTCATGTTCAGATTGAAATTGCCAACTGATCCTCGTTGGGTAAACATAGTAGAAAAAAATATCGAAGAGATATTAACTGACCACGCGTATTGTGAACAGAAAGCAGCAACGAATGCAATTACTATCGTCGTGAAGTTTCCTGAAAAAACGGAATTGGTAAATGCAATGCTTGAATTAGCACAAGAAGAGCTAGGTCATTTTAAACAGGTACACGATAAATTAACTGAACGCGGATTTGTTTTAGGTCGCGAACGTAGAGATGAATATGTAAACTTGCTATATGAATTTCAACGCAAAGGTGGTTCGAGAGAAGTACACTTGATTGATCGTTTGCTTTTCGGAGCAATGATAGAAGCAAGAAGTTGCGAGCGATTTAAAGTGCTCTCAGAAAATATTAATGATGATGATTTAAAACAGTTTTATAAAATGCTGATGATTAGTGAAGCCAATCACTATACCATGTTTATCAATTTTGCTAGAAAGTACGCGGTGGCGGAAAATGTGGATGAACGTTGGCAACAATGGCTGGATTACGAAGGAGAAATAATTAAAGGATTTGGATTGAAGGAAACTATACATGGATAATTTGCTAATTAAAATTTATAATGGTCGTTATCGGACATTAGCAGGATTTATAAAAATATTTCTTGTTGTTTCTCTAATTGCGCGAATTGTTCTTACTGTAAAATCATATCTTAATGTTAGTTTTAATGTAATTGATATTACGCTTAGTTTTCTTTCAGGATTTTTATTTGATGTAATTGCTTTTTCTTATTATGCATTGCCAATTGCCATCATAATATTTTTGATTCCATCAGCAATTGCAAGAACTAAGTTTTACAATGGACTTTGCTGGTTCTTCTATGGCTTGACAATTTTTATTTGGATCTTTAATGCATTTGCTGAGTATTTTTTCTGGGATGAATTTGAAGTGCGTTTTAATTTCATCGCAGTAGATTATTTAGTATACACCAATGAAGTAATTGGAAATATTGTTGAATCGTATTCTATTGGCCCCTTGGTGGCGATTGTTGCAGGATTAACAGCACTTGCAATTTATTGGTTAGTGAAAAATAATTACGTTGAGGGATCTTTAAATTCAGACACCACTTATTTAAGTCGTTTGAAAGGTCTGTTGCTGATTTCAATTCTTCCTCTTTTTGCATTTCTTTTTGTGAATATTAATTGGAGTAGAATTTGCAATAACTCTTATAATAATGAATTAGCAAAAAATGGTTTTTATAGTCTGTTTGAGGCCTATAAAAATAATCAGTTAGATTACGATCGATTTTATTATACTATCGATGATAAGAAGGCTAATGATCATGTAAAGGCTTTGATGAAGGATTCTTTTATTTCATATCCTACCAATGATTTAATTTATTCATATAAAAACATTGGAGAAGAAAAGCGTTACAACGTTATGTTCATTACAGTTGAAAGTTTAAGTGGTGAATATCTTGAATACATTGACCCAGGTGATGGGTATGAAATGCCATTCTTAAATCAGCTGGTAAAGAAAGGATTGTTTTTTACGAACCTTTATGCAAATGGAACTCGTACTGTACGCGGATTGGAAGCATTGAATTTAAGTATCCCGCCAACTCCAGGAACCAGCATCGTTCGCCGTCCGTCAAATGATAATTTATTTTCTTCTGGATGGTTGTTCAAGCAGAAGGGGTACGATAATAAATTTATTTATGGTGGTTTCGGATACTTTGATAACATGAATACCTTTTTCAGTGGGAATCATTTTCAAATTGTTGATAGAAGTAATTACAGCGAAGAAGAAATTCGTTTTGCGAATGTTTGGGGGACTTGTGATGAGGATTCGTATGCACGTGCAATGAAGGAGGCCGACCAAAGTTATAAAGCCGGTAAACCATTCTTTAATTTTATTCTTACCACTTCTAATCATAAGCCTTATACTTTCCCGGAGGTTGGATTAAAGCTGAATAAAAATAGGAGTGGGGGAGTGCGTTACACTGATTATGCACTTCAGAAGTTTTTTGAAGAAGCACCAAAGCATGCTTGGTTTAAGAACACGCTTTTTGTAATTATTGGCGACCATTGTGGAAGTAGCGCTGGGAAAGCAGAGATGCCAATCTTGAAATATCAAATCCCTTGTTTAATCTATGCCCCTGAATTAATTAAACCTATGCAGGTTGATAAACTATGTAGTCAGGTGGATGTGGTTCCGACATTGGCTGGTTTAATGAACTGGAGTTATGAGTCTACATTCTTTGGTAAAAACATTTTAACGATGACGCCAAATGATGAACGAGCTTTTATTGGTACTTATCAAAAGCTTGGATACATCAAAGGAAATAAATTGATGGTGCTATCACCACAGAAAAAATTTGCTCAGTTTAGTTTTGATCGTTATACCGGTGATATGAAAGAAATAAAGGTTGAAGAGCAATTCAAAACAGATGCGATTTCAATTTATCAAACCGCGGAGCATATGTTTGTTAAAGGATTGAATAAGGTGGATCGATTGAAGCGTCGTACAAGTAAATAATGGATTTTAAAATTAACTTTTAAAATTCTTCTTCATTTAGGGGGCGCCCCCCCCCGAACCAACAATATCAATCGACAGTATTACTCCAAAATTTTAAGCATTTACTGTCGTTTAGTTATTCACAAATCAGAAAAATACAGTAATAGTTAAATTGCTTTTTTAGTTGTCAAGCTTTTGATAAATTGAATTTTGACTCTTAAACTCAGGTACAATCTCCTTCATCTTACGAACGATTTGTTCATTATCCTGCGCACCAAAAAGGGAAATCAAATCAGAAATATCTTTACTAATCGATTCGAAATTATACTGCTTCACCTTTGCAATCATAATCTTCTTATGATGCGTAGGTAAGGTGTTTTCTTCATTAGCTAAGAGCTCTTCATACAACTTCTCGCCTGGTCTTAATCCAGTATAAACTATCTGTATATCCTTGCCCAGTTCTAAACCACTTAAGCGAATCATCTTCTTTGCAAGCTCTGCAATGTTCACCGATTCACCCATGTTAAAGATGAAAATTTCTCCTCCTGTTCCCATGGCACCTGCTTCTAATACCAGCTGACAAGCTTCTGGGATGGTCATGAAATAACGAGTCACATGTGGATCGGTAACAGTAATTGGTAATCCTAATTCAATTTGTTTTTTAAATCGCGGTATTACGCTACCGTTAGAGCCTAATACATTTCCAAATCTCGTAGTGATAAAGCGAGTATGTTCGTTGTTGTCGTTTAGTGACTGACAATAAATCTCAGCAATTCGTTTTGTTGCACCCATAATGTTTGTTGGGTTAACCGCCTTGTCAGTACTAATCATTACAAACTTCGGAACTCTAAAAGTTACAGCAAGGTCTGCAAGATTACATGTTCCTTTTACGTTATTTAAAATGGACTCACTAGGATTATTCTCCATTACTGGAACATGCTTGTAAGCTGCAGCATGATAAACGATATCTGGTTTAAAAGTGTTGAACACATTATGCATTCTTTCTTTGTTTCTGATGTCGCCAATTACTGTTTCTGTCCTGCAATTTTTATCTGTGTTTAAATCGTTCACCTCCAATTCTAAATCATACAATGCCGACTCTGACATATCAAGCATCACTAATAATTTAGGTCTAAAAGGAATTATCTGTCGAACAATTTCACTTCCGATTGATCCGGCAGCACCCGTCACTAAAACTACTTTACCCGTAAGTTCATGTTGGATTTTATTCAGGTCAAGTTGAATAGGGTCTCTTCCTAGTAAGTCTTCAATTTTAAGCTTTTTAATTTGCTTAAAACTTAATTCACCATTAATCCACGAATGAACAGGCGGCACGTTTAAAATGCGTGTATTATACTTCAAACAGGTGTCAACTATTTGCTGCTTACGAGAAGTAGTAATGTTCTGAATAGAAATAATTAAGTGTTTTACTTCATTATTCTCTTGAAGTTTTTCTAACTGATTGCTATTGTAAATCTCAACACCTTCTATTTTTTTTCCGGCTTTTTTAGGGTCGTCGTCCACAAATGCAACCACCTTGTAACGGGTACCTCTGTCGCGATCTAAAGTACGCTTGGTAATTATACCTGCATCGCCAGCACCGTAAATGATTACACCGGCTTTGTCTTTTGATGGATTTTTTAATTCGCTATAAACTACCTTTACCGACAATCTTCCAATAATCATTAAAAAAACGGTCACAAGGAATTCAATGGCAATAATGGAAAACGGAACAAGATAGTATAGGCTTAAGGAATGTCTGATAAGATTACTAATTAACATTACTGCTGATCCAGCTGCCAAGGTCAGAACAATACGAAATGCGTCCTTCGTGCCTGTATAACGAATAATTCCAGTGTAGGTTTTTGCAATTAAAAAGGACGAGAATCGTACAATCAAAACAAAAGGAAATACAAAACTGAAAGTATTTATTTCCTTTAGAGGAATATTAAAATTAAACCTCAATTGATAGGCTACAAACAAAGAGAAGATACATAACAGTAAATCTCCAATCAGAATAACCACGCGAGGCAGGTTGATGTCTAGAAGCTTCTTCAAGTATTAGTTTGTTAGGCTGTAAAAATAGTCATATTTTAATAGTATTATCCAAATAGTCAAATCTTATCGTTTTGTAAAATTTATATCTTTGCCTTATAAAATTTGCATTTATTTTAAGAGGTACAAACCTCAGAAAATAAGTTAGATTTAATAAAAATCCTACTAAATATTCAATTGAAAAAGGTACTTATTGTTACTGCTCATCGCCTTAATCGCGCTCCAAATCAGAGATTCAGATTTGAACAGTACCTAGCTTTTTTGAAAGATAACGGGTTTGATTGCGAGGTTTCATATTTGCTTGATGCCAAAGCTGATGCTGTTTTTTATAAGCCAGGACAATGGCTCAAGAAATTGTTTATACTTATCAATGCGATTAAAATAAGGTTGGCGGATGTAAGAAAGGCCAAACAATATCATTTAATTTTTATCTGTAGGGAAGCTTTTTTAATTGGCACAACTTATTTTGAGCGCAAATTTGTTGAGTCAGGTGTGCCCACTGTATTCGATTTTGATGATGCAATATGGAATCTGGATGTGAGCGAAGCCAATAGGAAGTTAGCTTGGTTGAAAAATCCAGCGAAAACTTCAATTATCATAAAGCAAGTAAAACACGTTATTGCAGGCAATCAATATTTAGCAGATTATGCTAGGCAGTTTAATAAACAAGTTTCAATTATACCGACAACACTCGATACAGATTATCATAAGCCATCTAATAGTGCTAAGCTTGTTGAAAAACCCGTTTGTATCGGGTGGACAGGAAGTCTCACCACAGTCAAGCATTTTCGATTAGCAGAAGACGTGCTCCGAAGAATAAAAGAAAAGTACAAAGACAGGGTTATTTTTAAAGTGATTGGTGATGCAAACTATTTCAATGATGAATTAGGAATCAAAGGTATTGCTTGGACACTGAACAAAGAGATTGAAGATTTACAAGATATTGATATTGGTATTATGCCCTTACCTGATGATGAGTGGGCAAAAGGGAAGTGTGGTTTTAAAGGTTTGACTTACATGTCAATGGGAGCTCCAGCTGTTATGGCTCCTGTGGGGATTAATAATGAAATAATTACTCATGGCGAAAACGGATTTCTTGCAAATACTGAAAATGAATGGTACGATGCTTTATGTTTTTTAATTGATAACCCCAAGGAACGTGAACGAATGGGTAGAAATGCTCGACAAACAATTATTGATTTTTATTCTATTTCATCTCAAAAAGTTAAGTATCTCGAAGTATTTAAAATGCTTGCAAAATAAAAATTAAATATTCAATAAAATGAGGTTGCGAATTTTTAATCATTGGTTTTTGATTTTTTTTATTTTGCTGAATTTTAACAGCGATGTATTTGCACAGTTGTTTATTGTTAATCAATCGAATTATGATAGTGTAATAGCTATCAACTCAAATTTTCGTTTAGTAGCACTTAAAAGTGAGTGTGTTAAACAAGATATAAAGTATGCCACGGCAGATAACTTCACTCATAAAGTAGTATATGACACGGCTACATTGTTTTTATCGCTTGATGCTCATGCTGCTCTTTTGAAAGTAATAGATTTTCTTAAACCCCATAATGTTGGTTTAGTTATTTACGATGCGTATAGGCCTTACCGTTATACGGTTAAATTTTGGGAGATAATTCACGATGATCGATATGTCGCTGACCCTAAAAAAGGATCCCGTCATAATCGAGGTTGTGCGGTTGATGTAGGTCTTTATGATTTGAAAACTGGTAAGCCGTTGGATATGCCTACAGCCTATGATGATTTTTCTGAAAAGGCAGCAGCAAATTCAAAAGATCGGACTAAACTTCAATCAAAAAATGTGGAGCTCCTGCAGCAGGCAATGACATGCAATGGTTTTCAGCTTTTTGCGACGGAATGGTGGCATTTTGATTATTCAGGCTATCAGCAATATCCAATTTATGATATTTCTTTTCAAGAGCTTAGTAAATAGGGCGTATACCCTTAAATTTATTATTTTAGCGTCCTCATTTAACTATCAACTATGTCTACTGTAGCTACTGAATTAAAAAATACGGCATTGACCGAAACCCATAAAGCGCTAAATGCGAAAATGGTCCCTTTTGCAGGTTATTTAATGCCTGTTCAATACGAAGGAATTAACATTGAACATGAAACAGTTCGTAAGGCTGTAGGTGTTTTTGATGTAAGTCATATGGGTGAGTTTATCCTGAAAGGTGAGGGTGCACTCGACTTAATTCAGCGCGTTACAAGTAATGATGCCTCTAAGCTGACTCCAGGGAAAGCGCAATATTCTTGTATGCCAAATGCAGAAGGTGGTATTGTTGATGATCTTTTAGTTTATAAGCTAGAAGATAATAACTGGATGCTTGTAGTAAATGCAGGTAATATTGATAAAGATTGGAATTGGATCAGCCAGCATAATACCGATGGTGTTGAAATGCATAATATTTCTGATAGAACATCGCTTTTGGCAGTTCAGGGTCCTATGACATCTCAGGCGCTTCAATCGTTAACTTCTGTTGATTTAAATTCCATCCCCTATTACAATTTTACTAAAGGCGAGTTTGCTGGTTGTCCGAATGTAATTATCAGCAATACGGGCTACACGGGTGCGGGTGGATTCGAATTGTATTTCGAAAATCAATTTGCGCAAACAATCTGGGATGCAGTGATGAATGCAGGAGCTGCTTATGGTATTAAACCTGCGGGATTAGGTTCTCGTGATACATTACGTCTTGAAATGGCTTTCTGTCTTTATGGAAATGACATTGACGATACAACTTCACCTATTGAAGCAGGATTAGGATGGATTACGAAATTCACCAAGTCATTTACAAATTCTGATGCATTGAAATCTCAAAAGGATAACGGAGTAACGCGTAAGTTATGCGGCTTTGAAATGATTGAGAAAGGAATTCCTCGTCATGGATATACACTTTGTGATGCCGATGGAAATGAGATTGGTGTTGTTACATCAGGAACGCAATCGCCATCATTACAAAAGGCTATCGGTATGGGCTATGTGCAAACTGCTTTTGCAACTCCTGGTTCTGATATTTATGTTGCTATTCGTGATAAAAAAATTAAAGCAACAGTAGTTAAAACTCCATTTATTCAGCAATAAGAAAGTATGTCGGGAAGTAATCGTACGATAGAAGTTTGCTTAACACCTGCACTTATACACTTGCATGATTTATCAAATGCAACGGTTGTAGTGATTGATGTTTTGCGTGCTACATCATCGATGTGTGTCGCTTTTACACAAGGGGTAAATAGTATAGTTCCAGTTGCTACAATCGATGAGAGTATTGCTTACAGAGAGAAAGGATTCTTAATCGGAGCGGAGCGTAATGGTGAAATGCTAGAAGGATTTGATATCGGTAATTCACCATTTAGCTATATGGATGAAAAGGTGAAAGGTCGTGATATTGCACTAACTACTACCAACGGTACGCAAGCAATTGCTGCTGCAAAGGGCGCAAAGCAAATTGTGGTTGGTTCATTTTTAAATTTAGATGCTTTGTGTTCGTGGTTGTCAAAGCAAGAAGGTAACATTGTGCTGCTTTGCTCAGGATGGAAAAATTCTGTGAATATGGAAGATAGCCTATTTGCTGGTGCTGTTGTGCATCATATGCGAGGTAATTTTGAATTTACTAATTTGCGTGATACTGCAATTATTGCTGAACGACTTTATTTGTTGGCTAAAGATGATTTAAATGGATTCCTTGAAGAGTCCTCACATCGCAACCGATTAAAGAAATTAAATATCGATAAGGATATCGAATATTGTTTGACTCCTAATCAAGCACCTGTTGTTCCAGGAATTATCAATGGAGTAATGGTCGATTTACTGAAGCAGTAAATTTTTTATCCGACAGCAAACATTTATAATCGTTTAACTTTAGTGTCACTATTGTTTTTAGTTTTTGCATGATGCAATTTTGCAGGCATGAAAAAACTTGTTTTTATAATCAGTTTAGTTGTTGTCATTTTTGCTTTTAGTGTTGAATTAAATGGATGGGGCTTCTGGGGACATCAACGTATAAATCAAAAGGCGGTGTATTGTTTACCCCAGCCGCTTCTTCAATTCTACAAGGCCAACATCGATTTTATTACAAAACATGCGGTTGATCCAGATATGCGTCGCTATGCCGATCCTGAAGAGGCTCCAAGGCATTATATCGACTTAGATCGTTATGGTGATCATCCCTTCGATTCGTTGCCGCATAATTGGAAAGAAGCTATTGCTAAAATAGGTGAGGATACGCTGAAAGCTCATGGTATTGTTCCGTATCATATTCAAATGATGTTATACCGATTAACAAATGCTTTTAAAGAAAAAAATGAATACAAGATTTTAAAATACTCTGCTGAAATCGGACATTATATCGGCGATGCACATGTGCCCTTACATTGTACGCGTAATTACAACGGACAATTAACTGGTCAGCATGGGATACACGGATTTTGGGAGTCGCGTATTCCTGAATTGATGGGTGATAATTATAATTATCTACTCGGGCGTTCGCTTTATATTGATAATCCTAGTGCATTTATTTGGCAAACGCTGACCGAAAGTTATGCTGCGAAAGATTCTGTTTTATTTCTCGAGGCCTTATTGAATAAACAGTTTGATGCGGACAAGAAGTACTCCTATGAAATTAAAGGTAGGCAGGTGATAAAAGTATATAGCAAAGAATATTCTCAGGCTTATAATAATCTTTTAAATGGAATGGTCGAAAGTCGAATGCGGAAAGCAATTATAATGACTGCCTCGTTTTGGTATACGGCGTGGGTCAATGCAGGTATGCCGATATTAAAAGTTGGCAATAATGATGGAGTTTTACAAGAAGAAATAGCGGACTCAATTAATCTATCCCAGTCAACTAAAGTTTCTACTATTTTTCTGAAAGGTCACGATGATTAATGGAAGGATATCGTTAATATTGTACATGAATTTAATTTTAAGAATAGTTGTTTTATGTCTGGCAATTTCACTTTATTCATGTAAAAATCAAGATGCTGTTATAATGAAAATGAACGGCGATTGGAAGGTTTATGTGAATGAGGGACAAATGAAAGAATGCTGGAAGATGGAGAATGCAAATGTCTATAATGGTAATTGTGTGCTAATGAATAATGAGGATACGTTGTTTTTTGAAACAATGAAGATTTATAAAAATCTTGGTAGTTATGTTTATGCAACTTCATTCTTGTTAAAAGGTGAAGAACATAAAACAGATTTTTATTTGAAAAAATGTAATAATCATCAATTAGTATTTGAAAATAAAACCCACGATTTTCCGCAAGTAATTTCTTATACATTCTTCACACCTGATTCGATGTTGGCAACAATAGGAGGAAAGGAAAAGGATACGATGCGTTACGAATATTTCCCAATGAAAAAAATAATCAGTCAGTAATTCTTTGATAAACGAAACATGAAAGTATTACTAACTACTCTTAATGCAAAATATATTCATCTGAATTTAGCTATACGACTTTTGTATAGTCTGAATAAAGATCGTCATCAAGGACTATCATTTAAAGAATTTACAATTAAAGAATCGCCTGAATCAATTGCTCAATTCTGCAAAGATTTCGATATCGTAACGTTTAGTTGTTATATCTGGAATATTACTCCTACAATGGCAGTCGCTAAATTGTTAAAGGAAATCAATCCTGAAATTAAAATTCTTTTAGGCGGACCTGAAGTGAGTTATGAATACGACGATATTATCAATAAACCTTTTGTCGATTATATCATTGTAGGCGAAGGGGAAATTCCGATGGAAAATTTCCTGAATAATTATCCCGATGTATCCAATGTTCCAAACCTTGTACATAAGAATGCAAATAATGAAGTAGTTTTTATTCCGCAAAGTGTCACTTTCGATTTAAAGAATTATGCAGGAATAAATCCTTATCAATTTGATAATCCTGCAGAGTTGAAAAACAAAGTCGGTTACATCGAAACATCAAGAGGCTGTCCGTATAAGTGTGAGTTTTGTTTAGCTTCTCTAGATAATAAAGTGCGCTATCTGCCAATTGAAACAATTAAAAGTAATTTGCTTTACTTGATTAATCATGGCCGCGTAATTAAATTCTTAGATAGAACATTCAATGTGAAGAGAGATTTCACCATTGACATGTTTAGTTTTATTTTAGAGCATCATAAGCCTGGAAATATTTATCAGTTTGAAATTACTGCTGATATCGTTCATCCTGATATCGTAAAATACATTCGCGAAAATGTTCCTCCCGGGGTGTTTCGATTTGAAATAGGAATTCAAACCGTAAATCAAAAAGCGAATTTAGAAGTTAGTCGTAAACAGAATTTCGATAAAACAGCAGCTGTAATAAAGCAGCTAGATGATATTATTGAAATGCACCTAGATTTAATTGTTGGACTACCACTTGATGAATGGGAAGATATCAAGTTTAGTTTTGAATCTGTTTTTGCCTTGCATCCATCTGAGTTGCAACTTGGATTTTTGAAATTCTTGCGCGGCACGCCAGTACGTGATAAGCATGAGAAATATGGCTATGAATTTGATCCTAATCCGCCGTATCAGATCATCAAAAGTGATTTCTTAAGTGCATATCAGTTAGAGCAAATTGTTTTACTCGAAGAAGCACTAGAGGTTTACTGGAATAAAAAGCGTGCTGTCCATACACTGAAGTATGTAGCGGATAAGTATAGTATTTTCGATTTTTTACATCAATTAGGTGTTTACTTTAATTCCAAATACGATTTTCATCATCATACTCTGTTTGATGTATACGATGCATTAAATAATTTTATCATTGAAAATTATCAGGAGGATATTAATTTACAATTGTTGATGACCATTGATTATCAGTTAAACTATAAAGTAAAACCACAACAGCGCTATCTGCCAGAAATTGATAAATCACTGAAAAGTGAATTAATTTTAAATCACAAACTAGATCATCATCAATATCGTTTTGTGATAATGGAGTGTAATGATGTATGTAAAAGCTATTTCAAAAATCTTGAAGAGAATAAATATCTGGTGGTGCAATATTCAGGAACTGAAAAGCCTAATTACTTTGGCATAAATTAAATTAAAATAAAAGTATGTTGTTAATTCTAATTGCAGTAGTAGCATTTGTTGCAGCAATAATGACTTTCTTTTCTGGATTTGGATTAGGGACAATCTTAACACCCTTTTTCTGTTTGTTCTTTTCAGTGCAGGAGTCGATTGCCTTAACAGCTATTGTGCATTTTTCAAATAACCTATTCAAATTTTCCTTGCTTAGAAAACACATAGCTTATAACGTGGCTTTACCCTTTGCGCTGACTGCAGTTATTATGTCGCTTGTAGGTGCTAAGCTATTAGATTATATTTCTATTCAACAATTTAATTATGGGTATTCTGTTTTAGGTATAGATGCTACTATAACTCCTGTTAAGTTGCTTGTTTCATTTTTAATGATTGGTTTTGTTATTGTTGAATTAGTACCTCAATGGACATTTAATGTTACTGGTAAAATAAGTTATATGATTGGAGGATTCTTTAGTGGATTCTTCGGAGGACTTTCAGGAAATCAAGGTGCATTACGCTCGATGTTTTTAATGAAGGCTGGATTGTCAAAAGAATCATATATCGCCACAGGTGTTTTGATAGCTTGTTTAGTTGATATCTCTCGTTTGTCGATTTATATTCAGAATTGGTCTGACTTGAATTTAAACTCACAATTAAATCTGATGGTGGTAGCAGTATTTGCTGCATTAAGCGGGTCATTAATTGGTAAAAAATATATTCAGAAAGTTACCTTAAAATCGATACAAACCTTAATTGTTGTATTTTTAAGTTGTATTGCACTAATGTTAGGAATAGGAATTTTATAATATGAAAAGATTTCTCACTTGCTTATTACTTTTGTTTGCATTTAATGTTAATGCTCAAGATTTAAATCTTCGGATTAATCTGTTTTACGATGTAATTTCGAATACTTCATTAATAGAAACTGCTTATAAACTACGAGTTGATGATTTTATATCGCCTTCAACTAAATTAAATCGTGATAGTATTGGTGGCGATTATTTTTCTTACTGGGATGCGCAGTTCAATGTCAATAATAAATTTAAAAAAACCGAGATTCTTACAACTGAGTTTAATAATGACTCAACAATAGCGACTGTATTTGTTAATCAGTATTGGTTGTTGGATGGGTTAGGCGATTACGTTTATCAGATGAAAAGTGAATGGGTAAAGTATAATAATACATGGTATTTATCTGATAAGCCTTCAAAAATTATTTCAATTCAACCTTATTATGAAGATAACCAAAAGTGATATTTTTTTAGGGTTTGATTTGATTTCTGAATTTTCAGTTGTAGGATTTAGTATGCAAATGTCAATGGCTGATTTTAAAGCAAACGAAGTCTGGCAAAAGTTCATGAAAAGTAAACCTCAGTTAAAAGAGTATGATGGTTCATGTTATTACGATGTAAATATTTACAGTGAACATTATTTTGAAAGTTACAATCCTACTCAGCTGTTTGATAAATTCGCTGGTGTGAAGTCAGATTCAACTTCTGATTATGATTTTGAAAAGTTAATTATACCTGGCGGACGTTATGCTGTATTTATTCATGAAGGATTAGCAACTGATATCAATAAAACCTTTCAATATATCTTTGTGGAATGGTTGGTTGATAATGACGAGCAATTAGATAATCGTCCGCATTTTATGAAGCTACCAATCGATTATGACCGTAATAATCTCCTTGTTAGAGAAGAAATTTATATACCTTTGAGATAGGAGAGATTTATGTCTGATTCAATTAAATATTCGATAGAGCTTGATACTGAAACAGCAACGTTAGCTGCTGATGCCGTTGCGGTAGAATCGCAGGTGGTTGTACATGTTTCTATATTGTCTTCGGAGCCTGTTAATCTTCGTATCTGGGGTTCTACTTATTTATTTGATCAACATAGTAATCATCATAGTAAGCTTGTGCATTTTGAAAATATTTCGCTTGCGCCTACTTGGACTTCAGTACATACAGCGAAGCCTTATAAATTTACGTTGTTATTTGAAGGTTTGCCTCAAAGCTGTATTCAATTTGATTTAATTGAAATTGCACTCGGTGAAGGTTGCTTCGAATTCAAAAATATAACTCGTAATCAGTCTGATGTTTATTATGTTGAATCCTAATTTAGTTTCTTGATGTCAGACAATAATTTCTTTAATTCATTAGTTGTTAAGTTTATTATGAAATATAAATCACCCATTATTCTCGTATTAATTTTTTCTGCTGTTTCCTTATCGCTGTTTTTAGGATTTGCACAGGTAGATAAAAAGAAAATAGTAGAAGTCCCTAAAAAAACAGGATTACCAGATACTACATTTACATTGTTATTTGGTGGAGATATGATGGGACACCAACCAATGATTTCTGCAGCTTATAACGATTCATTAAAAGCATATCATTATGATCATTGGTTCCAGTTTATTGCACCATACATCAATAAATGTGATTGGGCTTGTGCAAATCTCGAAGTTACATTTGGCGGTGAGCCATACACCGGATATCCGCAGTTTTCTTCTCCCGATGAATATGCTGTAGCAATAAAGAATGCTGGATTTGATTTCCTGGTTACCGCAAATAATCATTCGCAAGATAGAGGAAGCAAAGGTTTAGAAAGAACAATTAAAGTGTTAGATAGCTTAAATATTCCACACACAGGTACTTTTTCAGACACTGCCATCTTTAATAATTCTTATCCTCCTGTAGTAAATATTGCAGGATGTAAAATTGCAATATTGAATTATACTTATGGTACTAATGGACTGATTGTAAAAAATCCGAACATCGTGAATATGATTGATAGTGCTGCTATGATCAGAGATGTTAAAAAGGCACAATCAATGGGGGCTAATTTAATTATTCCAGTAATGCACTGGGGTGTTGAATATCAGACCAAAGAAAACAAAGAGCAACAGCTTACTGCAGAAATATTAAGCAATGCTGGAGTAAATGCTATCATTGGAATGCATCCGCATGTTGTTGAGCCTGTAAAGTACATTAAAACTAATTTTAAGAAGCATCAGCAAGATTCAATTCCTGTTGCATATAGCTTGGGTAATTATATTTCTAATCAACGTGACCGAAACAGAGATGGTGGTATCATGGTTCGCTTGACCGTTTCACGTAAAAATAATAAGTACTCAATTGCAGCGGTAGATTATTTACCATTCTGGGTATGGAAGCTTGAGTCGTATAATGAAGCCAACAATCTGATTAAGGGATATTACCCAATTACCAAGCAGAAATTAGGGATGCTTCCGTCGGATGATAGCACAAAGGCTGCAGTGTTTTTTGAGGATGTAAAAAATATTGTCACACAAATTAATGAGTGGACTCCCCAGCAATAATGAGTACCGTTAGTCAAGAAGAAAATAAATCAACAGATTGGTTAGATAGTGTAAGGTGGCTCGCAACCATTGCAGTAATCACTATTCATGTGGTGGCGCCTTATCTCTATCAATACGGACAAATTTCTAATACGGATTGGAATATCTATAACCTGATTGACTCGCTTTCACGTTTTGCGGTTCCATTTTTTGTGATGTTAAGTGGAGCCTTGTTGTTGAATCGCTCAATTACGTTAAGCGATTTTTTGAAAAAGAGATTTATTCGAATTTTAATTCCGTTCTTGTTTTGGACAGTTGCGTATTCAATCTATTATTTTTGTAAGTCGGGAGAAATTCAAAGTTCAAATTACCTGAATTACTTTTTATCATCCCTCGAAGATGGTGCTTCTTATCATCTGTGGTATATCTATATGCTCATTGGCTTATATCTCGCTATTCCAATACTTAATAAATGGGTGTTGAATGCTGATAGTAATTCGGTTTTATATTTTTTACTTATATGGTTCTTAGGATTAACAATTAATTTTTTTGATTTAAATCTTCACAAAGATTTTTCACTAACGATCTTTACTGGATATCTGGGGTATTTAATACTTGGATATTATCTTGCTCATCGGTCATCTAAATTCAATTCCTATTTGTTGTTAGCCATATTTGCAGCATCAATTGCCTTTACTTTTTTAGCAACATTATATTATCCAATAGCTAATGGAATGTTCAATGGAAAGTATTATCAGTATTTAAGTATTAATGTTGTTATCGCCTCAGCTGCATTGTTCATGTTGGTGAAGAATAGTTTTAGCTCACGTGGTTTTTATCTCGATAAAATAAAGTATTGCAATAAATACGGATTTGGTGTTTACCTTATTCATGTATTTGTGTTGGATGCATTACAAATTTTTAAAATAAATGGTGGATTTATAAATCCTATAGCAGGGACTATAATAACTATTGTAATATGTTATATAGTTTCACTTTTACTAATCACTTTGCTATCAAGAATTCGAATTTTAGCTAATTTGATAAATTAATAATTGATTTATTGTATATTTATTTCATGAAAAAGCAATATTTGATCTTGTGTCTTGTGTTCTTTCTTTTTTATGGAAGAGCAAATTCACAGAATAAATTTTTTAATGAGTACAGATCGCTAGCAGATAGTCTCGCTGCAGTTTATCAAATGCCAGCATCTGTAATTTTAGCAGTAGCTTATCACGAGTCGGGTGGGGGCTCAAGCATAATAGGTAGAAGGCTAAATAATCATTTTGGATTAAAGGGAAGAGTGGTTGGAGGTGATACTGTTTCAGTAAAATCTTCTTACAAGTATTTTGCAAAGCCTGCTGACTCCTATATTTACTTTTGTAATCTGGTGGCTCGCAAAAAATTTTATCCTACTTTAAAGGGAAATAAGGACTATAAAAAATGGGTGATTTCAATTTCTAATACGGGATACGCTGCTAATGCAAAAGTTTGGTCCAAGCATATCATCGGCGTTATTGAAAAATATCATCTTGAAAAGTAACTAAACTTCAGTATCAACCTTGCTGGTTAACTTTTTTCTTTTATTTCTGAAATACACTATTGGTGTAGTTAATATAATTAATGCTCCTAGGCTAATTGCAAGATATAATTTATAGTCTATAGGTTTTTCAGGAATCACAAATTTTATTTCATAAGTACCAAACATCCATTTTCCATTCTGAATATTACGCGTAGCTTTTATAAGATGATTATATCTGGCGGCTGTGTCAGGTACATTTATGAAAAGTGTATCGATAATTGCTCCATTCTTATCAGCAAATACGAGTCGACCACCTCGATAATCAAATCCTTCAGGCAATGAGATCTGATTGTAATTACTTTGGCTTAATAGCTTATTCGACTTCTTAGGTTTGTTTGTAAAGTAAACTATTTCTCCAACTCTAATCTTGTTTATCGTAAATTGATAATTGTTATTATATCCATTGCAAGAGTAATTAATTTTAATCTGCTCTAAAGAATCATTGCCTATATTCATCAATCCAATCGTGAATAATGTATCCTTCTTAGATTGTTCGAAAAATAGTTTGGCAACAATAATTTTCTTGTGCAAATCCGAATACGGTTTATGCATATAAACTGCTTCCAGTTCTTTTGTTTTTCCGGGATAGATTGTAGTTAGACTATTCGTGTCTGAATTCTGTTTCCAATGAGAGAAGTAATATAGATGATCAACATTGCTTGCTTTAACGGTAATAGGAACCTCTGGAAAGAAATTTCCATTGATATAACTGAAGTTGTAGCTTGAACGATAAATGTTCAATGATTTTACTTGTGGTAAATTAGTTTTGATGGTTAAACTAACGGCATCTTGTGTTAATCCAAAGCAATCTTTAAGATGTGAATAGGCCGTTGGATTTCTTAGGTCAAAGTATTTTTTGAAATTGGCAATTCTGCTATTCCATTTATCTACAGTTTCACCATAAATTCTGTTTCTTCTGTTAACATGTTGGGGAATTTCTTCTCGAATATTATTAGCAAAATATTCAATTCTGTTTTTAATCGTGTCGGTATGCAACTTTGTCCCAAGTAGTAAACAATACTGATTAATAAAATAATTTTTTATCTCTTCGTTTTTAACTAAGTTTCTTAAAATGACTGTCGACCAAGTAGGATTGTACCAATCTGTTTGAATTGGACTTAATCTCTTACCTAGGTAATTCATATTTACACTGCTGTTTTCACAACCTAAATCAGAGTCATAAAAAATCCAGCGCCAACGATCATCTAACGATTTGCTCTTCCAGAATCTTACATTACCTCTCGAATCAATATTTTGAATATGTATTTGTAAAATGATGTACTTGATATAATTTTCAATATCGATTTTTTGATTAATGGAGTCGAATGCTTCTTCTTTTTTAAATTCTTTACCAATATACTCTGTCATTGCTTTATAGTCTGCATTGCGCATCCCATCAAGTTCTAGCAATTCAGTTTGCGTTTTGTCTTTACTTGCTCCGTGATTGTATTTTAAATATTCATAATTTATTTTCTCACGAATATCATAAATACCCCAATATTCACCGTTTATTAATAATACTGCTTGTCTATAGTCTTGATAATCTAATCCAAGATCTCTTGCGAGGGAGCAGATAGAAATATCTTTTAACCGCGTGGTGCCTTGATCGGATCCTGACGTGCGCAGAACTAGACTTTTATATGACAGGTAAGGTTTATTTTCAAAAGGGCTAATTTTGATTTTTGATGCGCCTTCTGTTTTTTCAGAGTATACCCTTAATGACTTTTCCCTCATGCCTAAAGTCCAACCACCAAATGGTTTTACACGGTAGCTTTCTCCAAATACAAATGATTTATCTTCGTAATATTCAAGGTAGGTTGGAATTGAAAATTTGCTCCATACTTTTCCATATTGTTTATGGTTAGTATAATCCATATATCCATTGATGATACCTTCATCACCATCGAAGTACTTTCTTTTTAAGTGCAAATTAATAATTGGCAAATCTGATTTTTTTCCAATTATATAGGTACCCGTATAGCTTGAATCAACAACTTGTCCCGCAATATTTACCGTCATGTAAATGGAAGCTGTTGTTGTTATTTTAATCGTGATGGTATCGCCCTTAATTGGTATTGACGTACTATCACTGTTACGAAATGATAGCTTAATGTTTGCAGGACGTGTGATTTTTAAATTGATGCTGGAATCATATTCGCCTGGTAAGTGACTGAATTTTATTCCAAATCGCTGCGCATTCACTATAGGTGTGAAGTGTTGGCTATTACTATCTTTTTGAGTGAAAAAAAAGATAATAGCTAAAAAAGTTAACTTCAAGTAACTCGATTTAATCATTCGTTGATAAATGAATGCTGTTGTTTCAAGTGGGGCAAATATCATTATTTAATCATTACAAAAGTCAGCTCAGCGATTAAACTTATATTATTTGAACGTGTTAGTTAGTGTAATTGATTGAAAATCAGATTTTGTAAAATCATCTCAACTATAAATTGCCGTATTAAAACTTTCTATATTTGTTCTTTAGAATGCGGATTTCATTCTGTTAGCATGGGTGATTTTGTAAATATTTTAATTGATGATTTGTGGATGGTTCTACTTAGGGTTTTTGAATTACCCTTGGCCTTTCAAGCATTACTTTGGATATTGTGCTCCTCCGTTTTTTGGCTTTTTACTTTCTTTATTCTTGGCGCTTTTAAAAAAACTTCTATTCAACCAGCAGTAAAAATTTATGCTTATACATCTTCTACTATCTTCTTTCTAATCATTGGTGCAATAGCAATCGGCGATTATCAACTACATAAGATAGAAATAAACGCGAAAGCAAAAAAGCAAATTGTTGTTTTAAAAGATAGTGGTAATAAAAGATTTTATTTAGAACAGTATTTTGAAGAATTAAAGAAATTGTCTTTCGGCAAAGTTCAATCTGTTGATTTTTTACAGGCAGAAGATGGGTTGGAAATCATTAAAATTAACATGGATGAACCGCTTAACGTGGTCTTTCTTGCTACGGTTGATTTAACTAAATACAATGTTGGATTAGATACTGCGATGTCTATTAAACTGCGTACAGCTAAAGTGGCTAAAAAGAATAATTGGGATATAGCAGTTAATGGTGAGGCAGGAACAGCTCCTGCACGCGAAGCACCACTTGGCAGTTGGATTGGAAATTTTATTGTTGACGGTAATCCCATCATGTTAGAGGATACGAAGTATCGTCCTTTTGTTTATTTTGATAAAAACAATCAAGTTTATTATTCAAAAGAAGAAGATGTAGTAAAGAAGCCTTCAGAACAAATGTACAATGCCGTCTGGGGAAGGTTTGATATGATGATGAATGGGGAAAGTGCAATATCAAAACATGATTATACAGCAGGTCATTTTTTTCCTCGTACACTAATTGGGTTGAATAAAGAAGGCACCCGTATTTTTATGATGGTGGTTGATGGAAGGAAGCCCTTATACAGTATTGGAGTTACCATGCCACAAGCCGTAGAAGTATTTAAAAAAGTTGGTGTGTATGACGCAATGGCTTGTGATCAAGGTGGGAGTAGTTTAATTTACTCAAAGCAACTAGGTGTAATTAATCGCCCAAGTGATGGAGGTGAAAGAGCAGTTTATACGCATTTAGGATTTAAGAAAAAAGCGAATTAGAAATTTCTATTTTTAATTCATGGTTCACATTGCCATTTCATTTTTGCAATTTTAATATTACTAAATCTGATACTAATGTGTTTGTTCACTTTTTATTTGGTTAGTATCAATTACATCTTTTTTTCAATTGGCTCATTAACTGGCAACTTTGTTAAATCATATTTATCTTCTGTTGTAAGACCCTCATGAAGTCCTCGTTGATTTAAATATTTTACTAAGTGAAAAGGGTAATCTGTTTGTATGATGTATGCATTATGATTAATAAACCAATCCCATGAATTAATTGCATCTATACTTTCTGTATGTCCACCAGAAATTGAATTAAACAATGCGTTATACCATATTTTTACATTCATTTTTTTAAGTGAATCTAGAAATGCTGGACTCGAATAAATAGAGGTGTCATTAGCTAAAAGAAATTCAAATAATGGAGTTTGGTAACTAAGCATAAAAGAATCGACATTGCTTTTAGTGCTTAAAATAGGCATGTAGTAAATACTATTCGTATCCTGATTGTTTAAATTTTTAAAGTAATCGCCCTTGCCATTTCCTTTTAATAAAACATGTTGGTTACATTCAAGTGAGTCTATCAGGTTTGTTAGTTCATTGAAGCGGCCACTGCTCTTATCAATATTGAGAACTATCTTACCTTTTGTGATTTTTAAAATTGTATCTAATGTCGGAATACAATATTCCGTTATAATATCGCCCTTACCCCTAAGTTTAAAGTGTTGAAGTTGTTTTAAAGTGTAATCACTTACTTTTCCCTTGCCATTTGTTGTACGATCGATACTTCCATCATGCATTAAAACATAAGCACCATCTTTTGTACGTTGAACATCAATTTCTACAATGTCAATGCCCGTACCTATACAGGATTGTACTGCGGGAATACTATTCTCTGGAAACTCTCTCCAATTACCTATATGAGCTGCCACTAAAACTTTATTGTTACTTTGAAAAAGTTTATTTGTTGTATTTGCAATTTGACAATATAATGAACTCGTTAATCCAATGGTGAAATAAATAAATGCTATTAATAGGACAACTCTCTTTGTGTTTTTCATGACTTTGGTAAAATTATAATTTAAATTGAATTCAAATGGAATTAATACATTTGCAACGCTTTAATAAAATGAGACGTAGCTTTTTTAAATTTATTGTTTATGGTTGGTTAATTCTAATCTTTGGATGTAGTAAATCCGAAATAAAGAATAATAATTCTGCTGCAATTAAGAAAAAAGAAGACCCCTATCAAGTTGTTGTTGGAACATTTCTAGGTGATGAAACAAGAAAGTTCTATGGCGATTCTTGCTCAGACTCGCTTAATGTTATCTGGAAGTTTAAACTTGGCAAAGGTGAAACAATAGTTAATGCTCAATCAGGAATTGAAGTTTGGAGTGGAGCAGGGTGGACAGGTCAACCGCTTATAACAAAAGAACAAGGCGAATATTATATTTATCAGGCAAGTTTTGATCATACATTAAAGAAAATTAAACTATCAGATGCTTCTCTTGTATGGCAATATGAGTACGAAGATATTTTGAAAGGCACAGGTACAATTTGGAGAAATAATAATTCTTCAGACGGAAACCCATTTTATATTTTTCAAGGTAGTCGTAAAGGAGTTCATGTTTCATTAAAAGATTCTGCTGCTACCAGTTTTAGAGCATTACACTGCTCCGATGGCCAAGAAGTTTGGAGAATGCCAATGCAAAGAACGAAGTGTTACAGCAATGATGTAGATGCCTCAGCCTTATTTGTAAATGATACTGGTTATATTGGTTTAGAGAATGGCTATTGGGTTTCTTTTGATCCTATAAAAAATGAAAAATCAAATAGAGGATATTGCTCACCGCTAGTTTATGATAAAACGCTTCTCTATTCTAAAGAGGATGCACATCAGCATGGCGGTAATCTTGTAACCGAGGCTTCGCCTGCTAAACTTGGTGATCACCTATATATTGCTTCGGGTTGTGGACATGTATTTGGTTATAATCTGAAAAAGAAAATTATTGATTGGGATTTTTATATTGGTTCTGATATGGATGGAACTCCTGTCGTAACAGATGATAATTGCTTATTGATTGCAGTTGAAAAGCAATTTATCAAAGGGCATGGAGGTGTTTTTAAATTAAATCCAATGCTTCCGCCTAATCAATGTGTACAATGGTTTTATCCCACTGAAGACAAGAAATATTCTAGTTGGATTGGTGGTGTTGTTGGGTCATGTGCGGTGAACGATCGTTATCGAAATAATAATGATCCGTTCCTAGCTGCGTTCACAGGAATTGATGGTTATCTTAATATAGTTCGTTATAAGGAGTTATCAGATTCTCTTGTCTTAGGTCCTGATGGTGAAACAAAATACCCTTGTCCGAAATTACATTATAGAGAAAAGGTATGTACCTCTATTTCAACTCCTGTATTTGCAAAAAACAGATTAGTAATGGCAGGATATGGTTCAATAAATATCTATAAAATACATTCTGATGCGAGCTTCCAAAAAATAGCTTCGCACAAAGGGTATTTCGAGTCGACTCCCGTTTGCTTTAATGGGAGTATTTATATTGCATGCAGAGATGGTAATTTATATCGATTTGGCATGATTGGGCCAAATCCTGTAAATGTTCCAAATAAAGAAGATGCTTTAACTATTGTTGAAGAAGTTAAAAAGCCAAACAAGCCTGTCAAGGAGAAAGATACAATCACTTCAGTCAAATATCCTAAAATGAACATTGATTTGAAGGTGTATAAGAAAACGGAAGTGTTTAATAATCTAAAATTAGCTAAAAAGCGAGAAAATGAGCTTAAAATGGCAGGGAAAGAGTGCATTCTATACATCAAAAGACGCCACAAAATCGAGTTATATATAAAGCGTAAGTAAATAAGGGCTAAGTTTCAGGATTTTACTATTTTCGCCTCGGCTTTTAATTCATTAATATGAAGATTATTTATCGTTTGACAGGATTTTTAATCTTGTGCTTTTGCGCATGTAATGTGGTTGAGAAAAAAGATCTGGAATTAATCACAGAGCCTGAGCAAAAAAAGGTAGCGAAAATCGATTCACTTGAATTACTCGATTCCGTTCCTCATGTAAAAATTGGTGTACAGGTGTGGATGTCCAATAACGTTAGTACAACTACTTTCTCAGACGGCAGAGAGATTAAAAAGGTAAGGTCGATTAAAGACTGGAATAAGTACAATGAACGTAAGATACCTTGCTGTTATGTATTGAAAAATGGAGACGTATTGTATAATGGCTATGTGTTGCTGGATTCCGTTTCGGTTTGTCCCAAAGGATATCGATTGCCTGTTGCTGATGACTACCTAATGCTAGCGGCTTATCTGGGTGGTCGTGAAAAATTTACTGAAAAAGTAATGACAAAACTGGCAAAATATGATTGGAGTGTCGAAGATTGGAATGAGGCGGAGCAATCTCTTTATTCAAGAAAAGTAGTAAGTAACAATCAATCTGGTTTTGGAGCAAATAAAGGCGGCTACTTATTTAATGGAGAATTAGCGGATGGTACTTGCTCATTTTTTTGGATAAATTCATCTACTGATTCTACGAATACTCAGCTTAAAGCATTGTATATCGGCAACTGCCAATCTGATATGGAACATGGAATTGGTAACTTTGCTATTGAAAATGGGTTTTCAATCCGATGTATCAGAAAATAATTATGCGAACTGTAATTTTAATCTTTTTATGCTTTAGTTTTCAATTTAGCAATGCTCAGAATTATACCTATACACAATTAGATAGTTTGGGGAAAAATGTTCCCATTGAGAATGAAGAGTCAATTGGCAAATTGGCTAATTACTTTCAGAAAATTACTAACAATAAAAATTATCAATCACGACTAGTTTATTCTTGGGTGGCTCATCATATCTATTATGATGATGTTGCTTACAATTCTCATGTTTTTAGTGATCCAAGTGCGGAAGCAGTTTTTAAATCGCGCAAAGCGGTATGCGCAGGGTATAGTTTTTTATTTAAATCAATTTGTGATGAATTAAATATTCCTTGTGTGACGATTGATGGTTTTGCAAAAGGATACGGATTTAGAGAAAGTATGCCAGTAACAGGAGTTAATCATGCTTGGAATGCTGTTCAGTATAATGATGAATGGCATTTAATGGATCCTACTTGGGGTAGTGGATATGCTGAAAATGTTAATGGTAAGGCTAAATCAAAATCGATTTATAATGTTTATTGGTTTGATGTAAATCCCAAAGAATTTATGTTTAATCATTTTCCAGATAGCAGTAAATATCAATTTTTACCCAAAAAAGTTACTCGTGAGCAATTTAAAAAGTTGATGTATTTTGAAACGAGTACTGTTTTTCGACTAGGCTTTAATGTCGATAGTATATTGTTTAAATCAAAAGCTGATCCTAAATTCTGTTTGCCTGAAGTTTTTAATTTGGAAGAAATTAATTTTAAAATTAATAAAGCACCGTATAATAAAATTATTAAAGCAGCCTCAACTCATTATTTCGAAATTGAACAATTGTCGAATGATACCATTGTATTGCTTAATAATCAAGAGTTAATATTATTCGATAATAAATCCGAAAACACTTTTTCAAAAACACTTGATAAATTGAAGCATGGAGACCTGCATATTGGTATTTTAAGAGGGAATGCAGTGGAATTAATTGTAACTTATAAAGTGATTTAGCATCTGTATTCAAAAATGATAATGAAACAACGATTAGTTATTCTTTTAGTATTTATTGCTCAATTTGCATTAGGACAAGATATTCCAAATGTCAAAGATACGGCAGCTAAAAAGCCCTTAATGATTTACAGTCTGGAGAAGGCTACAACTTTTAATATAAATCATCTTTCAGGATTTTATAAATCTCCAGTTGCTATTTCAATCACAGGAATCGATACATCTCAAGCAAGAATAATCGTTTCAAATGAAAAAGGGGAGACGTATCCAGGTTTAAATTTTACGATTACAGAAACATCCTCATTAACGATTATTTTCAAAGGTGAGAATGGGAAAGAAAGTAAATACCTAGGAACCTATTTTATTAATTCTCCTCATCAGCTTCCAATCGTTTCAATAATTGTCGATTCAATCGAGTTTTTTCCTCCAGAAGGCATTTATTATGGTGAAGTAGCTAATCGAGATGAAAAGAAAAAAAATAAGAAAGCAAAAACAAAAGTTGTTGGTAAGGCTTGGGATAAAAAACCAATATCTTGCTTTGCCCAGTTTTATTTTTACAATGAATTGGTTGATGAATTAGCGCTTGATGTTAAGACTTACGGTGGAATGACTTTAGGTTGGAAAGAAAAGTCTTTGCAGTTATCGGCAAGAGATAATAAATATGAACGCAGTAAGATAAAAGTAAAACTATTCCAGAATTTACCTTTCAGAGATTATCAGCATGTAGTGCTTCGAACTTCGGGAAATGACCAACATGCGACTCGAGTAAAAGATATTTCAATTAGTCAGGTCGCCGCCGATATTAATTTAAATATTAAAGACTACCGTCAAGTTGTTTTATATGTTAATGGAATCTATTATGGAATACATAACTTGAGAGAGAAAGTAAACGGCGATTATTTTAAATATCGTTACGATTGGAAGAAAGGTGATTTTATTGAGCTACAAGGATCAGGAGATGAAAGTCTGGAATATAATTCATTAGTATCTTATATCGTTGAGAGTTCTGATAAGCCTGATTTTATCAATTTGATTAAGGATAGTATCGACATTGAAAACTATTTCAATTATCAAATATTTGAAACGTATATAACAAACATCGATTCGCGTGGGAATGTTCGTTTTTACAAGCATAAAGATGGTAAATGGAAATGGGTAGTTTATGATGCTGATCAAGCATGTGCATTTGCTGAATCGAATTTTATTCAGAATCGATGTTTGCCTAAAGAGCGTCTTTGGTATAACCCAAGCTATACTACTACAATACTTGAAAATTTATTGAAAAATGATACACTACGAAATCGATTTGTAACGCAGTATTGTTACTTGAATGCGACTTATTTGAATGCGACTTATTTTGGTCGCAGTTTGGATTTACGCGCAGAAAAAATAAAAGAAGAACTCCCACGTCATTTCAATCGCAGGAAAAATTTGTATAGTGAGGATATGGTATCGTGGACAGAAAAGTTTAATGAACTAAAGCAATATTTTTTTGATCGTGATTCTACAATATTTAAAGATTTAAAAATCACTTTTTCAATTGATTCTATTTATCGTTTTAATGTTAATCAAAATAATGAATTATTCAAAGGGTTAACTGTCAATAATTCAATTGTTCATACGAATACAATTAATGGTTATTTCTTTGGAAGGATTCCTTTTGAATTATCTGCTCTGAATTCAAACCATCAATATCAATTTGATGGATGGAGTGATGGAGTAAAAACAATGAGTAGAATCATTCAGCTATCATCAGATTTAAATCTGACTGCAAATTTTAGTCATCTAAAAGCATCGTCTAAAAAAGATAGCGTAGAGATTAGGAAATACTATATTAATAATTCGAAGAAAGAACCTCTGCTATTTATTGAGTTAGCTAACAAACACACTAGCGATATTTCTTTAAAGGGCATAAAGCTATATGAAGATCGAAATGGTTTGGCTGTTGATTTAAGCAACGTTGTTATTCCTGCATCTTCATCAATTGTCCTTACTAATAACTTGAACTTGTTTAATACGAATGTTCAAGCTAAGAACCTGAAAGTAATTCCAGCGTTTGAATCAAGTTCTTTTTTGAATGATGTACAGATTAATCTTATTGATACTTTAAATCACACATGGATAGATAGTTTGTATTATCTTGTGAGCGATTCTATGTTGATTTTACATGCTGGTTATTTGATTCAAAAGGAGAATGGTAAAATTAGTGTCAAGAATGTTTCAATATCAAAACTTAAACAATTAAAATTTAATACTTCCGTTAAGAAAGTGAATAAGGAAATGAACTCAATTTACATGATATCAATTATTTCAGGTGTATTAATTATTTTGATTGTTTTATTACTAATTCGTAGGCGTAAAAATAATTTTACGAATTTACCTGTATTATTATTTTTTTGTTTGATGGCATCATCCTGCAATGGACAAGTGGATAACGCCTTCAACAAGTCAACAGTTTCCGATACTATTAAATCTAATTGCGAAAATGGAAATTCTGTACTTAAGCGATATATTGATAATTCAGGGAAAGGTGATTCCTCCATGTTAGGTACTCGCAATGTAAGAGTTGTTTTTCCTGGCTTATTATACAGAGGAGGTGGTAATAATCTTGATTTGAAAGATTCCATTCCTAAGTATTATGTTCAAAATCCCTTGCCGTATTATGCAATCAATAATTTGAATGAAGCTGGATTTAATAAAATTTATTATCTCTATTCAAAAAATTTTACCCAGCGCTATGATTCTTTTAAAATTGATTCTCTTAAAAGTATTGGTTTAGAGTATGACTGTAGACCAGTAATTTCAGATACGTTTTTGATGGAATTTTATGCAGATTTATTGAATCGAGTTAACAATAAAATTGATAACGAAAAGGAGAAGGTTTATATACATTGCTGGAATGGTTGGCATCAATCAGGTATGTTGTCTGCCTTATCATTAATGCAGTTTTGTAATTTCAATTCGACTCAGGCATTAAAGTATTGGGAGTTGTGTACAGAAAATAATTACAAAGGCTATAATAATGTGAGGACAAGAATCAAAGAATACAAACCACTTTCAGGTTATGATTTTACTCAAAGTCAAAAGAAAATGCTTTGTCCTTGTATGACAGAATTAGATACTGCCCACGTTGGGAAGCCAATTGTTACTCCAAAAGATTCTTTAACTCTTTCTAATACTGAGATGATGGAAAAACGGTCTGGTATTTATGTAGTCAAACTCGGTGATTCACCATATAGTATTAGTAGGAGACTTGGTATTTCAATAAGTGAATTGAAAAAGAAGAATAAGTCAAATCTTAGAGTTATTCATGTTGGGCAAGAACTAAAATATTAGTTTTTCTTATTGGTTCTTTTTTGCAACAATTTGATTTTGCTTTTTTGAACCCCAATGGTAACCTAGTGAAAAATCAAGATCTCCAATGTGCGATGTAGTTTTGTATGCTGAATCTAAATCTTCTTGATATAAATTATCACTAAAGTCTCTTACTGGTTTTTCATAAACACCAAACACACTAACGTTCCAATTCCCATTGTTAAAATGTTTGTAAGGAATACCAGTATCATCTTGAACAAGATAGGAACTTTTGGATAACACAAAATCCCTAATAGTTGTAAAGCTACTATAGTGTAAAAGGTAAGAGGCCGATTTAATAAAAGTATTACAGTTTGTACTTATTGATTTTTCCATAAATGCCATATTTCCAGGATGTGATATTAATTCGTCATTTGCTAAATCACAGCAGAAATACGTAACTTTTTGTTGTTTTTTTAATTTTTTATTCCACAGTATTACTTGAACTATATTACTTTTTTCATGATTGCTTACTGCTGAGAAATTCCCCTCATCGTCAATTTTACCGAATGAAACCTGGCTTACATCATGTCCCGTACGAACTGCGCCCCATAAAATTAATGGAAGCATACCATTTACTTTAGTATTGTGTTTGGTATCAGCGCTCATGTTTTTGGTAATAAAATAACTCTTACTATATATATCACGCAAAACAAATTCGATGTCTTTCAAATACTGGCTTGTATAAGCTGAGTCTTTAGCAAATAAATTAGGAATGTCGCCTACAAATTCACGTGCAATCATGAAGTACTCGTTGGCATTCGGATAAAGCCAAGCCATATGTATAAAATCACCACCTGAAAAAGGATAAAAAACAAAGTTTGTATCATTTGCACCATTTGATTTTATATTGTTTTCATTCCAACTCTTAATTTTTGTTAATCGAGAGTTTTCAATAGAGGTCATCTTCTGATTGACATTTTTATTAAAAGACTCAATGAAGGTTATATCCCACTGCGGCTGGTAATAATTGATCGGGTAGCCTGCAATTAAATGAGATAAATTATTGTAGGAAGAGTCTATATTTACTTTTACCGTTTCAACTGCTGATGCTGTATTTGATAAACTATCTTGCTTAGTTTCAGAAGTAGTCGCGGTCGCAGGTTTGATTTTGTCTGTTGGGTTGTTACAGCTAAGTGCAATGAAGCAGATTGTTATTCGTAAAAAACGATAAATTAATTTCATGAAATTTCTTGAGCAATTAGTGGACAGCGAAGGTAATAATCTATTAATTACTGCTTGGAATAATTTAGTTTTTGATAGTGTATTATGGATAAAAGTAATCCACAAAAAAGTTGTTTTGTGTTAATAAATAAACAGGGTCAATTTGTTTGTTTAGGAGTTAAAAGTTAGTTTTGAAAAATAAATTTTATTAAGTATCATGAAAATACTCAGATTTTTAATGATGGTGCTTCTTGCTTCATTTTCAACGCTAGCCCAAGATAGCAGGTATGGTTATACAAATGGTAGCAGTATAATTTTGCGTTCCAATCATTCTACTACCTCTACCAAAATTACTTCTTTAAAGAAAGGAGAGTCGTTGGAAATTTTAGATGAATATTATCCAACAAATAATACAAACGAGGCAATACTTAGATATGAAACACGCTTTTATGATACCTATGATGGTGTATTTGTTTTTAAGTTGCCTCAAGGAAAAGCGGTTAAGGTAATTGAGCATCTAAATGGTGGTAAAGTAAAAATATCTTATACACAACGCGATAAGAGTAGAGGTTTTGCTACAATTACTACAGATCGTTTACAATTTATAAATGGCGATGCATGGTATAAAGTTAGGACCGAATCAGGTAAGGTAGGTTGGGTGTTTGGGCAATTTGTTGATTTAGAAATTGGCGATTAATCATGAATTTCAAATCAATATTTTTGTTATTATTAGTTTGTTTACTTGCTTTTTTTATTCAATCATCTTGTGTTAACAAACCCATTACGGATAAAGAGCGTCTAACCGGTCAGTTTAATTACAAAACCGATCCCGATTTCATCAAATTACCACTAGTATATTCTACCAAGGAGATTTATTTGCGCAAAACTGTTTTCGAGAAATTTAAAGCGATGGCCGATTCTGCTGCAAAAGTAGGTATAACTTTAAAGGCTCTTTCTGGTACTAGAAGTTATACAGAGCAAAAAAATATTTGGGATAATAAATGGAATAATTATTTTAAGAATGGCGACAGCATAGCCTGTATGAAAAAGATTCTTTTGTACAGTTCAATGCCATCTACTTCTAGACATCATTGGGGAACGGATATCGATATTAATAGCTTAGAACCTTCTTATTTCGCAAGTGGAAAAGGTTTGAAAGAATATGCTTGGTTAGTAAACAACGCTCATAAATTTGGCTTTTGTCAGGTTTACGACGATATGAAAAAAACAGGTAGGACAGGTTATCAAGAGGAAAAGTGGCATTGGTCATACTTGCCTGAATCAACTAAATTTTTAAATGAGTATCATGCAAAAATTTCTTATGCTGATATCAAGGGATTTAAGGGAAGTAACCTGGCATCAAAAATAAATTTTATTCCTTCATTCGTTGATGGAATAAGTAAAAAGTGTAAGTAATTGTTTAGCTAAAATGTCGTCATCAAAAATAAATTACGCAGCAGCTTTTTCTTTGGTCGTTGCGAATATGATAGGAGTGGGAATATTCACGAGTCTTGGATTTCAACTCTTTGGTTTATCAGATTATCGCGTGATATTGTTACTGTGGATTGTGGGTGGTTTGCTCGCTGTAATGGGATCATTTTGCTATGCAGAATTAAGTGCGGCCTTTCCTCGCTCAGGTGGTGAATATCATTTTTTATCTGAAGCATTCGGTCGATTCGTTGGATTCCTATCGGGATGGGTTTCTATTACACTCGGATTTTCTGCGCCTATTGCAGCAGCAGCACATGCATTTTCAAAATATTTTTCTCATTTATTACCAGTAGGTGTTAGTCCTGATTTACTTTCTGTTTCATTAATCATTTTAATTACCATCGTTCATTTATTTAAAAAGAACATTGGTGCCAATTTTCAAATATTTATTACAGCCGGAAAATTAATATTAATGGCACTTTTTATCATTGCAGGTTTTTATTTTTCTTCTTCTGATAAACAAATTAGTTATTTAATTACGAATGCAGATTTGTCGACGGAATTGTTCAGCGTCGCATTTTGGGTTTCGTTGATTTATGTTTCTTATGCGTACTCGGGTTGGAATGCTACTGCTTACATGATCGATGAAATTGAAAGTCCAGAGAAAAATGTTCCTCGTTCTATTTTAACAGGTACATTAGTAGTGATGCTTTTGTACGTTTTGATGAATTTTGTTTTTTTATTATCTGCACCGGCTGATGCAATGAGAGGTAAAGAAGATGTAGCATTTGTAGTTGCTGATTATATTTTTAGTAGTAAAGGAGCTTTAATTATTGGTGGTCTTATTTCTTTCTTCTTGGTATCAACAATTAGCTCTATGGTTGTAGTTGGCCCAAGAGTGATCAGTAGAGTTGCACAGGATTTTCAAGAATTAAATTATTTATCGGTATTCTCAAAAAACGATGTTCCTGTTCGGGCAATTATTATTCAATCGTTAATTGCCATTGTGATTTTACTTACCACCGATTTTCAATTTGTGATTACATGTATCGGGTTTGTGTTAACACTTTTTACAACACTTACAGCTGCTGGTTTAATTTGGCTCCGAAAAAAACGAGCTGATGTACCACGTCCAATTCGTGTTCCTCTTTATCCTATACTTCCTATAGTTTATATCGTATTTAATTGTTGGATTATGTTCTATTTATAAATGAACAAACCTAATGAGAGTGGTTTATGTTTGTTATTAGTATCAGTTGGATCAATTTATTATTTAATTGTATCTAAAAATAAAAATAACGTCACATCAATAATGCTAGATTGCTTG
>JBKCGZ010000115.1:0-10113 GCA_046303115.1 Bacteroidota bacterium | reverse complement strand
ACTCAAACGCGGATATCCAGCTCTTGGAAGCATATTACTTCCTCCGTTGTTATACCACTCAATATAGGTATAGTCACCATAATTCATCGAACGTTGCTCACGAATCTTTTGATATAATCGTGAATACGATTTACGATGTTCACCCAACCATGAATTAGCTACCATTAATGCAGCAAAGTCATCATTAGCACGTGTAATATCCATTGGGAATCCTGCGAATACAGCAGAACCTAATGCACTTTCTTTAGATACAATTTCAACCTGAATGCCATTTGGCTTTCTTCCTTTTCCTAGCTCTGGAATGGCCATCGCTGTTTTCGGCAATCCGCCTAAATCAGATTTTAATTTTGATAAGAATTCATCTGAATAGTTACCTGCAATTCCAATCGTTAAATTGTTTGTTCCAAAGAAGTTTTTATAGTGCGCTCTAACATCATTTAATGTAATACTGTTTACACCATCCGCTGTTCCATCTACTAAATGTGCCATGTTCGTTCCTCTGAATAAAAAGTTTTCTAAATACTTTTTACTGTACTCTTCATCAGAAGAAGAATGAATTACTTCACTCACATAATTTAATTGATTGGATTTTGCACGAGAAAAATCATCATCAGCAAATCGTGGATTTCTTAGCAAGTCAATTATAATTGGATAGAATTTATTAAGGTTGTCTTTGTGAACTTCAAATGTAAATACGGTTACTTGCTTATCAACTGAAGCATAATAACTCGCCGCCCACGGATAAATTAAATCTTTAATCTCTGTGCTTGTCATTTTACCAGTTCCACCGTCTGCAACAACACTTGCAGTTAGTGAAGTCAATCCTTCTTTTCCAACAGGATCACAAATTGACCCATTCTTGAACATTAATTTTACAACTACTAAATCTGATTTAGGTAGTTTTAGTTCTACTACATCGGCTGCATTAACCTGCAGACCTAAGATGAATAGAAATAGTATGGCGATTATTTTTTTCATTGGTAGTAATTATTTTATTGGACAATTATCGGCTCCTGAAATTGTTCCGATTGTTAATCCTGTAGATACATAATATTTATTCGCTGCATTCATTAAATCTTGCGGAGTTACTTTTTCATATTGTGCATAAGAACGATTTATTGATTCTGCATCTCCCGTTACCCAGATATATCCCGCAAGTGCCTCAGCAATATTAGTTGGACTATCCATGCCCATTGCAAAGCTGTATTTCATTCGCATTTTAGCTTGCTCTAACGTTGTCGCATCTACTAAAGTAGTCTTTGATTTTTCAATCGCCTTAATAATTACGTCTTTTACATACTGCATATCTTTTTCATCTACCAAGGAAGCACTAATCATACTTAAGTAAGGATCTCTTGTGTTATATGCGCCGCCACCGATGTTACGAATTTTTTGTTCTTCAATTACAAGTTGCTTATACAAGTCCGATTTTTCAGAAAATAAAATCGTATTTAATAAATCCAATGCAGGCATATCAATTTTAGAATCATCGAATGCTGGCGACTTATAATTCAAAGAAACTACTGGAGGGAAATTAGGAACCTTTACATGTGCATAACGCGTTTCTGTTTGAGCAGGCTCAACTGGAATTTTACTTACATAATTTCCGCGCTGCCATACACCAAAGTATTTCTCTGCTAATTTGTTTACTGCATCTGGATTAACATCTCCAACAACCAAAATAGTCGCATACTCTGGACGATAAAAATTCTTGAAAAAATCTAAAGAGAAGTCATATTGATTTGGCATATCCACTACATCGGCAAAAAATCCCATCGTGGTATGTTTATAGGTATGTGCTGTAAATGCCACATCATTCATTTTTTCATCTAATTGCTCATAAGGACTTGCAGAGTTTTTAGTGTACTCTCCTTTCACTGCACCAGCTTCTGTTTTAAAATCCTGAACAGAATATTTCAGATTCATAAAACGATCTGATTCCAATTCAAACATCTTATCTAACATCGACGCATTACCGGTCATATGATAAACTGTTCTATCTAACCAAGTGTTTGCATTCGCACTTGCACCAGTTGCTTTTAATGCATTACTGTAGGCTTCCTTCGGATATTTTTCTGTTCCGCGAAACATCATATGCTCGAAGAAATGGGCAAAGCCGGTACGTCCTGCATCTACTTCATCACGTGAACCAACACGCATGATAATATAAAACGCTGCTAATCCCGGACTGTCGTAAGGAACAGTAACGACATTTAATCCGTTAGCCATTTTTGTTTGATAAATAGGATAAGGCAATATCTTATCGCCAGGACCTCCAATAACTACCATCGTATTGACAGTAATTAGGATTAGTAAAGAGATTATTTTTTTCATAAGTATGTTTTAGATCGTTAACAATCCGCCATTCACGTGTAATGTCTGGCCAGTAATATAAGTCGACATATCGCTAGCAAGGAAAATACAAGCATTAGCAATGTCTAGAGGAGTTCCACCGCGTTTCATTGGAATTTGTTCTCTCCACATTTTAACAGTGTCTTCGTTTAATACATCCGTCATTTCTGTCTCAATAAATCCAGGAGCAATTGCATTACAACGAATACTACGAGAACCTAATTCCTGCGCAATCGATTTTGTAAATCCAATGATACCAGCTTTAGATGCTGCATAATTCGCTTGTCCTGCATTACCTTTTACCCCAACAATCGATGTCATGTTGATAATAGAACCGCTACGTTGCTTTAACATCGGACGCTGGCAAGCCTTGATCACATTAAATACACTCTTCAAATTTGTTTTGATTACTTCGTCGAATTGCTCTTCCGACATACGCATTAATAAATTATCACGCGTAATACCGGCATTGTTCACAACGATATCTAACGTAGTAAACTCAGCAACAACAGCATTAATTAAATCGTCAGCAGCTTTAAAATCAGAGGCATCAGACTGATAACCTTTAGCTTTTACGCCAAGAGCTGCTAATTCTGTCTCTAAAGTAGCCGCTTTATCAGGCGATGAAAGGTAGGTAAAGGCAATGTTCGCCCCTTGCTTAGCCATTTCGATTGCGATTCCTCTTCCAATTCCTCGAGAAGCGCCCGTAATTAAAGCTGTTTTTCCTAATAATAATTTCATATTCAGTTAATTTGGTTGTTAGGTAGATTTATGTTTAATTTGTCAAATATAATCAACTAAATAAACCCTATGAAAAAATTAATTCTAGTTGCCGCTTTAGCAGCAATCACATTCGGTGCTCAGGCTCAAGGCGAGATGCGTATCGGTTTAAAAGGCGCATTCAATTATACTGCATTATTTAACAACAATGTTAGTGATCAAGGTTATGAATTAGATTACGCTCCAACAACAGGAGGTTCTTTCGGTGCTTCTTTCAATTATCGTCTTGCTGATAACTACAGTTTAGATGTGAACTTATTAATTTCAGGTCACAATGAAAAGTATGATTTGAAATTTGGACCTGAAGCATCTGCATTGCCAGCTACAGTTGAAACAAAATTAAAATACATCGACATTCCAGTTTTATTTAAGTTAGGAAGTGGAAATGGTGCGTACTTCGAAGTTGGTCCACAGTTATCTTTCTTAAGTAGCGCGAAAGAAACATTTGATTACCCTAGTGCCACATCATTAAACTATACTGATAAAAATTTTAAAAACGACTTTAGCGGTTTTGGATTATCAGGTGTTTTAGGTTTTGGAGCAGATTTCGAATTAAATGATCAATTAGGTTTAACAGCAGGTCTTCGTTTAGGATATATGTTTACTGATGCTACAACAGAGTACACAGAAAACGAATATGACAAACTATATATTGATGAAAACGTAAGTGCAAATGCTATTTTCAATCACAATACAACGTTTTTAGGTCTTGGAGCGAAAAATGTCTTCGATTACCAAAAAACTACTCGTGCATGGGCTGGTTTAAATATCGGTTTAACATACAAGTTGAAATAATCTAATTTCAAGTTATATTGTAAGGGCAGTCATTTGATTGCCCTTTTTTATTACCTTTAAGTCATGAAATCAACTAAACTCATTTTTACCATGGCGTTTTTATTCGCCCTTTTTAACTGTCAGGCTCAGCGTTTAAGTATTGGTGCAAAGCTGGCATATAATAATACCGCCCTTTATAATAAGAATATTTTTGATCAGGTCGACTATGTTAAAACCCATGCAAATAGTTTTGGAGCTCAACTGAATTTTATGTTCACGAAGAAATGGGGTATTACTACTGATTTTTTATTAGCAAATCAAAATCAGAAGTATACACTTGTTGATGCAACCAATACTTTTAATGGAGAGGCGGAATTTACCTATCTTGATATTCCTTTTTTACTAAAACGAAAAAACAGAATTGGACTTCATTTCGAAGTTGGTCCTATGATTTCTCGACTGCTTTCTGCGAAAGAAACTGTTTTGAATAGTGATGGAAGTTTGAACTATTCCGACAAAGATTTTAAAAAGGATTTTAATGATTTCGGAATTTCTGCCGTTGGAGGTTTAGGCTGGGATATTAAGATCTCAAGAAAAATTATGATCAGTATTGAAGGCCGCGCTGGTTATATGTTTACAGATGTAACAACCGATTATTCAAATCTGAGCAAAGAAGATCTATTGATAAAATTATTGACGGAACAAATCAGCCTAAACACTTATTCAAGTAATATAAATGAAAATGGAGACGTTAGCTATGCTAAATCATCACGCATTTTCACAGGCGTAAATGTAGGCTTACATTGGGTAATTGTTCCTTTCGGATTAAAATAAAAAAGGGACGATTGCTCGTCCCTAACCTATAAACTATACTGCTATTAAGCAGATACTTTTCCTAATACTTCCGCCATTGTAGTTCCAATCATTGCCGGAGAATCAACTACATGGATTCCGCACTCACGCATGATGCGCATCTTAGCAGCCGCTGTATCATCAGCACCACCAACGATAGCACCAGCATGTCCCATTCTTCTTCCCGGAGGCGCTGTTTGTCCTGCGATAAACCCAACAACTGGTTTCTTATTTCCTGTTGCTTTAATCCAGTTTGCAGCTTCTGCTTCTAGTCCACCACCAATCTCACCAATCATGATGATTGCATCAGTTTCAGGGTCATTCATGAATAATTCAACTGCTTCACGAGTGGTAGTTCCGATGATTGGATCACCACCAATTCCGATAGCTGTTGATACACCTAATCCTGCTTTCGCAATCTGATCAGCCGCTTCATAAGTAAGGGTTCCTGATTTAGAAACGATACCTACTCTTCCTTTGTGAAATACGAATCCTGGCATAATACCCACTTTCGCTTCTCCTGGTGTAATTACCCCTGGACAATTTGGTCCGATTAAACGGCAATCACGACCTTTTAAATATTCTTTAACCACAATCATATCACGAGTAGGAATTCCTTCTGTGATACAAATGATGATTTTAATTCCTGCTTCAGCAGCTTCCATAATTGCATCCGCAGCAAAAGCCGGCGGAACGAAAATGATAGAAACATTTGCTTGTGCTTGCACTACTGCATCCGCTACTGTATTAAATACCGGACGATCTAAGTGAGTAGAACCACCCTTTCCAGGAGTCACACCACCAACTAAATTGGTTCCGTATTCAATCATTTGCGTTGCATGGAATGTTCCTTCGTTCCCAGTAAATCCCTGAACGATAACGCGACTATCTATATTAACTAAAACGCTCATACTATTCTTTAAAATTGTGCTGCGAATTTAGTAAAAAAAGGATTATTAATTTGCCAATCTGCTAATTTGCTAATTTGCCCATATTTTTTCCGCGAACTGATAGCATATTAACTCATCGCGAAGCCTCGGGAGCAGATTAGCACATTATCTCATTAGCACATTAAACCATTATTTTTCTCCCTTAATTTTCCTAATTTCGCACTCGTATTTTACGCCCTAAAATTATGATGGATCAAACTCCTTATCAGCCTAAAAATAAAATCAGAATTGTTACTGCAGCCTCTCTTTTCGATGGACATGATGCTTCTATCAATATCATGCGCCGTATTATGCAAAGCAGTGGTGCTGAGGTGATTCACCTTGGTCACGATCGTAGTGTAAACGAAGTAGTGAATTGTGCAATCGAAGAGGATGCGAATGCAATTGCGATGACATCTTACCAAGGCGGACATATGGAATACTTCAAGTATATGTTCGATTTGTTGAAGGAAAGAGGTTGTGGACATATCCGCATTTTTGGTGGTGGTGGCGGAACTATCCTTCCCGAAGAAATTAAAGAGCTTCACGAATACGGTATTTCTCGCATCTATCATCCTGATGATGGTCGCGCGATGGGCTTGCAAGGCATGATTAACGATATGTTGGAGAAGTGTGATTTTGCAACGGGACAAAATTTAAAGGATGAACTTTCTGCTATCTCTCCTAAAAATCATTATGCTGTTGCTCGTTTGATTTCAGCTGCTGAAAATAATCCTGATGAGTTTGCCAAATTACATCCTGAAATTAAAAAGCTTTCTGATACTTCCTCAACTCCTGTTTTAGGGATTACAGGGACTGGTGGAGCAGGTAAATCTTCTTTGGTGGATGAATTGGTTCGTCGCTTTAATGTCGATTTTAAAGATAAAAACATCGCTATCATCTCCGTAGATCCATCAAAGCGTAAAACAGGTGGAGCATTACTGGGCGATCGTATTCGTATGAACGCCATCAATAACGATCACGTGTATATGCGTTCGTTAGCTACGCGTCAGAGTAATCTTGCTCTTTCCAAATATGTGAAAGAAGCTGTTGAAGTTGTAAAGGCTGCTGGATTTGATTTAATCATTTTAGAAACTTCGGGTATTGGTCAGAGTGATACTGAAATTACCGAGCATAGCGATATGAGTCTGTATGTAATGACTCCTGAATACGGAGCTGCGACGCAATTAGAGAAAATTGATATGCTCGACTTCGCGAATATCATTGCCCTAAATAAGTTTGATAAGCGTGGTGCATTGGATGCGATTCGTGATGTGAAAAAGCAATTTAAACGCAATCATAATTTATGGGATGCCGATGATGAATCGCTTCCTGTATTCGGTACTATCGCCTCTCAATTCAACGATCCCGGAATGAACCGCTTGTACAAAGCAATCATGGATCATCTGAATCAGAAGTCGAATGGTAAACTAGTTTCTTCTTTTCAAGTGACGGATGAAATGTCGGAGAAGATTTACATCATCCCTCCTCATCGCACGCGTTACCTAAGCGAGATTGCTGAGAATAATCGCGCATACGATAAGTGGGCAAAAGATCAATCAGAAGTTGCACAAAAGTTATTCGGTATTCATAAAGCCATGGATGCGCTTTCAGATTTGAAGGTAGCTGATAAAGACAAAGCAATTGATGTTTTAAAATCAGCGTATGCAGAGTGGGAATTGAAATTAGATGGAACGAATCGTAAGATGCTGGAGAATTTCAGTTCTAAAATTCAAGCCTATAAAAACGATTATTACATCTTCAAAGTGCGTGATAAAGAAATCAAGATTAAAACGCACTATGAGTCTTTATCAAAGTCGCGTATTCCAAAAGTTTCCGTTCCTCGCTTTGAAGCTTGGGGCGAGCAGTTAAACTGGATGTTACAAGAAAACGTTCCAGGAGAATTTCCCTATACCGCTGGTGTATTCCCATTCAAGCGTGAAGGCGAAGATCCTACGCGTATGTTTGCGGGTGAAGGCGGACCAGAAAGAACGAATCGTCGTTTCCATTACGTTTCATTAGGTATGCCTGCTCATCGTTTGAGCACAGCCTTCGATTCAGTTACATTGTATGGTCACGATCCTGATTATCGTCCGGATATTTACGGTAAGATTGGTAATGCTGGTGTGAGCATTTGTTGTTTAGATGATGCGAAGAAATTATACAGCGGATTTAATTTGGCTGACCCAAAAACATCAGTAAGTATGACTATCAACGGTCCTGCTGCTATGTTAACCGGATTTTTCATGAATGCAGCTATCGATCAGCAATGTGAAATTTACATTCAGCAAAACGGACTAACGGATAGCGTTAACGAAAAGATAAATACTATCTTCAAAGAGAAAGGATTACCTCGTCCAACTTACAATGGACCATTGCCAGAAGGTAATAACGGATTAGGTTTGATGTTGTTGGGCGTTACAGGTGATGCTGTTCTACCTGCAGATGTGTATCAGAAAATAAAAGCAGATACGATTGCGCAAGTAAGAGGCACTGTTCAAGCGGATATATTGAAAGAAGATCAGGCGCAAAACACTTGTATTTTCTCGACAGAATTCGCATTGCGTTTGATGGGCGATATGCAGGACTATTTTATTCAGAATAAGATTCGTAATTTCTATTCGGTTTCTATTTCGGGATATCATATTGCAGAAGCTGGTGCTAATCCGATAACACAGTTAGCATTTACATTGGCTAACGGATTTACTTATGTAGAATACTATGTGAGTCGCGGAATGAACATCAACGACTTCGCTCCCAACCTATCTTTCTTCTTCAGTAACGGTATCGATCCGGAATATTCAGTAATCGGACGTGTTGCTCGTCGTATTTGGGCGAAAGCAATGAAGTTAAAATACAATGCGAATGAAAGAAGTCAGATGTTGAAATATCATATTCAAACATCAGGTCGTTCGTTGCATGCGCAGGAAATTGATTTCAATGATATCCGCACAACATTGCAAGCTTTATATGCAATTTACGATAACTGTAATTCACTTCACACGAATGCATATGATGAAGCGATTACAACACCTACAGAAGAATCAGTTCGTCGTGCGATGGCTATTCAGTTAATCATTAATCGTGAATTAGGATTAGCCAAGAATGAGAATCCGTTGCAAGGCTCATTCATCATTGAAGAATTAACGGAGTTAGTTGAAGAAGCAGTGTTGACAGAGTTTGATCGCATTACAGAGCGTGGTGGTGTATTAGGATCAATGGAAACGATGTATCAACGTGGAAAGATTCAGGAAGAGTCATTGCATTATGAAATGTTAAAACATACAGGTGAATATCCGATTATCGGAGTAAATACTTTCTTATCATCGAAAGGATCTCCGACGGTAACACCGAAAGAAGTTATTCGTGCAACAACGGAAGAAAAAGAATTCCAGATTAACATGTTGAATAATTTGCATAAGGCGCATCAAGACAAAGCGGCGCATTTACTTCGCGATTTACAAGTCACGGCTATTCAAAACAAAAACATGTTTGAAGTGATGATGGAAGTAAGTAAATATTGCAGTCTCGGTCAAATCACCAAATCCTTATTCGAAGTTGGTGGTCAGTACAGACGAAATATGTAAAAACCCAGCTCCGTAGGAGCGAAATACTCATAGCCCCGTTAGGGGCGAAATAACGAAAGCTCCGTAGGAGCGTTATATAAATAGCCCCAGCGGGGCGTAATATTAATTATGGCCAACACCTATACCCAGCTCTACATTCATGTAGTATTCGCCGTTAAGCGAAGGGCGTGTGTCATTTCCAAATCATGGCGTGATGAATTATTTCAATATATAACTGGAATTATCACAAACAAAGGACAAAAATTGATGATTGTTAATGGTGTTGAAGATCACATTCATATTTTGTTAGGAATAAAACCTGATTGTAATTTATCCGATTTAGTTCGTGATATAAAAGCTAATTCTTCGAGATGGATAAATGAAAAGAAATTGGTGCAAGGAAAATTCGAGTGGCAAAATGGATTCGGAGCCTTTTCTGTAGGTGCGTCTCAGGTAAATATTATTTGTAATTATATTGCACACCAGGAAGAGCATCATCAAACAACAAAATTCAGGAAGGAGTATATCGAGTTCTTACAAGCATATGACATCGATTATAAAGAAGAATACTTATTTGAGGAGATTGGTGGCGCTCCTACGGAGCTCGATCAATAACTATAATCATCAATCAATTATTATAGCGCTCCTATGGAGCTACTATAATAATTCAATAACTAAATCATAGCTCTAAAATAGGACAAAATCAATAGCCCCTTTAGGGGCGATAAAATAATAGCTCCGTAGGAGCGTAATAATTATAGCCCCAGCGGGGCGAAATAAAAATAGCTCCGTAGGAGCGCAATAATCGTAGCTCCGTAGGAGCGTAATATTAATACCTTGCAAACCCTAACCCCAGACCT
>JBKCGZ010000114.1:0-7485 GCA_046303115.1 Bacteroidota bacterium | reverse complement strand
TAATTTGCGAATTTGTAATTGTTCTGTTTCTTCTGGATTAGCATCAACGATAGTTATTCCTCTTGCTACAAAAGCATAACCTATTTCATCCGACACAGAATTAGAAAGCTGACATCCATCTATAATCATTTTCCAATCGCTGGCGATTAGTCCTGCTTCTTCTTCAAGCTCACGTTTAGCACCTTCTAATAAATCTTCTCCCTCAGGAACACCACCTTCTATCACTTCCCATTCGTAGGTGTTGGTAGTATAGCGAAACTGTCCAACAATCCATGTATTATTATCCTCATCCAGAGGGATAATTGCCATGGCTCTGTTTTTAAAATGTACAACGCCATAGATGCCATCTTTACCTGCAGGATTAATAACCTTTGATTCATTCACTTGAATCCAAGGGTTGTCGTATTTCATTTCTGTGGAAAGGGTTTTCCAAGGATTCTCTTCTGTCATGCTGTAAATTTATTGAATTCGTTTATTGATTTTGAAAAAGTTGTTTGCTTTACTTTTATATTCGTAAAATAAATCTGTTTTTATGAATCGTATAGCCGTTTTTACTTCTGGAGGAGATGCACCTGGCATGAATGCCTGCATTCGCGCAGTAACGCGTGCAGCATTGGCTAACAACGTTGCAGTCTATGGAATTATGCGAGGTTATCAAGGACTTATTGAAGATGAAATAATTCAGATGGATTCTCGCTCTGTATCGAACATTGTTCAGCGTGGTGGCACTATCTTAAAGACAGCACGTAGCAAGGAGTTCATGACGAAAGAAGGTCGTGATGAAGCCTATAAGAATCTAAAGAAACATCAAATTGATTGTATTGTTGCAATAGGAGGTGATGGAACGTTTTCGGGAGCAGAGGTATTTACGAATGAACATCCCGACATAAAAATAATTGGTATTCCAGGTACGATTGATAATGATCTAGCAGGAACAGATTTTACACTCGGATTCGATACCGCATTGAATACCGTTGTAGAAGCGGTCGATAAAATTAAAGATACTGCTGCATCACATGATCGTTGTTTTTTGATTGAAGTAATGGGAAGAGATGCTGGTTGTCTTGCATTATGGTCGGCTGTTGCCGGTGGTGCTGAAATGGTAATGCTTCCCGAAAAAGAAATGAGCGTGGATGATTTAATTCATACACTTGAAACAGCAAAGAAGAATAAAAAGTCGAGTACTATCGTTATCGTTTCCGAAGGAGAAAAGAATGGTGGTGCGCAAGCCATAGCTGCTAAAATGAAAGAGCATATTCAGGATTATGAAACCAAAGTAACGGTTTTAGGTCATATTCAAAGAGGAGGAAAACCTAGTGCATTTGATCGTATCCTTGCTGCTCGTCTAGGCGTACATGCTGTCGAACAATTGTTAGCAGGGCAAACCAAAGTAATGGTTGGAATCAGAAATAACGGGATCGCATTAACGCCATTTGCGCAGGCAATCAAAAGTCACGATCCACTCGATGAAAAACTATTTACGATTGCCAATACTTTATCTATTTAAATTACTAATATGAAAAAAATAATCGCTTTAGCATTACTTGTAAGTTCTTTAAATGTAAATGCACAAGATATTCTTAAAACAAAATCAGGAAAGCCCATTTTACCTGCAAAAAACGATTTTGCATTAACGATTGATGCAGTGCCTTTCATCAATTTTACAGGAAACTTATTTAATGGAAGCAGTAATATAGCACCTGAATTTTTATTTGCACAAAAGCATCCGCTAACATTATCAGGATTATATCTAAAAGATAATGATATGGCTTATCGTATGAAAGTGCGTTTAGGTTTTTCGTCATTAAAAAATGATACAGCTGTTGCGAAAAATGGCAGCACTAATCCGAATGAATTAGTTATTGATGAGTCGATTCAAAAAACAAGTGCGATTACTTTGGGCTTCGGAATACAAAAGTGGAGAGGTGATGGACGAGTACGTGCATATTATGGCGGTGAGATTTTGTATGGGGTAAAAACAGACAAGACAACTTTTACCTATGGGAATGAGTTGAGTAATGAAAATCAAGTAACACGAAACACACTATACAAACCAGGTAATACCATCGAATTTTCATTACGTGGATTTATTGGAATTGAATATTTTTTCGCTCCTAAAATGTCGATTAGCGGAGAGTTTGGCTGGGGACCATCGGTACAATCGCGTAAAGCCGGGGAGTTAGTAAGAGAAAAATGGAATGGAGGTGCTGTAGAAGTAATTACTACTGGTACTGGAAAATCTTCTTTGTTTGCTATCGATAACGATAACAACGGAGGTGCATTAAATCTTAATATTTATTTCTGATTTGCGTTTCCTTGTTTGTTTAGATACTCGTCGAGTTTAACATTGTTTTTATACATTTCCTCAGCAAAATATTTCAGCGTCGGCAAAAACTGATCAGTTGTTTGATATCCTTTTAAGTTATAGATTAATTGATATTGCCCATCTAGAAAAGAGTAGGTTGGATAACTCATTTGTCCTTGCATTAAATCGATTGCAATTTGATTTGTTTTATACTGTGCAACATAAGTAAATTGCTTATCACGGAAGTTAATTGTGTCCTTTGTTTCTGCATCTAGCTTCACTGCATAGAAGTTATCATTCATATATTTTACCACTGCAGGATCTTTAAAAGTTGCAGCATCCATTTTTTTACACCAACCACACCACTCGGTATAGGTATCAATAAAAATTCGTTTGGGTTTTTCATCATTTAACTTAACTGCTTCTTCAAAGCTTATCCAGTGGATGCCGTTAGGATCATACTTGTTTTCGGATGATTGTGCATTGCATCCTGAAAACAAAGAAAATATACAGCAGGCTATAAAAGTGACGAATAGTTTATTTTTCATAATGCAAATTAATGAATTTTAATATTAAATACTAGTTATTTTATATCTCCCATCAGTTTTTTGACGGCTGGTGATATTGCAATTAATATTATACCGCAAATTACTGAGTAAAGTGCCAGTTGCTCATAGCCATTAGTGTAGGATATTAATTTTTCCATTAGCGAAGCTTTCGGGTTTGGATCTGACATTCCCGCACCGATAATACCTGCTACATATTGTCCGTAGGCACTTGCGAGAAACCACATCCCCATCATCATTCCTTGTAAAGGCTGAGGCGAAAGTTTTGTCATGATAGATAATCCAATTGGCGATAAACAAAGTTCTCCGAAGGTAATCACGAAGTAAGCGAGTGTAAATACTTCTAGTGATGTTACGCCATTCGCATCAGCAAAGAATTTTGTCTGATAAAAAACAAAGAATCCACCAGCTAAAAAGATAAAGCCTAAACCGAATTTGATTAGCGTATTTGGTTCAAGATTTCTTTTACTCATCCATACCCAAATCAAACCAAGAATAGGAGCGAAGATGATTACAAATAGTGCATTCGCTGAATTATTAATTCCATTTGGATCAAATTGCATTCCCAAAATAGTATTATGTAAATTCTCACGCGCAAATAACGCTAACGAACCACCGCTCTGCTCATAAATACCCCAGAATACAATAGAGAAAAAGATAAACACCAATGCTGCAATTAATTTATTGACTTCCGTTTTCGAATATTTTCTTAATTCAAAGATGATGTAAAGTAGTGCAGCAGGTCCGATGGTGTACATAAAGTAATCGGTGTACTCTGTTTTTGCAACCATCATCATAATAACAGGGATGACTGCTAATGATCCAATATAAACTGCAAGCTCTGCTATTCTATTTCCTTTCCCTTCGTTTAAAGGTGATAATCCAATCGGACCTAAACTTTTTTGTGTGAAGATGAACGTTACCAAACTAATCGTCATAACTACCGCGGCTAAACCGAAAGCTAAATTCCAAGAGTAAGAATTTGCAATGGCAATACATGCATATCCTCCAAGTAAGGCTCCAACATTAATACCTGCATAAAACAAGGAGAAACCAGCATCTCTGCGAGAATCATTTTCATGATATAAGGAACCTACCATTGTTGAAATATTCGGCTTGAAAAATCCTGTTCCGATAATAGTAAAACTAGTTCCTAAGAAAAACCAAAAGTGATTACTATCTACCGATTGATTCACATTAATTCCGAGTGATAAAATCAAACTTCCGGCAATCATCAATAATCCGCCCCAGAAAAGCGATTTGCGAAACCCTAATATTTTATCAGCAAAGAGTCCACCGATAAATGTAAACGCATATACAAAGGCTTGTATGGCGCCATACTGCAAATTAGCAGTGCCTTCATCCATCTTCAATTGCGATACGATAAACACCGCAAGCATTCCTCGCATTCCATAAAAGCAAAAACGCTCCCACATTTCGGAGAAGAACAGATACCATAATTGCTTCGGATATTTTCCTTTAAAGTTTTGTATCTCGGCTAATGTCGACATAGTAAATTGGTTTTAATCAAAGTAAATCTATTTTAAGCAATTTACCAATAGGGCATAAATAAAAAAGTCCCGATTTATCATCAGGACTTTTTTATCATTTATAATGGATGCAATTAGTTTACACCGTGCATCATTTTGATTAACTTTCTGTATAATGCTAATAGAATTAGTGAAGCAGCTCCACTTAATACAATAAACACGCAGAAGAAAATAAATAAGTTGTTGATTTGAATTCCTAAGATACTTGGAATTTCAGTTGATGCTTCTTCACCAGCTCCTGGAGGAATCAACGCACTTAAAGTTCCAGCAAATTTGTTTGCAACTGCATTTGCTAAGAACCATGTTCCCATTAATAAAGATGATAATCTAACGGGTGCGAGTTTACTAACCATACTTAATCCGATAGGTGATAAGCAAAGTTCTCCCATTGTATGAACAATATACAGCGCAAATAACCAGAACATAGCAATTTTAGTTGAAGGAGAAATGCCGTGAACAGCAAATGCAATGATTACATATCCTAATGCTACTAATCCTAAACCTAACGCCATTTTAAGAGGAGAAGAAGGCTCCATATTTAGTTTTGCTAATTTACCCCACATCACTGTAAAGAAAGGAGCAAGAATGATAATCGCTAATGGATTTACTGATTGGAACCAAGGAGATGGGAATTCTGATAAATGAATATCAGCGATAGATCCAAAGGCAGTCAAAGCAATAATTGCCAATACACCAATCACCTGAATAATTCTCACAATTTTTGATGTCCATTCAAAGAACCATCCTAATGCATTTGCTAGGAAATAAGTGATGATAGCATATACTGCAGCAATTACATATGCGCTTATGTTAATATCAATTGCTCTATCAACTTGCTGATCTGCAAATAATGTTAACGATGCACCTGCCTGTTCAAAACATGCCCAGAAGAAAATTACGAAGAAGGCAAGAATGAAAATTACGATAATACGCTCTCTTTCATCTTTCGTTAATGATTTATCTGTTAGAATTAATAAGGGCATTACAATTAACGAAATGTAAATTAAATAAGCCACTACATCTAAATTGGCAATCATGTGTGACCAAGAATTGATATCTGCTATAGCGCCAGCATTTAGGAATAAGCCAACAATAGTTTTGTAATTTAACAAGGCGAAAATTGCAAGGATTGATCCTACAATTGATAATCCTGTTTTCATGTCAAGTGGAGCTACAGGCATACCAATTGGATTTCCATCAGGACCTTTTAAATGTTTATTCTTTAATACTTCAAAAGAAATTAAACTTAGAATCATTCCGATTGCGGCTGCCAAAAAGCCGTATTTATATTCAGTAAAACTTCCGCAAATCAATGGAGAGAAAAATGCTCCCATATTAATACCCATATAGAAAATTGTAAATGCTCCGTCAACACGATTATCATTTTGAGGGTATAATTGTCCTACCATTGTGGAAATATTTGGTTTAAAGAAACCATTTCCAATAATTAGTAATGTTAATCCAGCCCACATAAAGGTCATTGCAGAAGCCGATTGAACATCAGGCACTGTCATGGTTGCACTTAAGTAAAGGAACAACTGGCCAACTGCCATTAAAATTCCTCCATATAAAATACTTCTTCTGTTTCCCCAATACTTATCGCATAAGTAACCACCAAGTAATGGTGTTAAATATACAAGTCCAGTAAAGCTTCCATAAATGTTTGAAGCAAATGCCTTGTCGATAAATAAGGCCTTTGTCATGTATAGAATGAAAATCGCTCTCATTCCATAGTAACTGAAGCGTTCCCACATCTCCGTAAAGAAGAGTAGGTATAACCCTCTCGGATGTCCGCTTTGATTGTTTGTGCTCATACGTTTTATTAGGTTTGGTTAGTTTTAACTTGTTATGATTTATTCTTTATCGGCACTAATGTAATTAAAAGATAGGTTCTTCCAAAATGGATTCTATGTTTAGAGTTTATTTAATTAACAATTAGCTGTAAATTTGCACCTCTAATCCAAACAAATTTATGTTCGATATTTTAAGTAAACTCGGTGATGTTCAAAAGAAAATGGAAGAGGTGAAAGCTCGCCTCGATACTGTTTATGTGGATGGTATATCTGCACAAGGACAAGTGAAAATTACACTAACTGCCAATAAGAAATTGAAGTCGATTGATATTGATCCTTGCTTGCTTTTTCCTGAGCGAAAAGAAGAAGTACAGGATTTTTTAGAATTAGCTTTCGCAGATGCATTAAGTAAAGCAGATGATATTTCAGAGACAGAAATGAAAGCAGCAGGACGTGATATGTTACCAGGATTTCCAGGATTTTAATTTAACTAGCTATGACAACAGCAGAACAAAAAGACTATTTGTTAAATCAATTAGTGAACGATTTTCGCTCACTATCTCAACCTGCAAATGCTAATTGGGGCAAAATGAATTTTAATCAGATGCTCGAGCATTTAATTGAAGCTTGTAAAAATGCGAGTGGCGATATAGTTTTTGATACGTTTCATACTCCTGAAGAACGACTTCCTGTCATGCAAGCATTTTTGATGACGGATAAATTATTTAAGCCCGAGACAAAAAACGCCATGATGGGCGAGGTGCCTGCTCCCGTGAAAAATGATAACTCGAATGCTCTGTTAGACGAATTGCAATCGCAAATCAATCGTTTTTATGAACGATTTCAGCAAGATGAAAACTTAGTCGTGCGTAATCCGATTTTTGGCGACTTAAACGAAGAACTTTGGACGCGCTTGTTATACAAACATTGCATCCATCATTTACATCAGTTTCAACCGGCTATTTAATGTAAATATCTCTTCGAGGGATGCTCACATTGTTTCCTTGAACAGCATCAAAGTAAGAATCGGTATAGTCGATTGTAATAATCTTTTGCTGCCCTTGACTCGTAATGGTCCCCGTGCCGACGAATGTGTGATTTGAAGTATCTACAGCCGTTTGGCAATAGAAAGTCTGACTCGCCATTGATAAAGTCCCATTACCTGGATTATAATCAACAATTGGATTGGCTAAAAAATTATCGCCGATTTTAAATATCAAAAAACGATTGTCTATCGTAGCAGATGCTTGAATAGTGGTAATCCAATTGGT
>JBKCGZ010000113.1:0-3826 GCA_046303115.1 Bacteroidota bacterium | reverse complement strand
TGGTAATTACAGAACAGTTTTTCAAATACAACGGTCTATTAGAGAAAGAAGAAAAAAGTATCAAGCAAACAAAATACAATTTCTACTTTGACAATACTAACAATTCATTTTACACTTATGACAAGAACACATTCCAAAATAATCTTACAACAGGTAAAAAAGAATACAATCTTGCTAAATCATTAATTGACCTTCAATCAAAAAGTAACGACAAGAAAAACCAAATTGAAACCCTTAACAATCAGAATAAGAAGAAAACATTATTTTCAAAATATCAAGTGGTTTACAAAGACTTTAATACTTCATTGCAAAATAATTCCGAACTTCAATCACTTGCTGACAATTTAAACAAACTCAATTTATTTCTAGACAAAGTAATTGTGTTGTATTCGCAGGACACCAAAGAACTTGAAAAGCAATTGAAGGATGCAGAAACAGCCGAACAGATTAAAACAATAATTCTAGGCAAATAAATTATGGCAAAGGAGCAAACAGGCATCTCTGGTGAATTTTGGTTTTTCAGCTAACTTCAACGATTAGGTTATGAAACCTATATCACATTTGGAAATACAAAGGGTATTGACATTTCCGTTAAGCTGAATAACTACACAATCCTAACGTTTGAAGTTAAAAGCAAACAAAATTTTAACGGTTCATTTTGGAATTTAAACATTACCAAAAGCAAAAGCCATTACGCTGTATTCATTGACCTTAAATCAAGTAAATCAGTATTAGGCAAAACTACATTTCACGGAGAGCCTGTTTGTTATATCGTAAACTCAATGGACTTAGACGACATCGCTTTCAATTGGACATCCTCAACAAAAGCAAAAGGCTATGGTTTTGAAGCAAAATTGCTTTGGCATTTAAAGTTTAAGGACAACAAAAGCATTACTACAAAAAACATCACTGACTTTTGTAACAGACATAAAATTACAGGTGGAATTAACTTTCCTCATTACGACAAAATTATCTTGACACTTGCTGAATTTGAAGACCAAAACTACAAATGGAAATAAGCCCAGCCCATAACAGCACCTACAAGAAATTGGCGGTTCAGTGGTTAAATGAAGCATTGTGCTTCGTATCAAGTTCAGTGGTGGCAGACAGTTTTGTGCTTCGAAATCGCCAACTTCTTGTAGCTGCAAAACGTTATCGGCAACCCTGCGACAGACCATCAGAGACAATTAATCCTTTTCCAGTTTTTGTAGTCAAAGGGTTAAACATTTAAAAAAAAGGCAATGAAATTCAAATTTTTACTTGGTGCTTTATTTGTAGCTTTTGGCTCGTATGCACAGACAATTCAACAGCTTAAAGACAGTGCAGCAACATTTCCACCAATGCCAAGGGTAACATCGGACTTGATTCCATTTACGATAGGACTGCCCACATTTGCATCAGGTGCTCCATTTGATGATTTGGAATTCACCATATTCGATACTGACTATATGGACGGAGAAAATAGTGGTGGTGATGTCTTTATGCCTGTCGATCCATCGGATATATTACCCGGTTCTAACAAAGTTAAACTCATTCGTTGCATTTTAAATACTGACCTTGATTTTGGTTATCAAAGTGGGAAGGCAGACCGGGTAATTTTAGGAACATCTGAAATTCCAAATCCATTTTTCTTACGTGGTACAGATGGCATAGACAATGATTATTGCGTAATTCAACATTTAGACTTTAGGTATGGATATATCCAATTGAAGGGTCAGCCAAGTGATTACAGGTTAATATATTGCACTACAGCAGAAGGCTGTCAAACAACTGGTTGGTATTTGTTTTACACAGCAAACAACAATATTGATTTGATTGCATTTATATATCCTTGTTGGGATATAGAACCTTCAGTAAGTGGCAATCCACCAAATAATCCAAATCCTATTTGTAATTCCGATAGTATTTTAAGCTTAACTAATACAAACCATTTTAAATACGCTCAACCTATTTCAACTGCACCTTCAATACCGCAATCTATCTCTCAATTTGGTTCAAATGGGAAAGAAGTTGTGGGAGGTATGACGATGGACAATCAAGGAAACACATATTTCTTTGGCTTAACCGATGGAAATTTAGATGGACAATCAGATAGTGAAAATGAAATTTTTGTAAACAAAATTTCTCCTTCTGGACAACAACTTTGGGTAACAGAATTACCAATGAATGAAGGTACTTTACTTAAGGCAGGTATAACAGACAATAGCCATATTTATGTTGCAGGCAGAACTTTGGGAAATCTTCCCGGATTCACTAATGCAGGACGTTGGGATGGAATTCTATTAAAATTGAATTTATCCGATGGTCAAATAGTGGCTACCAACCAGTGGGGAAATGCAGGAATAGACGGATATGGAAATATTACACAAGATGATGCAGGAAATATTTTTGTTTCTGCCCAAGGTTCACCTTCCGGACCTGCAACTACTGATGATGTTTACTTGGTAGCAAAGCATCAAAAATCAAACTTACAAAATGTGTGGCGGGCTTTAAATCCACCAAATGCCACAGGTTTTATTGCTTCAGCCGAAGCCTGGGGCGGATTAACTTATGTGCCAAGTAGTACTCCTGGTGTAGGACGATTAATTGCCGCAGGATGGTATTTTTCAAATTTAGGGGCAAATGCTTTTGTATCAGTTTACGAGAATTTGCATACATCAACTCCTACTAGACCCCATTCCATTGTGATTAACACACCAGGAGCCAGAGCCGATTGGGTGCTTGACAATAAGGTAGATAATCAAGGGAATATTTATGTTGCAGGATTTACGACAGGAAATTTACAAGGAACACATATCGGAGAGGGTGATGCTTTTATTATCAAATATTCACCTCAATTAACTAATCCAATTATTAAACAGCTCGGCACTATAAGGTCTGACTTGTTTCGTAAATTAGTCATTGACGACAATAATAACTTGTTTGCAGTTGGTTACTCCTATGGAAATTATAATGGTAACACAAACACAGACCCATCCCAAAAAACTGCAGATATTATTGTTCAAAAGTTTGACCAAAATCTAATCTTGCTTGCAAGTAAACAATTTGGAACACCTAGCGAAGACAGAGGGTATTGTTATTTGAAAGATTCAATATTACTTATCGGAGGAATGACAGAAGGAGCAATAAAGTCTGCGAGCAATGGCTCTTTTGATGGATTTTTATTAGCATTAAATACTACAGATTTGAGTTTCAATTCTAATCCAGTTCTTTCCGTAGAAAGTAATCAGCTATCGGAACAAATTAAATACTATCCTAACCCGACAAATAATTTAGTTATATTTGAAATTAAGCAACAAGCTAACTATCAATATTCTATTTCAAATCAGTTAGGACAACAAATCAGTAAAGGGCAAATTAGCAATTCAGCAAATACAATTTCGTTAGCAGACCTAAGTAATGGAATTTACTTTATTAACCTTAACGACCAACAGACGAACAAGACAATCAAAATAATGAAACAGTAACGAATAGTAGGGCAGCCGATAACAGCACCTACCCAAAATTGGCGGTTCAGTGGTTAAATGAAGCTTTGTGCTACTATCAAAGTTTGTGCTTGGTTGACAGTGAAGTGCTTCGAAATCGCCAACTTCTTGTAGCTGCAAAACGTTATGGGCAAGGCTTTAAAATTTGCAAACAACCAAAAACAAGAACATATGAATCGAGAAAATCAAAAAATCAGAATTTTAAGCTTTGTGCTTACAATTCTATTGTCGTCAAACTATTTTACGGCTTTTTGCCAATCCTCTGACCACACTTGTGGTGCAGCTAATGTTCACAACAGCGCACTTTCATATGGTCAGATATCTGATATAGACGGAAATAC
>JBKCGZ010000112.1:0-2010 GCA_046303115.1 Bacteroidota bacterium | reverse complement strand
TTTTATATCAGAAGTTCAACTCCAGCTTTTTATTTCCTTAATTTGTGACAATGAATTTAGCAATAGATTTAGGCAATACAACATTGAAGTGGGGTATTTTTGAAGATAAAAATTTGATTTTCAGAGGCAAGTTTGATTACTTGAGCTTAGGAGAGGAGATAAAGTTTTTCAAGAATTTTCAAATAACCTATGTTGCTTATTCAAGTGTTGTTCAAATCCCAATTGAGTTAACAAGTTTTTTTAGTCAATTCAGTTTTGTTTTATCAATTGATCAAAATTGTTCTTTGCCAATTAAAAATTCTTATGAAACACCCAATTCTTTAGGAATTGACCGGCTGATGAACGCGGTTGGCGCGAGCAGTATTTTTGAAAATAATAACGTGCTAATCATTGACTGCGGCACTTGTTTGAAAATTGATTTTTATTCAGTTCGATATGGTTTTGAAGGTGGGGCAATTGCCCCGGGCATTGCTATGCGTTACAAAGCCCTAAATTATTATACTCATCAATTGCCTCTACTTGAGCCTAATCAATTTAATGCGTTAACAGGTAGGAATACAAATGATTCGATTCATAATGGTGTTATGTCAGGTATTGCTAATGAAATAAATGGAGCAATTAGAACATACTCGGATAAATTTCCGGATATCAAAGTGATTATTACCGGCGGCGACTATCATTATTTTCAAGATATAATAGAAAAAAAAGCCATCTTTGCGGAGCCAGATTTGACTCTGATTGGCATAAATTTAATACTACTACACAACATCGAATGAGAAAGCAGCAAACTAAGTTTTTGAAAGTATTTATTGTATTATCCCTTATTTCTGGCTTAAGTTATTCTCAAAATAGTACGCTTTCTCCATACTCAAGATTTGGAATTGGTGATTTAACATTTAAAGGATTTGCATATCAAAGAGGTATGGCAGGTCTATCACTAGGCTATACAAATCCATCAACAATCAATGTTGGTAATCCAGCATCTTATTCATATGATTCGATTATGGTGATGGAAATTGGTGTTAACTCAGAGGGGTTATTTAGTAAACAAAATGATGTTTCAACATCAGGTTTTAATGCCGATTTAAATGCACTTGCTATGGCATTTCCGGTCGTAAAAAATAAGCTTGGTTTTTCATTCGGAATTATTCCGTTTAGTAGCACAGGATATAATATCGTTTCAACATCAAATATTGATACACTGAATCAAACTTCAGATATTAACTATATCTATAAAGGTACTGGGGGGTATACAAAGTATTATTTTGGTGCTGGTTTGAAAATAACAAAATCACTTTCTGTAGGTGTTAATGTTGATTATTTATTTGGCAATGTTATTAATCAGCGAAAAGAGGAGTTTACAAATTCAATTTTCTTCAATACAAATTATCAGGATGAATTAAGCTTAGGTGATTTCTATTTTGAATATGGTGCTAATTGGAAGCATTCATTAAAAAATGATAAGTCCATAGCAATAGGATTAACCGCTTCTCCGTCCCAAAAAATAACCGGGGAAAGAAATATTCTTTGGTTAAACTATAAGAAAGGTGCGACTGGTTTTGATGTAATTAAAGACACCGTTTTTCTTTCTTTAGAAAACAAGGGCGAGGTTGTAATGCCATTTAGTTACGGAATAGGTTTTTGTGTTTCAAAGTTGAATAAATGGAATTATGGTGCTGATTTTAAAGTTCAAAACTGGAGTGATTATGAGTCGTTCGGAGTTAAGGATAATTTAAACAATAGTTATTCACTTTCGGCAGGTGCAAGTTATGTTCCTAATAATTTGCTTTCTTCAAAATATACGAGCCGAATAGAATATCGTATTGGGGCTTACTATAATAAATCGTATTTAAATTTGAATAAAAATGGTGATCTAAATGATATGGGAATATGTTTTGGCGTTGGATTACCACTAAAACGAAGCTTTCAATCAAAGGTCAATTGTAGTTTGCAATTTGGAAAGCGCGGCACATTAAACGACAGTCTTGTTAGAGAACAATATATTCGATT
>JBKCGZ010000111.1:0-8354 GCA_046303115.1 Bacteroidota bacterium | reverse complement strand
AGAATTGCTAAAGAAATTTGAAGAAAAGAAACCGGAAATCATTTTCGAGTGGAACGATGCATTAACCGATGCTACTGGATGGGTAGTAATTAATTCCTTACGCGGTGGCGCTGCAGGTGGTGGCACACGTATGCGTAAAGGCCTTGACCGTAGAGAGGTGGAATCTTTAGCAAAAACAATGGAAATCAAATTTACCGTAGCTGGCCCTGCAATTGGTGGTGCAAAGTCGGGAATTAACTTCGACCCTACCGATCCTCGTAAGCAAGATGTATTAAAGCGTTGGTATAAAGCTGTGCTTCCAATTTTGAAACAATACTATGGTACGGGCGGCGATTTATTCGTTGATGAAATTCATGAAGTAATTCCTATTACTGCCGACTTAGGATTATTACATCCGCAAGAAGGAGTTGTAAATGGTCATTACGGAAGCGCTGCGAAAGAAGAGCGTATTCAGAAATTACAAGTAGGCGTTAGTTTATTGGTGGATGATGCGCAATATGTCCCTGCAGGAACACAATACCGCATTGCTGATATGATCACTGGTTATGGTGTTGCTGAATCGGTGATTCACTATTACCGCTTGAAGAATGAATCGGTAGCAGGCAAAAAAGTATTAATTCAAGGTTGGGGAAATGTAGGTGCTGCTGCTGGATTCTATTTAGCTCAGCAAGGAGCAAAAGTAGTTGGAATCATTGATCGTAATGGCGGACTTACTAACAGCAACGGCTTTACGCAAGAAGAAGTCAATCATTTATTCAATACACGCGTATCGAATATATTTGATGGATTTACTAAAGACGAAAACATCAATACCAATTTCTGGAATGAACCTGCTGATATATTCATCCCTGCTGCGGCTTCTCGCTTAGTTACGAAAGAGCAAGTGGAGAGCATGCATAAAAACGGATTGCAAGTAATTGCTTGTGGTGCGAATGTACCTTTTGCAGATGCTGAAATTTTCATGGGACCTATCGGACAATTTGCTGATGAGCATTTAAGTGTTATTCCTGATTTCTTATCGAATTGTGGAATGGCGAGAGTGTTTGCTTATTTGATGAGCAATCCAAACGACATTAGTGCCGGAGCTATCTTCCAGGATGTTGCTGCAACCATTCAAAAAGGATTAGAAGAGATTCGCAAGATTAACACTGGCGATACACATATAACGGCTAGCGGATACGAAATTGCATTGAAACAATTAGTATAAATCTTTTACCATTATGAATGCTGACTGGATACACCAATCGTTTTTAGATAATAAAATGGACCATTGGTTAATAGCCGTAGGAATTATTGTTGGCGGATTAATCTTTAAACGATTCGTATCACATCAGCTATCAGGGTTCATTTATCGTTTCATTAAAAAACGATCAGAGGGCGTACAAGTAAATGAATTGCGTGTTTTATTACGCAAGCCTGTTGGATTTTTCATTTTAGTAGTATCGCTCTATTTCGCAGCGATGCAATTGCATTTTCCTGCAGAGTGGCACTTAACTTCGAAAGAAGAATTTGGGATTTTGTTTGTCATCAATAAACTCTTTTTGATGGCGTTATTTTATTCCATCACCTGGATTATATTACGCTTAGTTGATTTCTTTGCATTGATATTACAACAAAGAGCATTGGCGACTGAAACAATGGTGGACGATCAGCTCGTTCCATTTATTAAAGAGTCGTTGAAGTTTGTAGTGATGATTGTAAGTTTCTTCGTGATGCTTGGTTCGGTATTTCACGTGAATGTGGCGTCGTTGATTGCGGGATTAGGAATTGGGGGATTGGCGTTAGCGCTAGCAGCAAAAGACACATTAGAAAATTTATTGGGCAGCTTCACTATTTTTCTTGACAAGCCGTTTACACTTGGCGATGTAGTGAAGGTTGGTAATGTACAAGGCAAAATTGAAAAGATTGGATTTCGCAGTACGCTGATTCGTACGATGGAAAAAACGTTGGTTAAAGTCCCCAATAAGCGAATGATTGATGCCGACTTAGAAAACATCAGCTTGCGTGATATGATTCGTGGAAGTTTTTATTTGACGTTGAAGTCGCATACCACTCGTGCGCAAATTGAAGATTTCATAAAAGAGGGAACAGCCATTTTCAAACAACATCCTGAAATCGCTCACGACCCAGAGCCATTTATCCGTCTTGATAAAATCACAGATATTGGTTTCGATTTACAAGTACAGTTTTTTATCAAAACAACGGATGCTGATTATTTTCAATTACAACGACAAGATATTTTACTCTCAATAATTGACCTGGCTCATCAAAAAGACATTCGTTTTGATGCACGCGTAGGTGATACTACTTTAAAATAATCCTCCATGAAAAAGCAATTCTCTCTCCTCCTATTTTTAATCGCAAGTTTATTTTATGCATGTAGCAACGGACAAAACACCGGATACGCCTTAATAGATGCAAGTGCTTTTAGCGAAAAAATGAAGTCCTCAACCGACCTAACGTTGTTGGATGTCCGCACACCAGAAGAATTTGCCTCAGGTCATTTGCCAAACGCCACAAACATTGACTGGAACGGAGATCAGTTTAATGCAGCGACAGAAAAGCTTGATAAAAACAAACCAGTATTTGTTTATTGCATGAGTGGCGGAAGAAGTCATAATGCAGCGCAAGATTTACAAAAGCGAGGCTTTAAAAACGTTACAGAATTAAAAGGTGGTATCTTAAAATGGAGAGCAGCGAATCTACCCGAAGTAGCAGGCAATGCACCGGCAAGCGCAGTAGCGGAAATGACAAAGATGGATATGGACAAACTAATCATTGAAAACAAATTAATCGTTTTTGATTTCTTTGCTGAATGGTGTGGACCATGTAAGAAGTTAAAACCCGAATTAGAGGCATTAGAAGCAGCTCACAAAGGCGAAATAAAAATTGTCCGCATTGATGTAGACAAAAACAAAACGCTAGCTCGCGAACTTCAGATTACTGAAATCCCCATCATCATGATCTACAAAAACAAACAAATCCAATGGACTGGCACCGGCTATTTTCCAATGAAGGATATTGAGGCGAATTGTGGGTTTTAATTTTATAATTTCATTAAAACCTGAATTTATTCTTAATTGCATTTAGAATAAAACAATTCAATAAGCCTATCTATTTAATCATCTCAAAAATTATCACCCCTTCCTTCCCCTAGCCATTAAAACAAAAACCACCACCTGCGCCAGATACAACCCAAACGAATAAAACAAAACAGCTAAGGAAGATCCGTACTGGAAGTTTGATTTTGGGATAAATAAAAACAGATTCAGGATTAGTACTACCACTAAAACTAAGATATTTTTAAAACGATTTTTAGGGGTTTTATTTATGCGGTATAACGCCCACAAATAAAAGAGCGCATAGATTAAATATAAGGTTATAAATTCTATATCGGTAGGGAGCATTATTAGCACATTTTCGAATTTTGATATGATAAAGTAGCGCAATGATTCTTAGAGATATCAAAAAGTCATTAGCAAACTAGCACATCGCGAAGCCTCGCGAGCATATTAGCACATTTTCAAATTAGTATCACCAGCCACCACCAGCACCGCCACCACCGGAGCTGCCACCACCGAAGCCGCCGAAACCACCGCTGCTACTATCAGAACCACCGAACCCTCCACCATAACCAAAACTTCCACCACCTCGAGTGAAATCGGAATAACGTCCGCTCTGCGTTCGCGTAGCTGCGTTTAATAATTCCCAAGCCACCCAAAATGAAATTCCATTATTGATAGCATATCGGCGTACACTAATCACCTTGAAAATAATAATCAGTGCAAAAAAGAATAATATAAAGAATATAGGCCCTGACCTAAACTTTCGAAACCCCTTTTTCTGCGCAGTTGCCTTATAAGGTTCGCCTTTTACTGCATCAATAATCTTACTAACGCCATTGTCTATACCCTCAACGTATTTTCCTTGCTTAAAAAACGGACGAATATCATTACTAATAATCTTTCCGCATAAGGCGTCTGGCAATGCACCCTCAATTCCGTAACCAGTGGTGATAAACATCTGACGATCGTTTATAGCTACGCAGAGCAATACACCATTTTCATTCCCCTTTGTTCCAATCTTCCATTCGTTAAACAAGCCTGTAGCATACTCACTGATAGGCATATCCGAAGTAGTCTCAATAACTACAACCGCAATCTGAGTGGATGTAGAATCTGCAAAGGCTACAAGTTTCTTTTCTAAGTCCTCTAGCTGACCAGCATCCAATGTCTTTGTAAAATCGTTGACTAAACGAGGAGGATCAGATGGTTTCGGATAGACTACTTCTGCCCTACTGAAATTCAGCGAAGAAATAAGCACAAGTAAAATCAATCCTAATTTTTTCATCTATCCTATGATTACATCGTTTGGTAATTCATTTATATCATTCTCACGCGGCGGAAAAAATTTCGACAATGCCAACCCTGTTTCCTGAATGGCAATCGTTAAACCATCAACGTATTTTTCTTCTTTAAAAGAAGCAACCATATTTTGCTTGATAGTCCTCCAAAATTCCTCACCTACTTTCTGATGTATTCCAGCATCACCAATAATCGCAAACTTTTTATGTCCGAAGGCCACATATAACAGTACACCGTTACGCAATTCTGTTTTATGCATTTTCAACTTCTCGAAAATAAAAGCTGCACGATCCATTACATCGGCATCACATTCTTCTTCTAGGTACAATCGTATTTCGCCAGAAGTTTTTTCTTCAGCTGCTGCAATCGCAATCTTTAATTGCTGCAAATTTTCTTCTGTCAAACTTCCTGTAATGGGCATATGCTTAGTTGAAATTAGGCACTACTGGTTTGTTTGTACCTGGATCCGCTTGGAAAAATGCTTTCTCATGAAATCCGAAGAAGCCTGCAACAATATTTTGCGGAAACGTTTTAATACTCAAATTATAATCTTGAACAGCTTCATTAAATGTTTTACGAGAAAAAGCAATTCTGTTTTCTGTTCCTGATAATTCATTCATTAATCCTTGAAATTCAGGTACCGTTTTTAAATCAGGATAATTTTCTGCTACAGCCAACAAACGACTTATCGCACCGCCTGCTTGGTTTTGTGCCGCCTGGAATTTTACTAATTGTTCCGGAGTAATATTACTTGGATCAATTTTCATCGAAGTAGCACTTGCTCTAGCTTCCATCACCTGCTTTAAAGTTTCCTGCTCAAACTTCGCAGAACCTTTTATCGTTTCTACTAAACTTGGAATTAAATCCGCACGACGCTGGTAGTTATTCTCTACTTGAGCCCACGCTGTTTTAATAGCCATGTCTTTTGATATCATCGCGTTATAATTGCCTGCGACAAATCGATAAGCAACAAATACAATTAATAGGAATGCTGCGAAAATGATCAGCAATACTTTGTAAATAGGTTTCATATTGGGGATTGTTTGTTTAGTTTGATTGCGTTAACGAATGTAGTATAAATTTATTTTCACATTTGAAATCGAAGGTAATTTATTTTAAATCCTTCTGCCATGAATTTCTTCTCATAGGTTGTTTGAATGGATAAGTTAAATCCATCCGGAGTGTCGGTATACAAATCTTTCGTACATACTTCCATTGTTCCTGCTTCATCGGCCAATACTTCAAGCGTATATTCGAATAATCCAATGTTATCCGTTTTCAAATGCAACTTGCCGCCTGGCTTCAACAACATCCGATAAAGATTCATGAACTTCTTATTCGTTAAACGACGATTCTCACGTGTTAACTGCGGCTGCGGATCAGGAAAGGTAATCCATATTTCACTCACCTCTCCCTTTTCAAAAAACTGTGCGAGCCATTCAATATGCACACGTAGGAAGGCTGCATTCATGATATTCTCTTCGTTGGCTGTCTTTGCCCCTCTCCAAATGCGTGCGCCTTTAATATCAATACCAATAAAGTTTTTATCAGGATTATCTTTTGATAACGCTACCGTATACTCTCCTCTTCCACAGCCAATCTCTAATACAATCGGGTTTTCATTTTTGAATACGTTTTTATTCCAGTTTCCCTTCATTCCATGATCTGTATGCACCAGTGGAAACGGAAATTGATAAACTCGCTCTAATCGCGTTAGCTCATCAAATCGTTGTAATTTTTTCTTCGACATAATTTCAGCTAACGAAAATAAGCAACCGCACCTTACATTCAAAATAGAAAGTGTTCACTAACTTTGTTTTTATGCAACAAGGGAAAACTGTTTTGTTTACGGTACTGGATTGGGGATTAGGTCATGCGACCCGCAGTATTCCAATTATCCATGCTTTTTTACGTAAAGGCTTCCAGGTTAGCATTGCGGGAGAGGGAAATTCACTTTTATTATTAAAAAAAGAATTTCCTGAATTATCCTTTTACCCGTTGGAAGGAATTCAAGTTAGTTACAACAATTCATCGTTGGATGTTCTTTTGAAAACAACTTCACTTTTAAAGTCCATTAAAAAAGAACATGCGCAATTTATTGAGCTATGTAATCAAATAAATCCACATTTAATCGTTAGCGATAATCGTTATGGTGCCTGGCATCCAACAATACCAAGCATTTTTATCGGACATCAACTTTATTTGCAAGCACCTAATTTAATTTCAAAGTTTTCAGAACCGTTTTTATTTTACCTGCATAAACAATTTTTAAAACGATTTACTAAAATCTGGATTCCAGACTTCCCTGGCGATGATAATTTAAGCGGTGTACTTTCCCATCACTCAAGCATTCACCAAAATTTCAAGTGTGAATTTATAGGTGCGTTATCACGTTTGAAGAAGGAAGAGTCGAATCATCCTGACAATGCCTACGAAATTGCTGTGCTTATTTCCGGACCAGAGCCACAACGCAGTTATTTTGAAGAAGCATGCATCAACGAAGCAAAACGAGTAAATAAAAAAACAATCATTGTTAGAGGTAAACCAAGTGAAGAAAAAAAATCGACTGATGGAAATATCACCTTGGTTTCGCATTTAGACAATCAAGAGCTCAGCTCAGTATTATCGCAAGCGAAGTATATTGTTTGTCGCTCGGGCTACTCTACTTTAATGGACCTAGCCAAGCTTAACAAAACAGCTTTGTGCATTCCAACACCAGGACAAACAGAGCAATTGTATCTGGCAAAGCATTTATCTAACCAACATAAAATAATTTTTCAAGAACAACACCAAATGAATTGGGAGATAGGTTTTCAAAAGCTCTCAGATGTCGGACAATTGTCATTTTCTTCGGATGATTTGTTAAACCAGGCCATCACCAAGTTATCGTTTTAATTTTTTCGCTACTATTGCAGTGCGTTAAGGTTCCCGCTTAAAAGCGGGATTAAAAGGGAATCCGGTGTGAATCCGGGACAGTCCCCGCTGCTGTAAACAGCTTTGGCAAATGCCATTGAATGCAACAACCACTGTGAAAACGGGAAGGTGCATGAACTGTAAGTCAGAAGACCTGCCTCAATGCCATAACAACGAAACCTTCGGAGGAAAGGTATCCATTGTACAGCGTATAACGGCTATGCCTTTACGCTTCATGGATATTTTTTCGCCACTAAACTAATATCTATGAAAACAATTCAAACACTTTTTACCATCTGCGTAGCAGTTATTCTTTTTTCGTCTTGTGAAGAAACTCCTGACACCCCTACTTCGTCTGTACCAAATAATTTAAAGGGTGTATTTATTTGTAATGAAGGGGCCTTCGGACAAGGAAATGGAAGTATTTCATTTTTGAATTCAGATGCAAATTCATTTAGTGAAGATCTTTACTTCGCAGCGAATAATATACCATTAGGAGATGTTGCACAATCAATTTCATTGTATGATAATCGTGCGTTTATTGCAGTGAATAATTCGCAAAAAATGGAAGTGGTTTCATTATCGAATTTCAAACGTATCACTACGATCCAAGGACTTTCATCTCCACGATTTTTTATAGGAAATGGCAGCAAAGGCTATATTTCCGATTGGATTTCCAACAAGGTGTATGTAATTAATTTAAACAATTATCAAATCATCGACACGGTTAACACTGGAAGTGGACCTGAAGAAATGTTAATCGTGAATAATAAATTGTTTGTATGCAACAGTGGTGGATTTGGAGATGATAGCACCATAACGGTAGTAGACATCAATTCTAATTCAGTGATTACAACCATCACTACTCCACTCAACCCCTCTTCAATCAAGCTTGATAAAGACGGAAATATCTGGGCACTATGCAAAGGAAGTTTAGGAAGTGATTTTACTCCAACACCAGATGATGCAGCAGGTGCATTAATTCAAATAAATCCTTCAAATAATGTTATCGAACAACAATTCACTTTTGCATATAACAGTCATCCAGTAAAAATGCAGATTAATAGAACAAAAGAT
>JBKCGZ010000110.1:0-4333 GCA_046303115.1 Bacteroidota bacterium | reverse complement strand
AATTAAGGCAAGAAGTGATAAATAAAAAAAAGTAAAGTTTAAGGTCCATATATTTTTGAAATTTTTTAAATCGCTATTCCAAATGTGTTTTATTGAATTTTGAATTTTGATTTTTAACTCAGAATCGTAAAATAATTGATTCCAATAAGTGGTTATTTCATTTCTAATGGCAAAATAAATGGAGAGAAATAATATACTCGGTACAACAAAAGAAATGAATTTTGTTAGTTTGTTTTCTGTATTTAAAGTCGAAACAAATTCCTTTTTTTGATTTAAAACATTAATGAATACAAATGCGGAAATGAATAAAATGGAGGACAAGAAGTTGATATTTATAAATAATGTAATCCTTGTCGAAGGATCTTGTGGATTATAACTTCCGTAGAAATGTGTCCAGTCCTGTATAATACTTAAAAAAGAAAGAACCATTAATGGATAGGATAATTTTTCATAAAGTGAGTTGTGCTTTGTTTTACCAATCCAAAACAAAAGTGCAGCCTCGCCAGCCCATAGTAAAGTAACCCAATTGCTATCTAATTGTACTGGAATAGCTAATGTTAGAAATATAATTACTAACCCTGATATAAGATATTGTATGTTTTTATCTTCAAGATTTTGGCGATAAATAATTGTGCTAATTATTACGTGAATAATGGCATTTGCTATTGTAAATAAACCTAATAAATGCTCACTTGCAGGATTTTCTTTTATTATGTCATAACCGACCCCATAAAACACAAAAGAGTTTATTAGAATTAGTATTATATTGTCGAATATAAATCTTTCATTCTGAACAATTTTGTATGCAATAATTGTTGAATAGAATATGGTAAAGAAAATTGAGATAAATATCAGCGCTATTTCAAAATGTAGGTTTGTTTGGTATTGCGGATAGTACCACGAAAAGAAGATTAACCATGTCAGACCAAAAGCTACATAGTATAGGGGCTTCCAGAATTTTTTAAATGAAATGGCAAGTATTCCCAAATTTAAAATTGTCATATAAGAAAAAAGTATAGTGACATTATCTGAACCTTTGCTTAGTAAAAATGGAATCGCATATGCCCCGACCAGACTAATATGAGCAATAATTTGTTTGTTGTATTTAATAGCTGCAATAACTGTAAAAAATGTAAACATTAACATAGCTATAAATGCTACAATTTGAGGAAATAAATTGTAAAATCCATATGCGACGTATGTAATAAAATACATAATTGCCATTGCACCACTTAGCAGTACAGCGCTATAATTCTCATATTTATTTTTTAATTTAATACTAAACCCTAATAAGCTCAGGCCAAACAGATACCCTAAAATAATTCTTGTCAATGGGGTTATTAGGTTATTGTCAATAGAGTATTTAGCACCAATAGAGACGCCAATTACTGTGATGGCAATTCCTATTTTGTTAATAATGTTTTCGCCAATAAACTTTTCAATGTCTGACTTTGTGTTATTGGTTGTTTTTGTTAAGGAATCATTTTGTTCCGTTGTTTTTTGGTTAGGGGCTTCATACAAATTACTAGTAGTAGCCTCTTTTTGAGAAATAGTTTCTGGAATTATTCTTTGTATTGATTCATCAGATGTTATGGCATCTATTTCTTGCTCTTGATTTGAAATTATTAAGTTATTTAACTCTTGTCGCAGATTATCAATATCATTTGAAAAGCTATCTTGTTTTTTAACGAGTGCATCAAACTTTATTAGTAGCTGATTTATTTTCTCATTATTTTCTGCCATTTGCAATATAAGTTTAATATGTTTTTTAAAAATGAAATTAGTTGCCACTTAAGTCCTTCTGATAAAACTAGCGACCAATTTTTAATGAATAAAAGACAATCATCAAATATACTTCTTTTAAAAAAGACAATTTTAATATAAATCACCTCTTTTAATGATAATTATTAGGATATTATGTAATGGAAGAATTTCACACGCCTGGTTAAAGATATTTTTTTGGATTTTGCTTTATGAATTTTTTGAGTTTGTTTTTAAGGTGATGAAGACTATGGTCTGTTAAGGTTACATTTATTTTAAATACTAATGTATTATCGAAGTTGTAAAAGAATAGATAATCAAAATGACCATACCTTGATCCTATTCGTTCATGGCGGTAATAAGCTATGTTTTTAAACTCGTAGGTTACGTTGTGTTTTGGAATAAATATCCCATTTTCATTGATGATGTAAATAGGAGTTTGACTATATGACTTTAGTAGAAAGTAAGTGCTTATTGTTCCAAATAAAATAGCAAATGCCGTTAGTAAATTAGCAGGAATACTATTGTCAAAATAGTTTTTAATGAATATGATTGCGATTATCAAAATTCCCAAAGCCGCAAAGAGGAAGTTTGATTTTTTCGATTTGCGTATTTGCATAGAGGGACAAATTTAGAGAAGGACCATCAGAAATAAAAATCGAGTAAGAATTGTCGGATCCTTGTGAAATCATAACAATTATTATTGATGTCGTGCTCAAATATTTGTTATCCAAGCGGTGGTAAAAATACAACCTGATTCGGAGGATTTGTAAATCGTTGCCAGATTTTATACACCAATAATCCTGAAAGTATTAGTCCAATAGCAATAACTCCTTTGTCGCCGAGAATTTCAACAGTTTTATAAAAAATGATCTCTTTGATATTATAGGTTTTTTCCTTCGTTCCGTTGATTATTTTAATGGCCTGGTAATAGCAAAAATTGTTAACGCCAATTACAGCTAAGGGTCCGATTAAATGATTTCTAACAGCTCTAATTGGACTTAATGTTTGATGTTGTTTTGAGATGAACCGTTCCTTTACTAAAAAGATAAAAAACGTTTGATAGTTGCTGGTATCTGTAAATGCAAATTCACAGTCCATGGGTATTCCCAAAGCATTCTTATATACAATTGAAATTTCAGATGAGTTATCTTCTTTCTTGATGGATTTAATTGAACTATATTTTATTTCAACCTTTGTTGCTAATGAAAGTTTTTTAGCAAACGCTAATTTGAACTCGTCCACTGTTTCAAACGTCGATGACGAAAATTTTAAGGAGTCCCCATCAATGATAAACGATGAAATTTTATTCCCTGTTACTGAAAAGACTTTGTCAATCATTTAATCCTATGATACAATAATTTTTCTTGTAATAGTCGATTTAAGGGCTCTTTTTTTCGTGATTGCACCTAAGTTTTCGTTGCCTATTTATTTGATAATTGAAGGCATCTCATTTTAAACCAAATTTTAATTTAAGCTTTATGATTAGATGAATTGGCTAAATATTGCCGATACATGGATTTATTCCAATTATAAGTTATGCTAATACAACCAATAATTAAGATTGCATATATCAAGGGCGCGCTATGAAAGGTCTTATAAAATGCTGAGTTGTTAATGAGCACCCACATGATAGTAGACACCATACCAGCAAAAACAAGACACTTTGTAAGTATATGCCCCATATAATTGTTAAGTCGATTTATGTCTTTGGGAAGTTTGTATAGTGTGGAAGTCCAATGATCTTTCACACCTAAATATAGGTAAGCAACAAAGTTGCTAAAAGTGTATCCTTTTTCTTGTGGCAACAAATTCATTGGACGAAATATGCTTATAAAGTATGCGTAAATCACATAGATTGTCAATACGCTTAAAATTATTAGTAAAGGTGTCCAAGATGAAACTCCTAAAATAGTTACTAGAGGATTTGCTTCTTTACTAAGATCTGGTGTCAGTAAGTAAGTACAATAAGCATCATAAGATCTGCTGAAAAGTAACCAAATTGTGGTGATTATGAACTTTAATTTTTTTGACATGTTTATTTATTTATGGCAATTAGCTAATTGGTTTTGTTTTGAATTTTCGTTTTTTTAGAATGGTCAAATCGTATTTTTATTAAAATAATAAATCGATTAAAAGTAGGTGTTTACGGCTTATCAATATTTTTAATAAATGAATAATTCATACTAACAAAGGCAAAATGAAGTTGAACAAAATTATATCGAATCGCTCCATTTGATCCTCCTTCTAGCAATCGATATCCAATGTTTCCTTGTAGTTTCTTACTGAATTTATATCTGCCAGATAATGAAAGGTCAATTGCTCTACCTTTACTTGCTGCTAATCCTTCTCCAAAAAGATCAACACTCATTTTCTCAGATATTTTCCAACTTGCCAAAATATTAATTAGAGGGACGAAACCAACCCTAAAATTTTTACTTAAAAATTCGTTATTCTTTAAAGAGAATCCTGCATCTCTAATTTTTGCAGATAAGCCAAGACCAAATTTAAAATTGTCTTTACTTATGATTCTTCGATTATAGGTAAAACGATAAGAATTAAACTTATAAAC
>JBKCGZ010000109.1:0-3598 GCA_046303115.1 Bacteroidota bacterium | reverse complement strand
AAAGTTTGATACTCCGCCTGTTAATGCTAATCCGTTAAACGTACCGTCTTGTTGTCCGTTTTCATCATGCAATGAAGTAATAGAAGTATTATTTCCTGCTGCTGTTCCTTGGTTAAAACGATAGTATAGTTCAAGGTTAGCAGCATTTGTATCAATTCCGTTTACAGGAATACAACGAATTTCTTCTGGAGATAAAGCACGTGACCAAAAACTTGTTTCATCCATTTTGCCAGTTAACAAGAAAGAAGCACTTGTAAATTGAACATTACCGATATTAAAATCTACACCACCATTGCTGATTCCTCCATTTGCAGCAACTGAATCTACTTTAACTGTGTTTTTATATAAACGCATCTTTGCGCCATCATACGTCAAGGTAAAGTGAATCCATTGGTTTGGAGTTAATGATTGAGAAGTGATAGTAAACGGTGTTCCCTGATCATTTCTGAAACGTGCCTCAATTGCGTTTGCACCAACTTGCACTAGGTAAAAATCTGCATCGACATCATTTCTAAAGCCTGCAAATCCATCGAAGTTAGGATAATTAGGTGCAGTGTTTTGAGTATATACCCAGCAAGTAAGCGACATTCCTGTTGAGCCAACTACATAGTTAGAAGCGCCAGTAACAGAAACATAATCATCGATACCATCAAAAGCCATCGCATTTTGATTTTGCGCCTTAGCTGTTAGTGTTGCAATAAGAATGGAAAGAGAAAGTAATAATTTTTTCATTGGTAAATATTTAGTTTGTTCAAATGTAATAAAAATTAATTAAGCACTAATTCATCGGTACTTCAATAATCAGAACGGTGCTTTTCTGATTTGCTTTCAACGAAAATTCTGTCGTATCCCAAATACCAATTGCATCGCGGCGCTCGTTATTTTCATCTGCAATTTCCAACTGACCATCTATCACAAAACAATAAACTCCGTTTCCTTCTTTGTGAATGGTGTACATTGTATCTTTTCCTTCTTCTAACTCGATAAGTGATAACCATGCATCCTGATTAATAAAGAGCGAATCATTTTCTTGCGTTGGCGAAACAACTACTTGAAATTGATTAGTATGATCAGACAAATTAAATTCTTTTTGATCATAACGCGGCTCAATATTATTCACCTTTGGAAAAATCCATAGTTGTAAAAATGCAACGGGCTCTTGCTGACTCGCATTCAATTCGGAATGATAAATACCAGTTCCTGCACTCATAATTTGCACATCACCAGTTTTAATAATCTTATCACGACCCGTAGAATCCTGATGATGCAAGGCACCACTCAGGGGAATAGAAATAATTTCCATGTTATCGTGCGGATGTTTTCCGAATCCCATTCCCGCATCAACGAAATCATCATTTAATACGCGCAACATACCGAAGTGTACACGCTCAGGATTGTGATAACCAGCTAAGCTAAATGTATGATAACTTTTTAGCCAACCATGATTGGCGTATCCGCGTGTATTTGCTTTATGAATGACCTTTTTCATTTTATCCTCTTAGCTTATCTAGCAACTCGTTTAATAATTGGACTTCTGATTTCTTGATTTTCATATGCTCGTTTTGCCATTGATCAATATGGATATCGAGCTCCTCTAACAAGACTAATCCTTTTGAAGTAATTGTAATATCTACCTGTCGGCGATTTGTTTTACAGATATCGCGTTTTAAAAATCCTTTCAAACGAAGCTTCTCAACTAATCGCGTAGCATTAGAATTTTTATCAATCATGCGCTCGGTAATTTCTCCAAGCATCACAGGATTGGGATGTGAACCACGAAGAATACGAAGTACGTTATACTGATGCGGTGAGATACCGTGCGGCTTAAATCGTTGGATATTGATTCCCTCTAACCAACTTGCGGTGTACAAAATATTAACAACTGCTTTTTCAAATTCGTTCCCGAATTTTTTCTGTTTGATTGCTTCTTCCAATTTCATGAAGCAAATATACAAAATCAATAGTTGTAGTTACAAGAGTGCGGTTGTTTCGGCTTCGCTCAACAACCTATATTACATTTTATTAATTAATTCCTAATTCGGCTTCGCTCAACAACCTATAGCATACATAATTGTTTTTTGAGCGTCCCGAAGCCTCGGGATCGAAAACAAACATTTTACAACTCCGAACTGTTTGTTGAGCGGAGTCGAAACAAACATTCCTCAATCCACCAACTGCTCAAAAAAGCCTCCTATTTGCAAAGCCTCGTCGATGAAATGAACTTCGTAAATCCAAAAGCGATCATCGTTGTTACGGTCTTTGTCTGACATCTTTAACGTATTGTCGGCATGAATATAATTAGCTAATTCCTCTCCTTGAATAATCTCATGCGGAAAATTTCCAATCAAATGTCCGCAGTGATGATTACCGAATGTCCAGCCATATTGCTGCGCCATTGTTTTTGTAAAATGAAAAAGTTCGCTCGCTGTAATGGTTTCTTTTCTTGCCTGATAAAAAGCTTTGCCTTCGTGCCATGCGCGTTCTACATCGGCTTTTAATTTCAATTTTTTTTCATTGCTGCCTATTACATAGGTTCTTCCAAAATCAGCTTCCCACTCTTCAAACACAGGCCCGAAATCAAGAAACACAATATCATCTTCCTGAATAATTAAATCATCCGGATTATGCTTGTAAGGCAAGAGCGTATTCTTTCCTGCTCTTACAATTCGTTTGTGCCAATATTTTTTTATCCCGAATAATTCAAATGCTAAATCGTACACTGCAGTATTAACATCCTTTTCAGAAACATTCGCTTTAATGATTTCACGTGCTTCTATCTCCGAAAAAAGTTGAGCTGCCTTTGCTTCTGCAACAATTAGTTGTTCGAGTTTTTGATTCTTATCCACTAGGCTATCCTATTTTACTATCACCATTTGCTGGTAATAATTATTCTGTTGATTTATCAAGCGTAAATAATAATTTCCATTTGAAAGTTCATTCACGTCAAGTTCAAAGGAATTATTTTTCCAACTTTCAATTACTACCTTTTTTACAACCATTCCGATAGAATTATAAACTTCAAGTATCGTCGAATTAGTTATTGTTGATGGCAATTGTACTTTAATTTTATCGCTCGCAGGATTCGGATATAAAAACATCTTTAGATTTTCTTCTTGAGAAAATAATCCCGAAGTTAAACTGCATGAATCAGAAATGACATTTACATTTTCAAGAATCGTAGTTGCTGTTAATGTTTTTCCAACAAAGCCACTAAAATTTGTTGGATAAAAATTGCAATGAAAAACTGCATTCGTAGAAGGAGTCGTTCCTTGTGTAAGTGGACCTGTTGAAATAATTGGATTAACGTACTCCCATAATTTATTCCCGATAGAATCAATTTCTACAAATGATCCAATAGGTCCATCTGTATATATCACATTTCCATTTGCTAATTGCTGCGCACCTGAAATATTTTGTGCAAATAAATTATGAACGTTAATATTGTTATACTTCCACGTAGGAGCAGCAGGAAGATAAGGAAGTGATGCATTATAATTATAACCACTTAGCGGAGGATTAATAATTTCTATGGTAGAATAATTTCCTCCGGGACGAGCAATGCCATTATTAAAAACCATGATTTGATTTTCATAGGGTA
>JBKCGZ010000108.1:0-5844 GCA_046303115.1 Bacteroidota bacterium | reverse complement strand
CGTTTCGATTCTGGAACAGACACAGCACCTTGCGTTTTTAATTTATTGACGAAAAATATTTCTTCAATGTTAAATGTAGAGCGTTCGTCAGGTTCAAACCAATGACTTTTCTCTAACTCTGCATATACATTAAAACGAATTTGTTTAGGATACCATAACCCTTCTTGTTCTTGAAATTCTTTAACGAGTGAGAAACTTGGTTTACCAATTGACAATCCATATAATGCTAATACGGGTTTATAAATAAAGGGCATATAAAATACTCCTGAATATTCAATTTTCACAAAGGCATCTGTTTGCGCATCAATAAATATTTTTCCGGTGCTTTTAACATTATCTACTTTCCCTTTCGATTTAAAATCAATTACAATTAACTCACGATTTTCATATGTAGTACTTGGTGCGAAGGAATATTCAAACTCTTTAAATTTGGTACTATCTAAAAAGAAATCATCTCCTTTAGTAATATTTGCTGAACGTAATATTTGCTCTGGCCCTCCGAAATTATCATAAGCCTGCGCTCTTTCATTTTCTGGAATTAACGATGTTTCAGGCTTGCCTTCATTTTTTTTAGCCTTTTTCTTCTCGTATTTTTTATTTCGCTTTTCTCGTTCTTCTTGCATGAAAGCTAATTTTTTCACATCATTAATCTTACGATATAAATAAAGCTGATGTTGATTTTTAACGGTATCTTGATAGTTTGGATAAAAACTTTTGAATACAGCTTCGTTGCAAGTGATATAGTTGCTATTCTCTTTTAATATTTCTCTGAAGTATGCCTGCGTTTCAAAAGGCTTCTTTGGGTAATTTCTTTTAATGCCTTTTAATGCTTCTTTGATATAAAAGGTTGGCGGATTCGGACGAACAACAATTTCGCTTAATTGGAAATCATTACGATCTAAAAAAACACTATCGTTACCAACAAGTGATTTTATGGCTATCGCCTTTCTTGCGTATCCAAGAAAACTAAACAACAAAGAGTCTTTATCATTTTCATTCGCAACATTCAATTGATAAAATCCTGATTCGTTAGATGCTGTTCCCGAGAAACTATTTTTAATAGAAATCCCTACAAAAGGAATGGGCTCTTTCGTTACTGCATCAACGATAGTCCCTGAAATAAGACGCGATTGTGCTTTGCAAGGATTAACCAAAGCGACAAAAGTCAAAAACAGAAAATAGTATCTAATTAATTTCACAGGTAAACAAAGATAATTGAATCCCATAAAAAAACCCCGAGTATTACCTCGGGGCTTTTCTAAATATTTGTTAAAGAAATTATTTAACCATTAAGCGTGTAGTAAGGATGCTCCCAGCTACGTTTACTTTCACTAAATAAATTCCTGAATTCAATCCTGAAACTGGTAAGTTGATTACATTTTTACCAGTAGCTCCATTGAAGTTTTGTCCGTAAACAACCTTTCCTAAAACATCTGTCATTTCAATTGAATAGTTAGTTGATTTTGTTAAGCTAACTTCTAATTGCGTATAAACATCTGCTGGGTTAGGGAATAATGTCATAGAGAAATTATCTGCAGCTAATGTATTTAATCCAGTAGTTACTAAGTAAGGGCTACGATTAACGTTTAATACATGTCCTGTTGCTACATCTTGTAACATACCAATCACACGGATTTTCGTATCATCCCATGCTGCAGGTAAAGTATAGTTGAACGTGTAGTTGTAAGTTGTACTTGCACTAACTGTAGATGGAACTGATCCTGGTTGTCCATCGAATCCTCCTAAAATATCACGTCCAACAAAATTGTAATGCATGAGAGAAGCCGGAACAGGGTTAGCAGCTGTTTGCCAGTTAAGACCAGCGCCCACTAACGGAATATTTTGTGAACTGCTACTATAATAGTTTGTTTGAGCGTAAGTAGAAGTTGTTCCAGTTACATCATCTTCTACTAATACTGCATTTAAACGAAAATCACCAGTTAAGTTAGCAGCAAATGTTGAAGATACATTGATATCCACCTGGCGCGTTGAAGCATTATAAGTTGCAGATATTCCTACATCAGCAGGACTAACATCATTAATTCTATCTTGATAAGTTGCTTCAAAATCTGTAGGATCTATATCGTTAGATTTACGATCAACGCATCCACTAGGGTATCCACCAATTAAAGCCCCAATACCTGCATCATAAGCAGAATTTGCCATTGGATCTGAATTATGAACCGCAACAACGATTGCTGTTCCAGGATGTACAGTATCGATTTGCTCTGTGTAAACAGCACCACGCGGGCACCATCCACACCATGTTCCTGTTGCTTCTTCAATTAAAACACGCTTCTCTGGTAAGTATGATAAACCAGTTATCATTGTATTTAATGTATCATCGGAACGGTCTGCATCATTTGCAAGGTCTACCCAAACTTTTGTAGGATAAGGATTCGCAGCATTTATGTTAATTGGAGTATTGTGTGTAAAGCTATAAACGTTACCAGAAGTTAAGTTGATGTTTGATAGAGTAGAAGTGTAAGTTGTTCCATTAACTTCATATTTAACATCTACGTTATTGATAGTGTTAGCACCTAAATTTTGAATTTCACCTGTTACTGTTGACGTTCCCGGTACTAATACATAAGGGTCTGAAGAAACAGTACGCAATTTAGCTTGTTCCGCAGCTTGCGTTCCATAGTAAAATGCATAGTAACTATTATCTGCTGGAGTTGGATCTGATCCTGCTAATGAATTTAAGCTATTTGGAGAGCCCGCAACCATTAAAGCAGATGTTGAATTGTACTGAAGTCCTAACGAAACAGGAACGGCTCCTGCATGACGTTGATCTACTATATAAATATTATTTGTTCCTTCTTCTAAAACAATTGACCAATAAGTCCAAACTGTAGCTGAAGCTACCGATGTGTATGAAGAAAACAACACCCACGTTTGCTGACTACCAGCAACTCCGAAAGTTTGTGTTACAATACTATCGTTAGCACTTGAACCTTTTATTCCTAATACACAAATTGAATTGTCAGGAATATTTGCATTTGGTAGGGCAACACGAGTTGCAGGAGGAACAGTTGTTGCTCCAGTAGAGAATGTTAAAACACCACTAGTTGATACTTTAAATTGCGTATAGCCAACACCGTTAAATTGGAAAGTAAATGGCAATGTTACAATTGAAGACCATTTTGGATTAACCGAACTACCTGAAATGATATCCCAATTAGACGATAATCCATTAGCAACTGGATATTCATTTTCAACATTTAATCCACCAGGGTTTGTACCTGCGTTAGGATAAGGTAAATAATAGTACTGCGCGTTAGCCACTGACAATGACATCACAATCGCTGCAATAAATGCGTAAAGTTTTTTCATTTTATGAGTTGTTGATTTTTTAGGAATTGTTTCCAAAATTAAGGATTTAAGTACTACGATGCAAAAACGAAAATAAAAAATTACAATCTTTCAAATTAATGATATACAGTTGTTTAAATACCTTCTAAGGGCTATGCTAGCTTAAAGTATAAGTAAAAAGTAGTGCCTTTGTTTTCTATTGATTCAAAACGAATATTACCTTGCATCCCTAACATCATATTCTTTACAATGGCAAGTCCTAACCCGGTACCACTCGATTTAGTCGTGAAATAAGGTACAAAGATCTTCTCTTTGAGGTCATCTGGAATGCCTTTCCCATTATCAGCTATTGAAACAACTAAAAATTCATTGATGGTTTTTGCCTCAATAGTAATCATTCCATTTTCAAAATCCTCCATCGATTGAATAGCATTTCGGAAAAGATTATTCAGTATTCGAATAATTTGATTTTTATCGCCAATAACGGTAGGTAAAATCGAATCAATCTTATTTTCAATTTTTACATTTTCAGATTGCTTGAATAATACAATTGTATTTTTTATCAAATCACGAAGATTAATCTCTTCATATTCTGCCTGTGGCATCTTTGCAAAATCACTGAAGGCTGAAGCGATATTTGATAAATTATCTATTTGCTCTATTAGCCCTGATGATATTTTTTTGATGACTTCTTCTCTATTTTCCTGACTTGATTCAATGATTCTAAGCATATGTTGAATGCCAAGTTTCATTGGCGTAAGCGGATTCTTGATTTCATGCGCTACCTGCTTCGCCATTTCTCTCCATGCCGATTCTTTTTCTGATTTGGCTAATTCCTCCGCACTTTTCTGCAAGGCCATTAACATTCGGTTGTATTCGTTAACCAATGCACCAATCTCATCTTTCTTATCCCAACTGATTAAATTATTTTTTGCATTTAATCGTGTTTTCTTAAATGATTCCTGGATAAATTTTAAAGGCGCGGTGATTTTATTCGAGATAAATACAGCAATTAAAATCGAAATGGTAAACAAGAAAACATATAGGTTGATTAATGCAATTAAGAACTTGCTGATCTCGGCTTTAACTTGTTTTTCAGTGAAAAAATAATTAATGTTTAGATAAGCGCATTGCTCTCCTTTGCGATTATAAATCGGGCGATAAGATGCTCTGTATTCTAGCTTGCCGATATTTTCTGTTTGATAAAATCCCGACAACTTTAAATTTTTAAGATTAAAAAATGCGGCTTTATTCATTAACGGACTAATCAATTCCTGATCAAAAATACGCGGCTGTGTAGAGTATACTAAATATCCTTTTGGATTATAAATAGAGAAATCAGTATGTATTGTTTTATTAAGTTTATTCAATTCACTTACCTCTTGATTCGTTAATCTCTCCAATGAAGATGCATCTTCAAAAGTGTTTTCAAGATAATTATTAAGGTCTTTAATTGTTTGTTGCGATTTTAACTGTTCGCTCTCGCTATTGCTATTAATGATGTAAATAATTGTAGTCACACCAGAAATAATCAATGTACAAATTACAAATGTTACTACCGTAAATTTAATTCGGTTATTATAGCTTGTTGATATGCTGAAGTCATTATGATAAAAATGATATGTAATGTATCCGAGCAAATAGGCTAAACTAAAGAAGGCAAATAAATAACTAAAGAGTGTGATGATTTCTAATAACGACTTCTGTTTACGACTAATAATAGTAAGTCCGTTGTTGTCTTTTATAATGATGTGATAATAACCATTGTTATAGAAGGCATCTGATTTTTTAATATCCTCTTCATAAGGTGCAGATGTAATGAAATAATTAAATGTCCCAGATTGATTATTTAGTTTTCCATTCTTGTAACGTGCAAAACTATAGTCGTTTGAATTTTGACTAGCCATTACGGTATTACTCACCAACAAATCCGGAAAGCCACCAATATTATTACTTCGCTTATTAGAAAATTCAATCACACAAAAGTCAATGAAGTTGTTTATAGGAAATTCAACTATACCATATTGTTTTGGTTTATCTAGTTTGCCAGAATAATTTAATAATCCGGAGTTTTGTATTAAGTATTCTTTTTTGATTTCATCAAACGATTCTTCTGATGATTTATTCAAACAGAGGCTGTTTTTATCAAGGAAATAAAAGCTAACATCGTAATTAGAAAAATAATCACTGAAGTATTTATTCAATAAATATTTATTCAGATCTTCATAATTACCATTGCTAGAAATTATCGTATTTAAATTATTGTCTGATTTTATTTTATTTTTTATTTCATCAAAAAAGTAATCTGCAATATTGTCTTTTTCGGAATGAATTTTATTTGCAAAGGAACGTTGTCTTTCACTTTCTTTAATTTGATTAAATGAATAAATCTGATAAGTTGCATAAATAGAAAATCCTAAAACAATCAGAATGATTCCTTCTTGCCGATAATCTTTTCCAATAAAAACACGAGTATAAAAAATAAATAAGAGTAGCAGGAAAGAAAACAAGTACGAATAATAACTAAAC
>JBKCGZ010000107.1:0-6423 GCA_046303115.1 Bacteroidota bacterium | reverse complement strand
AAGTTAGGCTATTGATAAATTTGCAGACATTGTAAGAAATGGCCAATCTGCTACATGTTTTATATTAAAATTGATTGATTATTAAACAATATCACATACCCAAAAAGTTAAATGAAAAAAAATAACTCAATTATTATTCTGTTGCTAATTTATTCCTCAGGATTTGCCCAAAATCATCGACAGTTTGCAAATTGGATTTGTGGCGACTTTTCAATTAATAAAAAGGTAAACGAAGTTGATGTAAAAATTGCTTCAAGTAATATCGTGAATCTATCAAATGTGGATAGTAACAACTATTGGGTGGTGGAGGATATGACTATCGATAAAATAAAAAAACAGAGATTATTGCACCTAAGTTTATTAGATAGTGGTTACGTAGGATTGGATATTTATGAATTAAAAAATAACAAAGCTGCAGCTACGATTTCTAATGCTAAACATATCAAGTTAGAGAATTATTATTTGGTGAATCAATTGCAAATAGTTTTTTTTTATAATCGTAAATCTAGAGGATTTGAATTGCAAAAGGATCCCAATCAATTATTCTATTTGGATAAGTTTATGTTGATATTAAATTGTTGTGATGACTTTTCGAATTTTTATTATGGCAAGTCGACAGAGCAAATTAGTTTGTATTTGTATAAAAAAATAGACTAGCTTTTTTTGTATTTGCTAATATCAATTATTGAAGTGCAATATTTTATTTCATCCTCGATATTGTTGGAAGCTATAACAACTGTTTTATTATTAATGTATTGTTGCATTAATTCTCCGAACCATTGTGACCCTTCTTTATCTAAATTAGATAGAGGTTCATCAAGTAATAATAACGGAGTATCTGATAAAATGGCTAATCCGATTTTTAATCGTTGCTTCATTCCTGATGAAAAATATTTAATCGGCTTTTCTGCTTCTTTAGATAATCGTAGTCGCTCTAAAATTTGAATTTCATTCAAGCCTTCAATAAAAGGTTTGAACGAGCTGAAGGTTTTAATTAACTCAGCTGGGTTTAATTCTTCCGGGACATCAAGATAGGGGGATCCTATTGAAAGATGATTAAAAAGTTCTTCTTTAGTAATCTCTCCATTTCCAATATAATGTTTGATTTCTCCTTTATTTGGTGAAGTATAACCTGATAAAATACTCAACAAAGTTGATTTTCCTGAACCATTAAATCCAATAATTGCAGTTTTACTTTTTTCAACGAAATCAAAATTGATGTTTGAAAATATCCACTGACCTTGATACTTTTTACCGATATCCGTACAGGTGATTTTCATCTGTTTATTCGTTGTTTGTTGATAATCCCCTGATGATTCCTTTATCGCTTTCCTTAATAAAGCTAATGATATCTTTTATAATATCTGAGTTATTATTTTCTGCGATAATGGCAATTGCATTAGAAACGGAATGGCCTCTTAAAAAGAGCACTCTGTAAAATTCTTGGATATCGTTTATGTCACTATCACTATAGCCTCTTCTTTTCAATCCAACGCTGTTTATTCCTGCATAAGATAGTGGCTCACGTGCCGCTTTAACATAAGGTGGTACATTTTTACGCACTCCTGTTTGTCCTGCAATAAAACTATGTTCCCCTATTCGTATAAATTGAGATACGCCAACATATCCTTCTAAAATCGCCCAATCATCAATGATGACATGTCCCGCTAGATTAACTGAATTTGCAAGAATTACATTGTTTCCTACAACGCAATCATGTGCTACATGAACATAGGCCATCAACAAACAGTTACTACCAACTTCTGTTCTTCCTAATGCCTCAGTTCCACGATTTATCGTTACACATTCTCTAATTGTAGTATTGTTGCCAATTATTGTTTGTGTTTTTTCTCCTTTGTATTTCAAGTCTTGTGGCACAGCAGAAATTACTGCTCCAGGAAAAATTTTGCAATCGTTTCCTATCCTTGCTCCGTCACAAATTGTAACATTTGGTCCAATCCAGGTATTGTCGCCAATTTCAACATCGGCCTCAATTGTAGTGAAAGGACTAATGCTAACGTTGTTGCCTATACGAGCATTGGGGTGAATGTTGGTCATTGGGTAACTCATGATTAACTTTTCTTTACTATTTGAGCCATCATTTCTGCTTCCATCACAACTTTATCCCCTACAATTGCTTCCCCTCTCATATGGCAAATGCCTCTCCTGATGGGTGTTATTAGGCTTAAGTGAAAAACCAACGTATCACCAGGCATTACTTTTTGTTTGAATCTTGCCTCAGTAATTTTCATGAAGTAGGTCCAATAGTTTTCTGGATCAGGAACGGTACTTAGCACCAAAATTCCACCAGTTTGTGCCATGGCTTCTATCATTAATACGCCAGGCATTACCGGATTATTGGGGAAATGACCTTGGAAAAACCATTCGTTCATTGTGACATTTTTCACGCCTACTACATGTGATTCTCCAAGCTCAATAATTTTATCTACTAATAAAAAAGGATAACGATGAGGCAACATCGCAGCAACCTGATTAACATCATAAAGCGATGGAGCATTTAAATCATATTTCTTAACTGATCCTTTTTTAGATTTAATAAGCGCTTTGATTTTCTTCGCTAACTCAACATTGGCTGCATGTCCGGGACGAGCAGCTAATATATGTCCTTGTATTGGCTGACCAATCAAGGCCAAGTCTCCAATGATGTCTAAAAGTTTATGTCGAGCAGGTTCATTCTGAAAATGAAGTGCGGTGTTATTTAAAAAGCCTTTCTCTTTAACTTGAACGTTAGGCTTGTTTAATAGCTTCGCCAAATCATCAAGCTTGTCTTGTGAAATTTCTCTGTCAACAACAACAATCGCATTATTTAAATCGCCCCCTTTAATCAGATTATGCTTTACAAGCATTTCTAATTCATGAACAAAAACAAATGTTCTGCAAGGAGAAATATTGTCTTTAAATTCATCAATCTTATGCAACTGTGCGTGCTGAGTTCCTAAAACTGGACTGTTATAGTCGACCATTACGGTAATGCGGTAATCAGGGCTAGGTACAGCAAGCATTTCTACATTACGACTAGGTTCTTCGTATGACAAGATGTCTTCTAAAACAAAAATATCTCTTGCTGCTTCTTGTATTTCAATCCCAGCTTCGATTAATGCTTCTATGAATGGCTTAGAGCTGCCATCCATGATAGGAACCTCTGGTCCATCCACTTCGATAAGAACATTATCTATTTGCAACCCGATTAAAGCCGCAAGCACGTGTTCAGTAGTACTGATTTTCGCACCATTCGATTGAAGAGTTGTTCCCCTTGCAGTATCAGCAACATTATCCGCATCGACTTTTATTAAAGGTTGGCCTTCAAGATCTATTCGTTTAAATACAAACCAATGATTTGTTGGTGCAGGATGAAATATGATTGTTGCAGAAACCCCTGTATGAAGTCCAACTCCAGAAACAGAAATAGATTTTTTTATGGTTGCTTGCTGGGTTCTCATGAGTTATTTCCTAGTGAGCTAATTGATTTTTCGATTGTATTTACTTTTTTCTCTAATTCAGGTAATCTTTTAAAAACTACATATGCGCGTTTATATTCGCCGATGCCGAAAGCAGGAGTTCCCTGAAGAATTTCATTTTCATTTGTTGAAGCGGTAATACCGGATTGCCCCGCTACTTTTGTTCCGTCAGCAATGATAATATGACCGTTAATTCCAACCTGGCCACCTATCATACAGTTTTTGCCAATCTTAGTTGAGCCTGCAATACCTGTTTGGGATGCGATAACAGTATTTTCTCCTATTTCAACATTGTGTGCCACTTGAATTAAGTTATCAAGTTTTACTCCCTTGTGAATAATCGTAGATCCCAACGTTGCTCTATCGATAGTTGTGTTGGCGCCAACTTCAACATGGTCTTCAATGATCACATTTCCTATTTGAGCAACCTTTTGATAATTATTTTCTGAATTAGGTGAAAATCCAAATCCATCAGCACCAATGACTACTCCAGAATGTAATGTTACATAATTTCCAATAACGCAGTCAGAGTAAACTTTTACTCCTGGAAATAGAGTCGTATTGTCCCCAATGATGCAATTGTCTCCAACATAACAATTCGGATAAATTTTAGTGTTTTCTCCAATCTTTACATTTTTACCTAAGTAGGCAAATGCTCCCACGTAAATATTGCTACCTAAAGTTGCAGATTCATCAATGTATGAATTAGGCTCTATGCCCGATTTATTTCGTTGGATGGTATTATAAGCTTCTAATAGTTTAGCAAAACCCGCATAAGCGTTTTCTACTCTGATAATTGTTGGAGCAATAGCGTTTTCAGGTTGAAAATCATTTCCTGCAATAAGTATAGATGCTTTCGTTGTGTATGCAAAAGAAGTGTAAGCTGGATTTGCTAAGAATGTTAAAGAGCCCGGAGCACCTTCTTCAATTTTTGAAAGGCGAGACACTTTAACTTCCGGATCACCTTCAACGGTACCGTTTAGTAATTCAGCAATTTGTTTGGCTGTAAATTCCATAATGGGTTACAAAGTTAGCAATTTGAACATCAAGTTAGGCTCAAAAAGACTCCATTTTGCTCATTTAAACTGCCAATTCCGGCATATAGCAAAAGAAATACTTGTTTACCGGAGTTGAGAGTATCGCAACATCCATTTTTTCGTTATCGCCTAGTAGAATAACACCTTGCTGATTACGCATTAAAATTTTAATTGGCTCTCCAAGTGGATTGTAGTCGCTATTCGAGATGTTGCCCGTAAATGCAAAGTAGTGATAATCCTCTTCTTTAATACCCCAATGATTGCTGATTTTTGAATTGAATTCACTTAAAGTTGCTGCATCAAATTCGTCACGCTGCAAGCTGATTTTGTAAAGTTTTCTATTGATCATTCCTTTGCAAAGTGTCGACAAAACAATGTCAGAATGTCCGCACCAAACTTTAATTGCACAGTAAATATCGTAGTCGTCTAGCTGACTAAAAACGTTAAGAAATTCTTCTTTGTTTTGAATGTTTTCAGCATTAATATTATTTTTTAAAAAATATTCTAATGCTGGTGAGGTAAAAAGTTTTTCTCCACTTTGATATAACTCCTTTGCTCGTTTTAGAATATTTACAAGCATATTTTCTGCTGATAAAACAGTTTTATGCAAGTATACTTGCCAATACATTAGTCGGCGGGCTATGATAAACTTCTCTATTGAATAAAGGCCTTTTTCATCTACCACTAACTCATCATTAAAAACATTCAGCATTTTAATAATTCGCTGTGATCCTATTGTGCCTTCCATTACACCTGTATAAAAGCTATCTCTGTTTAGGTAGTCTAATCGGTCCATGTCCAATTGGCTAGAAACCAATTGATGAAGAAATTTCTTTTTATAGGTGTTTTTGAAAATTTCAATAGCAATGGAGAGTTGGCCGTTGAATTCATTGTTTAACTTCTCCATAATTAAATTCGAGAGTGTTTCATGACTCAATCCCGTTACAATAGAATTTTCAAGGGCATGAGAAAACGGTCCATGTCCGATATCATGAAGTAGGATTGCGATATAAGCCCCTGTTTCTTCTTCTTTAGTTATTTCGTGTCCTTTTGACTTGATGGATTCAATAGCCTCTGTCATCAAATGCAAAGCGCCCAAGGCATGATGAAAGCGAGTGTGCAAAGCACCCGGATAAACCATATGGGTTAGTCCCAATTGGCGAATTCTCCTTAATCGCTGAAACCATGGATGTTCAATGATATCAAATACTAAATCACTCGGCAACGTAATAAAACCATAAACCGGGTCATTAAAAATTTTATTTTTATTAATGCTCATCTGTAGGAACTTGATAACTTGTGTAAGAAGAAGCAAATATCGTAATGTTTAGCATATTAAAGATTGTATTTTTGCGTTATTGAAATCTATGGATAAAATTAAAATACTCTGGGCCGACGATGAAATTGATTTGTTGAGGCCTCATATCATTTTTTTGAATGAAAAAGGATATCAAGTTGAAACAGCTAATAATGGTAATGATGCACTTGACTTGATAAGCAATACTAATTTTGATATTGTTTTTCTGGATGAAAATATGCCAGGATTGTCAGGTCTCGAAACACTTTTGCGAATTAAAAATATTAAGCCTGATGTGCCGGTTGTGATGATTACTAAAAACGAGGCTGAAGAAATTATGGAGGAGGCTATCGGAAGTAAAATCGCTGACTATTTAATCAAGCCTGTTAATCCAAATCAGATTTTACTTTCAGTCAAAAAAAATCTTGAACACCGCAGATTGATTAGTGAAAAAACAAATCAAAACTACCAGCAAGAATTCAGGCAAATTGGAATGCGTCTTTCTGATCGATTGAATTGGAATGAATGGGCGGAAGTTTATAAAAAAATTGTTTTTTGGGAGCTGGAATTGGAAAACAGTGCCGACAAAGGAATGTATGATATTTTGAAA
>JBKCGZ010000106.1:0-2328 GCA_046303115.1 Bacteroidota bacterium | reverse complement strand
AAGAGTTCCATCCATTACATTAGTTTTAAAACTTGCTAAACGACCACGGTCGGAAACAGCATACTTGAAACGGAAGTCGCCGCTATCTAATTTAACGGTTTTCCATTTTTCATTTTTCAATGACTTAATCATAGGTTATGTTTTAATACGAATCTAAATTATTGAAAAAAACTATATAACGACCAAATTTTTTTGATTATTTCGTTATAACGTGCCCTTTACCCTCGTAAATCTGTCCTTTTACCCGATAATCTGAGGGCTTTGTCCAAGTCTTAACAATGCCACACATCGACTTTTGTAAATTGTAATCACTAACAACTACATTATGTTCAACTCAGGATTCCCTTCTCGCAAAAGCGATCGTTACTTCCGCAATTACAAGGTTCAGCAGTCGTTGAATTTTATCAAACGATTTGTATTTAAGATTCCAACCTTGAAGCCTATCACCATAAAATCGAATAATACTAACGCTACCCGTATACGATGAAAAAGAAAAACAAAAATACACACGACCGATTAAGTCCCGTAAGCAAGGCCTTTGTTTTAATTATTGGCTTAATCACTATTATTAGCATGTTGCTCATGCCCGCAGGAAATATGAAGCAAGGTGGTAATGGGGGTGGGATTTCGGCCACGTTAAAAAAATAACGGTCCCTGAGGCACTCGAAGGGATGTTATTTTTTTATTCTTCTTTTCACTCCAGCCGTGAGGGCTCCAACTTTTTTCTTTAGCAAAAAAAGTAGGCAAAAATGCCACCGCTGTAAAATTATTACTGAGTTGCCTACGTGCGCAACGGAAATAATCGAACTCGCCATGTAGGAAAAGTCCTACATGTCTCAAACACCGCTTATTTCTAATCGTTGCTTACTTCATCAACTTTTAACCGTAATAATTTTAAGGCGGACTTTTTAATCTATCAAAGGCATTGATATAAGAAAAATCGGCCTTAGTTTATTCGGTTTTTGACGAAGATAAATTAACAGTTCCTCCTTAGTAGCGATGCTTCGTGAGGATACATGGAGGTCTAAAACATGTTGGAATTGAAATTTTATTTAATCCTGCACCTGTTAAAATAAACCGACAAAATATTTTGCAATATCTTCCGAGATATGTTGCTTTGCAACATGAAACGAATTGCCATTTTCGCATCAGGTAAAGGAAATAATGCGGATAGCTTATGTTCGCATTTAGTGAATCATGCATCTATTGAAGTTGCGTTGATTTTATCTGATCGAAAAGAAGCGGGTGTTTTTGCTGTTGCTGAAAAGCATCATGTGCAAGCGATTTATTTGAACAAAGAATTATTAAACAATCCTAATCAAGTAGTAGCGCTTTTAAAGGAGCATCACATTGATGTATTAGTGCTTGCTGGATATTTGAAGTTAGTACCTCATGAATGGATTGCTAATTACCTAGGAAAGATTTTCAATTTACACCCTGCGTTATTACAGAAGTTTGGAGGTAAGGGAATGTATGGAATGCATGTACATCGCGCGGTGGTAGCAGCTGGCGAAACAGAAACGGGCATCACCATCCACGAAGTAAACGAACATTACGACGAAGGCAAAATACTTTTTCAGGCGCGCACTGCCGTTGAACCTACCGACTCACCCGAACGCATAGCCGAAAAGATTGCTACGTTGGAGAAAGAGCATTTTGCTAGGGTGATTATTGAGGTGGTGGAAGGAATTGCTTTGTAAATAGAAAAAGAAATTGAAATTGAAAAAAGTATTTAATTATTCCCAGCAAGAACACAATGCCCTTTTAAAAATTCGTATCTTTATCTAAGCCTATTAAAATCAAAATGTACAAATCCATAGATATAGACCGTGAAAAATTAACGATTATGGGAGTACAGTTTTCCGACATTACATCGTTAGAAAGTGCTGCAAATGCTATTGGAACGAATATGTTTGAAGGATTTGAACCTTCAAGAGAATTAATACAACTTTATGTTGATTGGAAAGCTGGTAAAGTTTCAGAAACAGATTTTTTAGCTAAGTTGTATTCTATTTATGGAAAATAATTATCAGTACATCGATCCTGATTTTATTTACACCTCCGACTCACCCGAACGCGTAGCCGAAAATATTGCTGTGTTGGAGAAAGATTAGCAATTAAATGGCCTCTTCTCAAAAGAAACACTTTTTTTTCAAATTTAAAAGATTACTATTTATCCAATAAATATTCTGACACCCAAGCTGGAACATGCAATGTTTGATTAATTGCGACATCAATTCCGTCAGTTATTTCTGCAATTAGATTAATGTGATTTTGAGAGTTATCAAAAATAAATGCACGACTTGATTCTTTAACAGCAGATTTTAA
>JBKCGZ010000105.1:0-23729 GCA_046303115.1 Bacteroidota bacterium | reverse complement strand
AGTAATTTTTTCATCATTGGTTTATTAGTTTATTCTAGTTATAAAAAAGGTCGGTTCAAAAAGCTTGAACCGACCTTTTAAGATTAGAAAATTATTATTTGTTTACAACAACTTTCTTTACAGAAACATTCGTTCCATTGTAAACTTTCATCAAGTAAACGCCATTAGCGATAGAAGCAGTGCTGATTGATGCAGCTTCGTTAGCTAATACATTTGTTTGATAAATTACCTGGCGACCAGATACGTCTACTAATTGTACTGTTGCATCTTCACTTACAACTACATTGATCATATCAGTTGCGGGGTTAGGATAAACATTTACAATAGCACCAGCTCCTGAAATTTGTCCGTTACCAATTTCGAAAGCAACACGCTCACCATTGATGTAAGCAGCAACTGCGTTGAAATCGTTAGCAGAAACTTCATGACTTCCGATAGCAAATTTCACATTTAAAATCTGAGCGTTCAAAGCGTAGTTTATTAAACTGTTAGAAGTGAAACGTAAAGTTTGATCATCATTGTTGAAGTTCGACAATGTTTCCATTGTGTTTGTTCTATCAACAACTGTATTGAATGACATTGCAGAAGTATTGAATTGTAAAGCGAAGTCTAATGAATTAACATCTTGCGTAGAAGAAATTAATACTGGCACATTGATATAACCATTTTCAAATGTAGCTTTTGATAAATCCATTGTAACTTTTTCAGATGAACGGAATGCTGTGTTAGGATTAACAGTAGCATAGTTACCATCGATATCACCAATTAAAATTCCTTTGTAAGTCATTGTTGAAATTGTAGGACAAGCAGTAGAAGTAACTGCGTTTACTGGAGAACAGAATGACAATACTGGAACTTTAAATTTAGAGAAACCTACTCCATCATTACTTGGATAAGTTGCAGAGATTGTAAATGCAGCATTTGTAGCTATTGTTGCAGAATCAACGAAACTCCAGTCCTTAGATAACTGTCCGTTTGATACACCTTGTGCGTTATAGTTCCATGCTTGACGGAACTCACCAATTAATAATACTGTACGTTGGTTGATCTGAGAAACGTCACCAGCAGATACAACTCCATCCTGGTTAACATCCATAGCAATGATTTGATAAACATTAGGAACAAACGTTAAGTCATTTAATAATACCTGACGAGCTCTTAATGCATCGAATCCATTGATAACTGGTTGCATATCCGTTGTTGCAGGGATATCCTTATTGATGTTAATGTTAACACCATCATTTACATTGTAACTGAAATTACCTAATGTATCAGGATTAGTAACAGTTGAAGATGGTAAATTACAGTTTGCATTGTTACCATTGATTGTTGTTTCTAAATACTGATTAGGATTAGCTGCATTGTATTTAATAGGCGAATTGTTTGACCAGAATGCTAACTTACCAGAGTAAGCAGAATCTTTGAATGCTTGATAGGTTCCTGATTGAACTAACTTTCCTGCAACACCATTAAAATAACTTTCTTGTAATGTTGAAACAGAAACAGTTGTTACATCTGTTGAAGTGAATGTTGCAGTTTTGTTGAACTCAACACAGAACACATTACCAACACCTGTAAACTTAGTAGATGCAGGAGCTGCAGAGTTTAAAAATAAAGCGATCGTAATCTTGCTGTTTGTTGTATCGATGCTGTTGATAGCAGTAACAAAAGCAGGATTGATTAAGTCACTACCAACTGTGATATTTCCAGTTGGAGTTAATTTAGTCTTATCATAGTTCATTACTACATCATATCCAATTACATCAGCAACTGTATCGAATGCAATAACTGGAATACAAACTGCAGTCTCAGTACAAGACGCAATTGTAGATTGAACATTATACGGCAATGCATTTGGATCAGCTATACTAATAGCTACTGCAGAAGAAGTAGTGATAGCACCACGATCGTCTGTTGCTTTAACTGTTAGTGAAGCATTTCCGATTACGCTTGTCCAAGAGAATGAATAAGGGGAAGTGTTATCTGTTCCAACTAAAACGTTATTTACATAGAAACCAACGCTTGCAATTGAACCATCACCATCTGCTGCATTTGCTGTAATGTTAACTGCAGCAGGAGCTGTATATAAAGCACCAGCTGAAGGAGCAGTAATTGAACATGAAGGAGGAACGTTATTTAATACGCTAACACCTACTGCTGTAGAAGTTGTTGTTGCACCTAAGTCATCAGTTGCAACTGCTGTGATTGAATGAGAGCCTAATACTGCTGTCCATGTTGCAGCATAAGGAGCAGTAGCATCCGTACCGATTGAAGTTCCATCAACAAAGAACTGAACTGAAGCAACAGAACCGTTATCAGTAGCTGAAGCTGTAATATTCACTACATCTCCTGTAATTAAGTTAGCACCATTTGTAGGAGCAGTAATTATACATGTTGGTGCCGGATTAGCAGAAACAGTAATATTAATTGTTGCAGTTGAAACACCACCTTGGTCATCTGTAGCAGTAGCTGTTACAGTGTGAGAGCCAATTATACCTGTGTAAGAAGCAGAGTAAGGAGCTGTAAGATCTACACCAACAGAAACTCCATCAACTTTGAATTCAACTTGAGTGATTGTACCATCAGCATCCGTTGCGTTAGCATCTAATGTGATTGATGAACCTGTAATAAAACTTGCTCCGTTAGCAGGAGATGTAAACGATACAGCAGGTAATGAATTTGGTGCACCCACTGTTCCTGATAAACTTGAAATCGTAATTTCAGCTCCTGTTGGATTTGAAGAAACGAAATTTTGAACACCACCTGTTGGAGTACCAACCTGTATATTTAATGCATAAGTTAAAATACCTGTAGTAGTAAACTGACCAATTAATACACGATTAGTTGCAGTTGGACCAAATGAACCATTTAATGAAGCGATAGAACCGTTAGATGTAGTAAATGTACCACCTACTCCACTAGTTGCATCAAATACTCCTAAGTCGCCATTACCAGTATTGTTGATACCCACAAATGTTACTGCTTGAGGAGCAGCAACTGCTTGTCCGTCTTGAACAGAGATAGCGATACCCGCAGAAGGATCAGCATTTTGTAAAATACCATTTGCATTACCTACAGAACCATCTGTATCTTCTGTTTTTAATACCCCCATTTTACCAGCACTAGTAGCACCAACAGAGAACCATGAATCAAGCATAGTAGCATTCTTTCTATTGTTAGTAGCAGAGATACCATTAGGACTTGTTCCACCATAGTTTTCGTCGTTGAAGAACGTTGTGCTTGAAGAGATTGTTAAAGGATGTGCCGCAACTCCATATAATGCCTGAAATTTATATCCAGGTAGCAAGTCAGCATAGATACGGTAAGTTACAGATCCCGCAGGTAAATTACCACCTGCAGCGTTTGCACTACCTATTGAATCGGCTGCATTAGATACGTAATACTTTTCAATGATAACGTTTTCTAATCCATTTTGTGCATTTAATTTGCTAGCAAATAATGCAATTAAAATAAATAATAAACTAAATATTTTTTTCATAAAATAAATTTCTAATAATAATTTTTAATTGTGCTTTGTTCTTATTGGCAAGACTGATTGAATTGTCCTAATAAGATCAAGAAGTCAACGTTGTTTGTAATTCCATCAGCGTTGATATCAGTAGGACAAGGTTGTAAACCTGTAGTTACGTTTATTAACTGTGCATATGCCCAGTTTGATAACCAGTTCTTTCCTGATGAAGGAAATGCACCTTTATAAGATACTGGAGTATAGAATCCATTAAAAGGAGCTGTAGGACATCCAGCAGCATTTGTAATTTGTGGATTTGGAATGGCATCAAACTTTGTAGTTACTGCGTTTGTAGTAAAGTTAGCAGCCCATGTAGGAACGAATCCTGGTAATGAAGTATGAGTTGTATTTAAGTCAGTTGTGTAGAATTGAGCAGTATCAGTAGATGCAAAAGCTGTTACAGCATTTTTATCTAATGCGAAATCCTTAGTCATACCAACAAACGCATTACACTTAACCTTTAAACTATTAGTGCTGTTACCACCTGTATTAGCCCAGTTATGGTATGCTTCAAATCCACCTGTTCTAGTACCAACACCTTTAATTAAGTTTAAACCATAACGGAAATTTGCAAAAATCGAGTTATAAATTTCACCTTCAGTATATTCTTTAGCGTGAATAGCAGCTAATGCTGAATTATCAGCAGAAAGAGTAGTTTTAGCATTACCAATCATTGTAGCATTATAAATAACAGGGTGTGAACGAGGAAGCAGGTTTGACTTCTGATCATCAGCATCCATTTCAAATGCATTATCAGCATCAGCACTTACAGTTGTATCGGAAGCTCTAATACCGAAAATGAATTGCGCCTGACCTGTATACCCTAAATCCCAGTCAAACATATCATCATTGTTAAATAATGTGCTATAATGCTTCACGTTAACTGTTCCACCAAAGAACTCCATAGCATCGTCAGCGCAAGATACTATCTCAATGTGATCGATTGTGGTACCACGACCAACAGACCCTAAAGTAAGTCCATTTAACTCCCCACCAATTACTAAGACAGCCCCTGAGTAACGGATAGAAACATACGTCATGATTCCTGAATTATCATTATCATCAAATGTTTCACCTGCATTTAAGTCAGCACCAAACTGATCCTTATAGTTAGTAGAGTTAAATCCTTCGAAAGTTCCTAAACCATCCGCAACACATAATTTACCGGCAACCCCTACAGTAAAAGGACCGTTTTGTGCAAGTCTTAAGTTATTAGTTGCTTTACCCGCGATTGCAATACCACCCCACTTACCTTTGTTTGATAACGCATAAGTTCCGTCCATTGGATCAGCTTCAGCAGTGAAAACAATCTGACAGTTCTCAGTACCATTAGCGAAGATTTTACCCCCTCTAGAAACAGTTAATGCAGTTGCAGAGTCTGGAGTTGAATAAGAACGAGCTTTAACAACTACGCCTGGGTTGATTGTTAAAGATTTACCTGATGGTACATAAATTTTCTTGTCCAAGATGTACAATTTTGAACAATCAAGGATGGTGTTAGTTGCTGTTAAATCACCATCAGCAGCTCCACCAGTTGAAGCTAAAGATGATAATAATACAGTTGGACGAGATGATACAGATGGACATCCGCAATCTGCACCTAAATTTGTTTGGGCAAACGATGTTGTTGCCAATGCAAATACAGCTGATGCTGCTAATGCAATTCTTGTAATTAATTTTTTCATTGGGTTTATTTATTTGGTTTTTGATTTTCTTAACCCAAAAGTAGATGCCTAACAAAAACTTAACTGAAAAAATAACTTATGAAATCTTTAACATTATTGCACTTTAATGTTAAGTAAATTCAGTTCTAAAAACCTTCCCTTAACATTAAAATAAAAGAGGCCCCTTAGGACCTCTTTTTTCATGGTTTTAAAATATTAATCTTTAACACATCGAACACTGAATCCGTAACCATTTTCACTATGTGAGCGGAGTATACTTGTCTTTTTATAATCCATGTAGCGATACAAAAGTTCACCGCTTAAATTATCTGCTGTTGCTGTCCACCAAAATCCCGTATGCATCAAACCAGGATCACCAAAAACACCATTTGGTAAACGGCAGCTTCCAGCACTTGCTGAAAAACCAGACTCATTACTAGGCCATAAGTCTAAATAACGCATCCATCCTTTAGCTCCCTCAATTTTTAACTTTTGAGCTTCATCACTACCTCTCCAACCAAATGAATTAGCTGTTGCAGCCGACATACCCTGTGATTGTTCTAAGGCCCTCCACTCTTCATCGGTTGCAATATGCCATCCTTGAGGCGCCAATCCTCGGGCACTTAATACGGCATAAGAATTATACAATAGTCCTGGAGCAGTTGCTAAATTATTATATAGGCAAAAAGCAGGTAATGTATCATTCCAGCTTAAATCTGTTTGACCATTAGTAATTGATGTTCCATCATTAAAAGTTTTCACTTTTAAATTTTCGGCCATCCACCATTTACCGTTTATCTTAACCGTTTTATAAACGTTACCTTCAATATCGGTAACAGTTCCTGTTTCGTTAACAATTACAGGCGTTACTTCATCATCATCACAAGCAGTAAATCCAATGGTGATGACAAACAGAAGAAAAAATAAATAGAAATATTTTTTAAAGTAATTCATAATCGTTGTTTCTATTTTTAATTTTTAATAATGACCTGCGATTGAACTTCTTCGTTGGAAATCATTTTTAAAATATAGATTCCACTAACTAAATTATTGAGCGAAATATTTTTTGTCCAAACACCTTCTAATATATTCTCTGAAAAGTTCATCATTTCTTTTCCGAAAGAGTTCATCAAAACAAATTGTGTTTCTCCCATGTTTTTTACACCATCAAGATTGATATTAATTTCGCTATCAGCAGGATTTGGGAATACCGTCATAATACGATTACCAGCACTAATATCTGGACAAACAAATGCAATATCACGATCGTTGCAATAGCCCGGATAACAGCACATTTCGGGAACAGAATAATTTGCGTCTCCATCATAGTTACATGCTAATGGATCCATACAACCTAATCTAACTAAAGTTAAACACTTGGTAGAATCACTACAAGCATTTTGTGCATTGTACTCAATATAATTTGGATCTAAACATCCGCACTGTGGTGGATATTTTAATATTGGCAATGATTTGAAAATTTCATTCTGAATAGTCGTATCATTCCCTGCAGCTACATAATTAATTGTAGTGCCACTGCTATCAATAACTGTGATGTTTAATTCAAATTCTAATTGCCCTGCTGTTGTAAACTGTCCAATTAAAACACTATTATTTGATCCTTGTCCTACTAACCCACCACTATATTGCAAAGTTGCATTTGGGGTAATAAATGAACTTGCAGTATCACTTCCAAAAATAGTGGAGTCATTTAAAGAACCAATTGCAGGCATATCACCATCCACCTGATAATTTGTAGCGTAGACCGTAGTTAAAATTAAACCGTCCTGATTTGTTAAAGGAATTCCAATACCAGCATCTGCATTATTTAATAAGTACTGATCATTATTTGCACCTCCTACAATTGAACCATCAGTATCTTCCGCTTTTAAGATTCCATGATGCTTGTTTGTTGCTGCACCAATACTTATCCATGTATCTAATCCAACAGTGCTAATAGCTAAATCATTCTTGTTTATTTTAAATCCATACGTACCTCCATTGGAGCTATTCAACGTATCGTTATTAAAAAACGGCTGACTACTTTTAATCTTTAATACGTGTAACGAATCTGCAAAGACACGTGATATCTTACTACCTCCTGCTAAATCAACAAACACACGATAGGTAATTGCACCTTGTTGCAACTGACCACCATCAATATTTGCAACATCGAATGCATCTGTTACATAGTATTTTTCTACTATGACGTTTTGAATTTGCGCCTGAGTTTTTAATCCAATAAACAAAGACAGCACTATGAGTTTAATTATCGTTTTCATTGTATTATATCTTATAAGAAACACCTATCTGGAAACTAGACCCGAAACGGAATTTATCGTATGACTGATTCCAGTCTTTCTTGAAGATTGGCGAGTCAAACAAATCATTAATTCCTTTTCCAATTCCGGATTGAAATGAACCATCACTGTAATTATATGCTCTTTGAATTGGCGCATTTAATAAATCTCTTCCTGTTAAACTAACAGTAAAGTGTTCACCCAATTTTTTAGAAACCTTTATATCAATTGTATTACGTGGTAATTCAAAAATATCTGGTACATTTTTCTGTCCTACAGATAATACCAATCTTGGACCTTGTACATTATATGTTAATGAAACGCTTAATCCAAGACTATCTTCATTATACGTTAATATAGCATTGAAAATATAAGGCGCCTGACCAAACATAGAACGTTTAACAGTATCAATCGGCACAAATTGCTTGACCCCGTTGTTAACATAAATAGTATTTTGAACTACTTCCGTTGCAGATTTTACAAATGTAATATTAGTACGGCCTTCGAACTTCTTTGTAAATTTTCTTCTTCCTTCAAACTCCGCTCCTACGACAGTAGAGTAATCAACATTCTGCCAAGTAATAAAATTAGAGTTGACTAATTCAATATGGTTTTTGAATGTTTTGAAAAACATACTCGCAGAAAAATCATTCCCTGTTGGATAATATTTTTCATAGCGGATATCATAGTTGTTCACCTGAACCATTTTCAAGCTTGAATTACCTACAACCGGTAAACGATATTCATAATCGAATACTGCAATATCTGATAATTCACGAATACTTGGACGAGCAACAGAACTACTATAATTCAAACGAATGTTTGTAGGGGCCCCTTCAGTTTCTTTCAATTTATAAATAACATTTATACTGGGTAAAATACTCCACTCTTCCAGATTTCCAGGATTAGCTAGAGGGAAATTCTCATCGTAAAATCTTCTTTCATCATCTGGTGCATAACCTAATGAATCAAATAAAACAACATCCGTAAATAATTTTGCTTTCTCAGCTCTGATACCTCCAGAGACACGAAGCTTTTTATTGATTGCATAATCCGACATTGCATACGCAGCAAAAATTGTTGAATTACCAAATGTATGATTTACCGCACCTGAATTACTATACTCTGAGCTATTATAATATGCAGGTAATGATGAAATACCATTTACAGTTTGAATATCGAAAATAGAAGGATTTAAAAATGAATTTAAGTCTCCATAAAACTGACTATTCTCTGTTCGTATATCATACTGATACTGATCGTATTTTTTATTGTTAAGCTGGTAAGCACCACCAAATTTTAACTTGCGTGATAAACCAGACGTATCCTTTGATATCGGTAATTCAAATGAAATTCTTGAATCAAAAAAATCATCATTCAAATAACGATAGAAACGAGCAATTGCTCCAGTTGTTCCTTCAATCTGAAATGATCCATTAGGATTACTGATATAACGTATATTCTTAAAATCAGGAATCTGACTGTTACCATTTGTATAAGAAGCATTCGCCTCCATTTTTAATTTATACTTCGGAATATAATGCTCAGATTTGTACTGATATACTAACTGACTTCTCTGTTCGAAAAACTGACTTTTTGTAATTCTAACATCAGGCACTTCGGAAGCATCAAATGAATTACGAACGTTATTAACGCCTGTTAAATTTGGCATGAATAAAAACGAAACACTGTTATTCGGATTTAACTTGTAAGCCACATTAAATAGTGCACTCCAACCATTTGTTTCACGACTAGCTTGCTGCGATATATTTTCAGTTCTTCTTTGCCCCTCAATATCGTCATATGCCCAACGTACAACTTCTGATTGCGGATCATAAATAACACTCGAACCATATTTAAATCCGGCAATAAATCCTAAAGGTCTTCCAAATAAATTAATTTGATTACCAATACTGAAACTTTGTGAAAAGTTTAATGGTGCATTACGCGTTGTTGTGTTCCAGTTATTAGCAAATTTTTTTGCTGATCCAGGAACATTAGCATTGATACTATTAAATGCATCTGATTTATAACCTCCCGTATTGAATAGGTCTTTTGCCTGATTGAAGGCTGTAGGATCATCAAATAAGGCAGGTGCTAACAAACCTAACTGCACTAGCCCTAACTTAAAATAAGTATTATTGATATCCTCTGTAGGATCAATAGATGTAATTCCCAAAGAACTATAATAATCACCTAAGCCTAAAGCATTAAAAGTTTGTAATAGTGAGGGCTCTGTATTTGCAAATGCAAACGTTGAATGGTCATAAGCTCTTAATCCATCGTCATATCCTAACCAATCAGTTGAGCTTCTATCAGATGATACAATACTTTTAAAGGTTGATTGATTATTATAACCAAAACTAGTTTCAACATTAATAGCAAGATTATCAGGATAGTCTTTCGTTTCTACCGATAAAAATGCTCCTGCCCAATCACCTGGTAAATCAGGGCTTGCTGTTTTAGTAATAAAAACGTTGTCAATTAAACTTGCAGGGAATAAATCTAATTTGATATTATTCGTAAAAGGATCCAACGTAGGAATCATTGAACCATTTACTGCTGTCTTCACATATCTGTCGCCAATACCTCTAACAGTAATAAAACCACCATTCGTAGAAACACCAGACACTCGAGATACTGCAGCTACAACATTTGCGTCTCCTGTTTTCTTCATTGTTTCAGAAGAAATATAATCCATCGAAACAGCAGCATTTTTCTTCACCATTTCAGAAAAATACTCTCTTGCTTTTGTTGCTTTCGCAGAAACTTCAACACCTTTTAACTCCTGTGCTGACGATTCCATGATGATATCTTTCACTACTACTTTCCCTTCCGGATTAACAGTAATTTCTTGTGTTTTATAACTTACATAAGTAAACACTAAAACTTGAGGACCAGCATCTTTAAAGGTCAGGGAATAATTTCCATCGAAATCAGAACTTGTACCTACAGCACGATTGTTTTTTAACATAACGGTTACGCCTATGAGCGTTTCACCATTGGTGTCTATTATTTTTCCGCGAATCGTCCCTTGTCCGAATGAACTAACAACACAAGAAATTAAAATAACTAACAGGAGTATTGGCTTCTTCATAATAGAAGTCGTAATAGCTTTTTATTTTTTAATGAACTTTTGAGTTGAACTGATTCCGTTTACTGATAATTCAATAAAGTATAGTCCTGTGTTTAATTGAGCCACATCTATTTGCTGAATATTTTTTTGTGCATTCACAGCAAATAAACCATTATCAACCATTTTTCCTGTTAAATCATAAATCGAGTAAACAAGCTCTTCCGATTTAATATTCGCAGTATTAATGAATAAATTATTTTCTACTGGGTTAGGGAAAGCAGTGAAAGAAATATTTTTTGTTGATGGATTAAATACACCGATTGTGGGTGATGTATATGTTAAAGAAGGGATAGAAACTTCAGTACCTACAGGATTTGAAGCCACATAATTCTCAACTCCACCCGTTGGTGTTCCAATTTGAATATTTAATTCGAATGATAAAGTTCCGTTCGTAGTAATTTGAGCAATTAATACTTTATTATCTACTGGATCAGGACCTGTTGAACCATTTAAAGAGGCCCAAGACCCATTGTTTGTCATGAATAATGGACCATTAGTACCATCATTTAAATTATCAAAAACGGTAATTTCAGTTGAGATACCAACTGTTGTAACTGCCTCTGGTAAACCAGCAAAAAATCCATCCTGAACAGTTAATGGAATGCCCATTGCGGGGTCGTTATTTTGTAATACCTGTGGAACGTAATTGTTAACTGCGTTATTCAAACCGTCATCTAATGTCTTCATAATTCCGAAGTTGCCATTACATGCAGCACCAACAGATAACCAAGAATCTAACATTACTGTATTTCTTACAGCATTCGTTTTAGAAAACGTTGGAGATGTAGAACCACGATCTTCATTATTCCAGAATAATGTAGTAGTTGCAATCTTCAAATCATGACCTGGTACTCCATAAGCCGCCTGAAACTTATATCCTGGCAACATATCAGCATAAATTCTGTACGTAACAGAACCAACTGGTAATATACCACCATCTAAGTTGGCATTTGTATCATTTGCATCGGAAATGTAGTAAGTTTCTACAACTACATTTTCTAAGCCGTTTTGAGCATTAACAGAAAGTCCTGCAAGAAGCAATAATACAATTAGGTAAATTCTTTTCATTTTGATTAATTTATATGGTTTGTTAAGAATTGAAATCAAGCCACAAAATTCACAACCCAAGATGATGAAAAACGAAATAAAATATTATGTTTGGGTTAAGTGCTACAAAAAATTAACAATCATTCTTTACAATTTATTAATATTAGAATGTTGCTAATTATTGCACGATAAACGTTATTTCTTCTGATTTACCTTTTGCCCCCGCAAAATCATAAACAACAGAGCTAACCTTCGCATTCCCCTCCATTTGTGGATTCCAGTTGAATGTAAATGGAGCGACAAACAATTCCGTGATTTTAAGGTCGTTCACTAACAAATCCACCTTACGAATATTATTATCCTTATCACTTGCTACAAACTGTAATTTTTGTTGGTCGTATTTTTTTATTTTTTTATTTTTAGGAATAACGACCCACTTAATTTCAGGAGCACTATTTTTTACAACTGGGTATATCAAATCAGGAAGTTGTAATTCAGAACCCTGAGGATTCTTAGCGTAATAATTTTCTGTACTTCCAAACGGAGTTCCTAACTGAAGATTTAATTCAAAAGATAATTGTCCATCAGTAGTTAACTGAGCAATTAAAACCTTGTTGGAAGTGTCACTGCCATATGCACCTCCAAACGACGCCCATGATCCATTTTCAGTGGTAAAAACCTGACCACGAGCAGCAGTATCGATAGTATTATCAAATATTGATAAGTTGGATTTATCAATACCAAAAAATGATACAACGCGCTGAGGTGTACCAGCCATTAACCCATCGTACTTGGTTAAAGGAATTCCTGCATCGGGGTTATTGTTTTTTAAAATTTCGTTTTTATTCGTAAATGAGTTATAAGTGTCATCTGTTTTCAAATTTCCATAATCAGCATCTGATCCAGCTCCCACAGATACCCACGAATCAAGCATGGTAGTATGCTCCAATAGTCTTAATCGTGAAACATCATTCGCAACTGCTCCTCCGTTGATAGTATTATTGAAGAAATAAGTGGTTGTGGCAATTTTTAACGGATGACCTGATATACCGTACACCGCTTGTAAGCTGTATTTCGGCTTCATGTCTACATAAATTCTATACGTTACAGAACCAGGCTTGAGATAACCACCCTCCGTACATTTAGCATCATTTTCGTCGGAAATGTAATATTTCTCAATAATAATTCCTTCTAAACCATTTTGAGCAGATAGTTTACCAGTAATGGCAAGCATCAAACAAAAAATTATAATACGCATAGCTATGTTTATATGCTTGCAAAATTCTGCTTGTTAATCAACTTTAAATTTAAGCCAACATTAAGTTTATGTAAACTCATAACGGTAAAGGATAAATTAACATGTCAAATAATAATTTATTTTTTGCTCCCATTTTCACGCTCATCAATGTTAACATTTCATTGTGAACTACCCTTCTACTATACAGGTATTTACAGAAGCATAATTCATTAGATTCGCTAAACCGTTGCAACAATAGTTTATGCAATTTAAATGATTAAAAAACTGACTTCGTTTTTTCATAAAGACGATAAAGATTCTTCCTTTGTTCTGAAAAAGAGCTTTTTAGCACTTTCCGTTCGATTAGGAGGGATGGTAATACAGTATCTATTCATTTTCATTGTAGCTCGCTTATACGGACCAAAAGAACAAGGGGCCTTTACACTATGTTTCACTGTCCTTCAGCTATTCGCTATCTTCTCACAGATGGGGCTTGATAATCGCTTAACAAGAATTATTGCAGCACACCGAGATCAAGCGGATGCATCCATTATCAAAACAACTTATTTGCAATCACTGCAATTAACACTAACGGCCTCGTCCATTTGGGCAATAGCAACATTCTTTGCCGCACCCTTCATAGCTGGAACTATTTTCAGCAAGCCAGAACTTACCGATGAACTCCAACAGACCTGTATGGCTTTTGTCCCTTTTGTTCTAATTGGATTAAACAGCGCTGGTTACCGCGGATTTAAAAACATGACTGGCTATATGATCTTTAAAGCTATTCAACCATTGTTATCTGCTATTTTACTCCTGGTACTTTTTTACATGAAATCGAGTTGGGGTGTTGTGCATGCCTACACATTTGCAACATTAGGCACTTGCTTGATTAGCGTTATAACGTGGTGGCGATTCAGTAAAATGAAAGAAGGTATTTATCAGCCTACGCTTAACTGGAATCAAATGCTGAGCGAATCGATGCCAATGATGTTAACAGGCTCGATGTTCTTTATTTTGGGGTGGACGGACAACATCATTCTCGGAATATTTCGTTCGTCGGAAGAAGTTGGGATGTATGATGCGGCCTTTAAACTTTCCACACTATCAGCAATCGTATTACTTGCTATCAATGCCATTCAAGCTCCCGTATTCTCCGATTTATATCACAAAAAAGAAATGGGGCGATTGCAAAACATAATTATTAAATCAAACCGACTGTTATTTTTTACTTCGTTACCATTAACACTCGTGCTCTGCTTTTTTCCAGAAACTATTTTAGGATTTTTAGGAGAAGGCTTTAAAGGTGCATGGATTGCCTTGATTTTATTATCGATTGGAAACTTCGTAAACAGCATCACTGGGTCAATTGGTATTTTATTGCAAATGTCGGGACATCAGAAACAATATAACAAGATTATAACGTCGACGGCTATAGGTAGTATTATTTTAAATTTGTTCTTAGTTCCTAAGATTGGATTAGTAGGAGCTGCTATCTCCTCATCATCGGCAAAAATTATTCAGAATTTATTATCTGTTGCTTACGCGAAAAAAAATCTTGGTATCCTTTCTATCTACTTACCAGGAATTGAAAAATTAAAAATGTTCAGAAATAAAAATGCTACAAAATAAAGAACCTAATTTCTTTGTAATCGGTGCTGCCAAATGCGGAACTACTACACTCTATGATTTTTTAGAGCAGCATCCTGATGTTTATATGTCGCCAATTAAAGAACCACATTTCTTTTGCAGCGATATTCGAATTGAAAACTTTAGTGATGAATATAAAAAATATGTTTACTCAAGAGGCATTAACATTCAAGAATATGTTGCAGGCGATATGTCGAAGAAATACTGGGAATGGTATGTTGATGACTTCGCAACTTATTTGAAATTATTTAAAAACGCTACAAATCAAAAAGCAATTGGAGAAATCAGTAATGGTTATTTGTTTTCTGTGGTATCAGCAAATGAAATAAAAGCTAAATATCCTCAGGCAAATATTATTATGATTTTGCGTAATCCCATTTCAAGAGCTTACTCGCATTATCTCGCAAATGTTCGTGATGGCAGAACAACACTTTCTTTTCGTGAAGAAATAGAAGCTGATTTAAAAAAGACAAATAAAGGCTGGTGCATATCTCATAACTATATTGAAATGGGAATGTACTTTGAGCAAGTGAAACGATTCTTGGATGCGTTTCCTAATAATCAAATTTTAATTTTTTTAAATGATGATTTGAAGTCGGATGCATCTGCTGTTGGAAAAAAGTTATTTGATTTCGTTGGTGTTGATGCCAAGGCTTCTATCAACTATTCAAATAAACAAAATGAAGCGAAGATGCCTAAATGGGCAGGACTAGTAAAGTTCATCACACAAACGGGATTAAAACGAAAAATCTTTAGAGCATTGCCCGATAGCATACAAGCTAAAGTAAAACCAATATTCTTTAAAGAAGGAAAAATTCCGAAAATGAGTGAAGAAGATAAGAAATGGTTGATTAGCATTTTTAAAAACGATATCGAAAAGACACAAGCATTAATAAATCGCGATTTAAGTAATTGGCTCAGATAAAAGATGGAAAGAAAAAATAATTTACCCAACTTAATTATTGGAGGTGTACACAAAGCGGGTACTACATCATTACATACCTACTTATCAATGCATCCACAAGTTTGTGGTTCACTTATAAAAGAACTTGCGTTTTTACTACCAGCACGTTATAACGAAGAAGTCGCAAGTAATGATGAATATGCAACACACTTTAAGCATTACGCTAACGAGAAATATGTTTTGGAAACAACACCATCATACTTATACGGTGGTATATCATTAATCAATAAAATAGAAGAACGTCTTGGTAATGATGTTAAGATAATATTTATTCTCCGTGAACCTACTGATCGCTTTATTTCTTTCTACCGTCATTGTGTTACTAAGCTAGAGATTCCTGCTGATACTACCCTTCAACAATTTGTTGAAATGTCTTCTTCTATCGAAAATGGAATCCGTCAATCAAATGAAACAGATCATATCACACAAGGACTAATTGAAGGTGATTACGCATCATTTCTTCCTATTTGGATGGAGCATTTTAAAGACCGTTTATTGATTATTTTCTTTGATGAACTATCGAATGATACTTCAGGTGTAATGAAAAAAGTTTGCAAGTGGCTCGAAATTGATTTTAAATTCTTCAAAAAAGAAGACTTTACCATTGAAAATAGAACTGCAGATTATAAAATAGCTTTTGTACATAAGTTTGCTCTATGGTTCAATCATCATACTGAAACATTTTGGAGAAAACATTACAAGCTAAAGCGATTTATTCGCGGACTATACTACGGAATAAATGAAAAGAAAAGTGATGCAAACAACAAAGGAGATGAGGTAGTCATTACACGCTTGAAAAAAACATATGATGGCCCTAATGAGCGTTTAGCATCCATGCTTAAAAACTTCCCTAATATCAATTTACCTTTTTGGCTGCAACGATGAGCAATAAACCAGATTTCTTTATTGTAGGAGCTGCCAAATCGGGCACAACTGCTTTGCAACAGACACTTGCATCGTATGCGGATATTTATATGTCGCCAATAAAGGAACCTAATTATTTCTATAATGAAGTTGCGATTGAAGAATTACGAAAAGGATTACAAGAGAAATTAAAAAAAGATAATGCTGCGCAATGGATAAATGATGGAATGCAAGGTGAATTATGGAATGCATTTATCAGGGATGAATCGATGTATAAAAAACTGTTTAGCAAGGCAGAATCGTCTCAAAAATGTGGAGAAGCAAGTGTAAGTTATTTATATTCGCTAAAAGCTGCAGAAAATATTTATCAATATAATCCTCAGGCCAAAATCATCATTATCCTACGTAATCCTGCTGAAAGAGCATGGAGCCATTTCAATATGGAAAAACGAATGGGACTTGTATCAGCTAATTTTAAAAGTGAATTCGATAAACTTCATCTGATATCAAATCCAATCTGGGGAAGAGATCCTATATTCTTGAGTGGTGGATTTTACTATGAACAAGTAAAGAGATATTTAGATGTATTTCCGAAAGAACAAGTATTTATTTGTTTTTACGATGATTATAAGTTAAATCCAAAAAACACTATATGCAAAATACTAGGGTTTATTGGTGTTTCTTTAAATTCCGAAATTGAATTAATTGAAAACAAAAAAACAAATGAAGCAAGAAAAAGTATTGTAGATAATTTTCTTGAATCAGGTAGTTTAAAATCACGCTTAAGAAAAGTATTAAAATTTTTAGGGATTCATAAGTTTCTTAAGCAATTATTATCAAAAGAAAATAAAGAACAATTACCTGCTACATATAAGCTATTACTAAAAGATTATTACAAAAATGACATAGAAAAGTTGGAAGAATTAATTGGAGTAACCCTTAATCACTGGAAGTAATTAAAAAAATGCAACTGAATTTAAATAGATTTTTAAAAGGAAGTTTTTATCAACTTCTATGGTTTTTATTTTTTGCTAATGCATTTTCCATTTTTGGTCGTTTGCCCAACAGGGTTTTCGTTGATGTAACATCAGTTAGTTTTATATTTATTTTATTGACACATTATTTATTTGAATGGTATAAAGCTCTATCATTAAAAAAGGTAAAAACCATCACATTAATCATGTTGCCATTTTTAATTATGCCATTTATTAGTGCAATGCAAGCAAGTAAAGTTTTTGGGCAACCAATAATATTTGGATTGTTGGCACAGCGACAATTAACGATGGTATTGAGTGCACATTTTATTGCAACAGCATTAGGAGATGGGTGGTTAAGCATAGATAAATTTGAAAAGTATTTTATCAGATCACTACAAACGATGCTTTTTATCTTTTTACTTTTTTATATGTTCGTTAATCCTGCACAATTTTTAGACACCGACTTTGTCACGCTTAGTCCTAATAAAGGTTATCGATATGAGTTTCCTGATTCTTGTATGTATGGCTTATTCCTTTACAGTTTATTTAAAATATGGGTGAGCAAGGAAAAAGGATGGACTTTTTCAGCGATATTGACAGGTTTCTACATTCTTGTTTATTTATTGGATAGAACACAATTAGTTGCTATAACTGGTACTATATGTGTTTATATTTTATTAAATTTTTCATTCCCTAGAATTATTAGAACACTAATTCTATCGGGGGTTGGTGGTATATTAGTGTTTGGTACAATAGGATTATTAGCACCTGATTTTCTAAATAAAAATATCAACTTATACATTACAGCAGTTGAAACATTAACAGGTAATAAAGTGGCAGAATCATCCACGAATATAAGGTTCATGGAATCTAAAATTGCAATAGAAGGGTTTATAAAGCATCCTTTACTGGGAGTAGGATTTCTAAGTACCAAATGGAATGATGGTTTCAGAAGTATTAATAAACACTTCTATCCTGTTGATGTAGGTTTACTAGGTAACCTATATGTTTATGGAATATTAGGAACACTGATATTTTATATTCCTTTCATAATGACATGGAGATATAGTAGAAAAATTAATATAAAAAACAGTGCTTTATATGTATCATCCATTTATGTCATGCTGTTCCAATTTGCAGATTATTTTACTGCTGCATCCAATCAGAAATTCTTTGGAGTAATAGCAGTATATCTCGGTATAGTATATTACTTTCGCTATAGCAAGGAAAATTTAGAAGATAAAATATGATTTTTATAGTTGGCAATAGTCGTTCAGGAACTACCATGCTTGGCAGAATGTTAGGTAATAACTCAAAAGTGAATTTATTTCCTGAATTGCATTTGTTCGGCCCTTGCATTGCACACGGCAAAGAATTAGATACTATCAGTAAAGAAGATTGTAATAAAATTTTCACTTGGCTTTTAGATGTATACGAGAATGGATTCCATGCAAAACGTAATCCTGAAAAGTATTATTCATATGCTAATAAAATGATGGCGATTTTTTACAAAGATGGATTAGATGCTTGGGATGCTTACAGTTATTTTGTTCATCAATCAGCATTAAAAAATAATAAGCAAATTCCTTGCGAAGACTTACCAGGAAATATTTTTAAGTTGTCACAGCTATTTAAAAAATTTCCAAAGTGTAAAATAATACATCTGGTACGAGACCCTCGTGATGTTGTATTATCACAAAAGAACAGACATCAACGTCGTAGGATGGGAGGAAATTATGTGACGAATAAAGAGTCTTTACGTTTTTGGGCAAATTATCATCCGTATTTTATATCAAGATTATGGAAGAATGCTGTTTCATCTGCTATTATTTTTGAAAACCATCCAAATGTAATCACCATAAAATTTGAAGATCTTTTATTAAACACATCCACTATATTAAAAAAGATATGCGAGCATTGTGAAATTAATTATGAAGAACAAATGCTGCTAGTACCACAAGTAGGAAGTTCATCACAAAAAGATGATCCAAATAAATTGGGGGTTGATGAAAAACGTGTTGGTGCTTGGCATAGAGGTGGCTTGTCTAATGGAGAAATCGAAATTTGTGAAAAAATTGCAAAGGAAGAAATGAATCATTTTAATTATCCATTGAGCGGAGTTAATGTTAATGTGTTTAGTAAAATTTGGTACCTTCTATTATTGCCAATCAAAGGTGTACTTGCATTAATGTTAAACTGGGGAAGAACAAAAGGAATCATAAGTTTTATAAAAAATAGAATTTTAAAATAATGAAAAATAAAATACTACTTGTCCTTTTTAGTATAACAGGATTATCAATTGCTATTGGATTTGGCTCTAAAATAATTCAAGGTAAGAAGAGTAATACAGCAAGTTGTATAGTTGTTAAATCAACTGCTCGTCCAAAGGGTTGGCCGTGGAGAGGTATCTCACTTCAATCAGGGAAATCAGATTACCAAGACATTCAATATCTCAATAGTTGTGGGATTAATTTCGTGCGAATACAATTAAAACCATGCAAGCGAACAGAAAATGGAAAGATAAAACCAGTAGATGCTTTTTATAATGAAATTGCATGGGCTGATAAGATTCTTGATGAATGTAAGAAATATAAAATGACAGCCCTCATTGCAGATAACTATTTAGTATTAGACCCAAATGATGATGTAGATGATAAGTCTAAAGAGTTTTGGCAAGGCAATACATATATGGATAGTGCATATGCTCAAATTAATATTATCTGTAATCATTTTAAAAACAGAGGTGATGAATTAAGTGCTTATGAGTTTATAGGTGAGCCAGCAATTGGCAGCGATGAGTTTTCGAAAGCACAGTCGCCTCCGCGCTTGGAAGAGTTTTTTAATAATACCTTAAAAATTATTCGCAAGTACGATAAAAATAGATTCCTTCTATTAACTCCTGGTCCTTTTGGTAAACCATTAAATTATGTTGGATTTAAAGGATTCAATATTAAAGATGATAAATTGATTTATGGAGCGCATATGTATTTGCCTATGCCTTTTACACATCAAGGTATTAAGAACAGGCCTCGTGGGGTAGAATATCCTGGAACTATTGCAGGTAAATATTGGGATAAAAACGCTCTAATTAAAACCTTCAATTCACTAAAAACATTTGAAAGTAAAACAGGTTATCCAATTTATATTGGCGAATTTCAATCAGTAAGATGGGCTCCCAATTGCAACCAATGGGTGAAAGATGTTGCTGATATTATTAGTCAATATAATTGGGGTTGGTCTTATTTTGCGTATCAACCCGATTATGATTTCTGGAATCCATTTATGGAAGTAAAAAATCCGAATGATAACATGAAAGAATGGAAGTTAGAAAATAAAGGAAAAGAAACTGCTATCTGGAAATATTTTATAACAACGCTCTACAAGAAAAGTAATAAATGAAAATTGCGATAATAGATAATGTAGGAAGCAAAGCCGGAATTGATCATTATGATCTTTCTTTGCTTAGGGGTTTGATTGCTGCAGGTGATAATTGTTATTTATATTCGAATTTTAATTGTTATGAAAACGGGATAACATATAAGAAGTATTTCAATAATATTGGTGTAAGTAAACTAAAATCTGTTTTAAGCTCCTTCATTGGTTTTTTTAGAAGTATTTTTCATGCACGTTTATCTGGAGTCGATTGGATTATCATACACATATTTAGTCCGACAGTTTTTGATTTAATTACCTTACTTTCTTCTCGTATTTTACGATTCAAAGTGTTAACCATAGTACACGATATTGAAAGTTTAGAATTTGCAACTTCGACAATAATTAAAAAATGGGTGGTAGATAAATTACCTAATCAAAGAGTTGTACATAATAATTTCTGTAAAGAGGAAATTTCAAAAATCATCTCTATAAAATCGCTTGAACGAACAGCGATTATTCCTCACGTTAATTTTATTCAGTTATTTGATAAATTTCATCAAGATAAAAGTAAAGTAGAAGAATTAAAAAACAATCACACAATACTAAATAATCTCTCTGAAAGAATAACTAAAGCTGTAAAAAATAAAGAAGTCATCTTACTTTTCTTCGGACAAATTAAAAAAGCAAAAGGTGTTGATATATTATTAAGAGCGGCTGCTGAGACTAAAAGTAATTACAAACTAGTTATTGCTGGCAAACTTCGTTTTGAAGATTGGGATAAATATGAAGCTATTATCAAAGAGAATGATTTAGAAGAAAAAATCATTTCTGTAATAAGACATATCAGTGATGAAGAAAGAGATGTATTGTTTTCAATTTCTAAGGCGGTTATTCTCCCCTATCGTTTTATTTACCAAAGTGGAGTTCTTTTAATGGCAATGAGTTTCCCTAAATTAGTTTTGGCATCTGACTTAGAGCCAAATTCTGATATCGTTGAAGATGGTAAAAACGGATTCTTATTTAAGTGTAAGGATGTTTCTGACCTTGCAAACAAAATAGACTATTTAAATTCAGAAAACTATGATTCGAATTTGCTATTGAAAAATGCGATTAGTGATATTAATCGAAAAAACAGTCCAACATTTATTGGGATGCAATTTCATAACGAAATGAAAAAGCATTACTAATAATTAGTTTATAAATTTAACGCATATGATTCATTTAGATAATAATAAAATTTGCGTGGTTATCCCTTGCTATAACGTTTCAAAACATATTGAAGAGGTTATTAATGGAATTCCTCAAGAAATTAGTTTTATCGTAGCTGTAAATGATAAATCAACCGATAACACCTTTTCTATTTTAGAACAACTAGCTGAGGGGAACAATAAAATTTATATTGTTCATCATCAAACTAATCAAGGTGTAGGTGGGGCGATGATTTCAGGTTATAAAAAATCATTAGAATTAGGTGCTGATATTACTATCAAAATGGATGGTGATGGACAAATGGATGCATCTAATATTACTAAATTAATTCAACCGCTTATAGAAGGGAAGGCCGATTTTTCGAAAGGCAATCGATTTAGAGATCTTCGAGCACTACAAGCTATGCCTCCTGTTCGACGAATTGGTAATTTAGGATTAAGTTTCTTAATTAAAGCTGCCTCTGGTTACTGGAATATATTTGATCCTACCAACGGATTCACAGCGATAAAAAATGAAACGCTTGCGTTAGTTAATTTTCATAAATTACATAAGCGTTATTATTTTGAAACATCCATGATTGCAGAACTATACTTTTGCAATGCAGTGGTATTTGATGTGCCAATGAAAGCAAAATATGGTGATGAAATATCAGGTTTATCCAGCACAAAAACATTATTTGAATTTCCTCCCAAGTTATTAGTCACTTTCTTAAGGAGAATTTTATTGAAATACTTTTTATTTGATTTTAATGTTGGTACGTTGTATTTAATAACAGGCATACCCATTTTCTTATACGGATTTATTTTTGGTTTACTTAAATATGAAGAGTATGATAAACTTGGGATTGGTGCTCCTACCGGTACAGTAATATTACCAACCTTACTAATTATTCTAGGATTTCAATTATTACTTGCAGGACTTGCCTTTGATGTAAATAACTATCCTAAGAAACAATCTTCCTGATATAATCGTAATAATTGCTTCCCTAATTGACTATTTGAATTAACACCCGATTAACATATGAAACCATCGAAGAAATCAGTGAATAAAAGTAAAGGCAAGATTAATGATCAATCTAGTGGCAACACTATTTTTAATTGGATTGGAGGAATTGCTATTGTGATTCTTGGAATGTTGATTTATGCTAACTCTTTTGATTGCAGTTTTCAATTTGATGATAAACATAATATTTTAGATAACGAAGCAATAAGAAGTTTAACTAATATAAAACAAATGTGGGATATTAACCACTCTCGTTTTCTTGCGTTTTATTCATTTGCGATTAACTTTCATTACGGACAGTATAATGTATGGGGGTATCATTTTGTCAATATGTTGATTCATGTTATCAATGCAACGCTCGTGTTTTGGATTGTGCGATTAGTATTTAAATCGCCTTCGTTAAAAGATCATTCACTTGCTCAACATCAATCGTCGATTGCATTAATCACCGCATTACTATTTGTATCGCATCCATTAGCAACAGGAGCTGTAACCTATATTGTACAACGGATGGCTTCAATGGTAGCTATGTTTTATTTCCTTTCAATTGCATTATACATGAAAGGCAGATTGAATAATGGCAAATCAGCTTATGTTTATTTCGCAGGAGCCTTAACATCATTCTTGTTAGCAATTCTTACAAAAGAAAACGCCTACACTATTCCGTTTGCTATAATACTAATTGAAATATTTTTCTTCTCAACTAAAAAAATAGCAATTAATTTCAGTGATAAAAAAATAATCGTTTCATTATTAGCGATTGTAGCCTTTATCA